>CAWUIY010000074.1:0-17218 GCA_963922555.1 uncultured Serratia sp. | reverse complement strand
GTTACACCTGCCCAGACTACGACAAAGGCATGCTTGACCCGGCTGCGGCCAACTACTGGCTGCCGGTAGACCAGTACGTGGGCGGTATCGAACACGCCATCATGCACCTGATGTATTTCCGCTTCTTCCACAAACTGATGCGCGATGCAGGTCTGGTCACCTCCGACGAGCCAGCCAAACGCCTGCTGTGTCAGGGCATGGTGCTGGCTGATGCCTTCTATTATCTTAACGAAGGTGGCGCTCGCGTCTGGGTTTCCCCAATCGATGCCACCCTCGAGCGTGACGAGAAAGGCCGTATCGTTAAAGCTACCGATCCAGAAGGTCGCGAGTTGGTGTACGCGGGCATGAGCAAAATGTCCAAGTCCAAAAACAACGGTATCGACCCGCAAGTCATGGTGCAGAAATATGGTGCTGATACCGTACGCCTGTTCATGATGTTTGCTTCTCCGGCTGAAATGACCCTGGAATGGCAGGAATCCGGCGTTGAAGGGGCTAACCGCTTCCTGAAACGTGTCTGGAAACTGGCTTACGAGCACAGCGAAAAAGGCGCAGCACCGGCATTGGACGTGGCTTCCCTTACCGCTGAGCAGAAAGATTTGCGCCGCGATCTGCACAAGACTATCGCTAAAGTGACCGATGATATCGGCCGCCGTCAGACCTTCAATACCGCCATCGCGGCTATCATGGAGCTGATGAACAAGATGGGTCGTGCGCCACAGGATACTGACCAGGATCGCGCGCTGATCCAGGAAGCCCTGTTGGCCGTGGTTCGCATGCTGTATCCATTCACTCCGCACGTGTGCTTCAGCCTGTGGCAGACTCTGGGTGGCGAAGGTGATGTCGATACCGCGCCTTGGCCGGTGGCAGATGAAAAAGCCATGGTTGAAGACTCTAAACTGGTAGTTGTGCAGGTAAATGGTAAAGTACGTGCCAAGATAACCGTTGCCGCAGACGCGACAGAAGAACAGGTTCGCGAATTAGCGGCGCAAGAGTATCTGGTCGCAAAATATCTGGATGGGGTTACAGTCCGCAAGGTAATCTACGTGCCAGGCAAGCTGCTTAATCTGGTTGTGGGTTAAGCCAAGGAGGCTTTTTTTGCGAGAAAATATTATGCGACATCGTATTGTGATGCTGTTGGTAAGCGCTATCGTACTGGTGACATCGGGCTGTGGTTTCCACCTGCGCGGCGTGACCAACGTACCTGTTGAGCTTAAAACCATCACGCTGAACAGCTATGACCCGTATGGGCCGCTTACGCGTGAAATCAGGCAACAGTTGAAACTCAACGACGTTAAAGTGGTTGAACCAACAGCTTCCGCCAAGAAAAGCCTGCCTGAGCTACGGATAGTTGGCGCGTCAGAGAGCCAGGTGACAGCCTCTATATTTGAAGACGGTAAAACAGCCGAATACTCAAAACAGATGGTCGTCAGGGCGCAGGTGATGATGCCGGGTAGAGATATTTATCCGATCAGCGTAACTGTTTATCGCGCATTCTTCGATAACCCATTGGCAGCGTTAGCAAAAGATGCCGAGCAGGATATTATCGACAAAGAAATGCGTGAGCAGGCTTCTCAGCAGTTGATTCGTAAATTCCTGACGGTTCACGCCGCAGAGTTGACGAGAAAACAAGAAGTTAGCGCTGCACCTGAAATCATCAGCGTTGGAAAAGCCCCTGCGGCCAGCACCACTGCTCAATGATTCGTATTTATCCTGAACAACTTGCCGCGCAGCTCCGAGAGGGGCTGCGCGCTTGTTATCTGCTTTGTGGTAATGATCCTCTTCTGTTGCAGGAGAGCCAGGACGCCGTGCGCCAGGCCGCTAATGCTGCAGAATTTAACGAACATTTCAGTTTTATCCTTGATGCCCATACCGAGTGGGACAACATTTTTAGCAGCTGTCAGGCGCTCAGCCTGTTCGCCAGTCGCCAGACCCTGACTCTGCATCTTCCCGAAAATGGACCGACCGCCCCCATCGCCGAACAGCTAAAAACGCTGGTCAGCCTGCTGCACGAAGATATTCTGCTGATTTTACGCGCCAGCAAAATCACCAAGGCGCAGGAAAATGCGGCCTGGTTCAAGGCCATCAGCGATCGCACTGTGTTTGTCACCTGCCAGACACCAGAACAGGCACAGCTGCCGCGCTGGGTCGCCAAACGGGCAAAATCACTGCAGCTGGAGCTGGACGATCCGGCCAACCAACTATTGTGTTACTGCTATGAGGGAAACCTGCTGGCGCTGGCACAATCGCTGGAACGCCTGGCACTGCTCTATCCCGACGGAAAACTGACGCTGCCGCGTGTCGAAGACGCGGTGAATGACGCGGCGCACTTTACGCCTTACCACTGGCTTGATGCGATCCTGGCAGGAAAAAGCAAGCGCGCCTGGCATATCTTGCGCCAGCTGCAACAGGAAGACAGTGAACCCGTGATTTTGCTGCGCACTCTGCAACGTGAACTGCTGATGCTGCTCAACCTGCGACGTAAAATGGATAACCAGCCGCTGCGCAACCTGTTTGACCAGTACAAGGTGTGGCAGAACCGCCGAACTCTGGTCACTCAGGCGCTACAGCGTTTGTCGCTACAACAGCTAAATCAGTCGGTACAACTGCTGACTCAGATGGAAATCCGCCTGAAACAGGACTATGGTCAATCGGTCTGGCCCGAACTTGAGAGCCTTTCAATGTTGCTGTGTGGAAAACCGCTTCCGCCGAGCTTTATTGATTCAGGAACCTTGTAATGACCTCCATTGATGGCGAAAAACATGAACTGATGGCGCTGTTTGGCGGCACTTTTGACCCTATCCATTACGGCCATTTACGCCCCGTCGAGCAGCTCGCCCGTGAGATCCAACTCGAAAAAGTCATTCTGCTGCCGAATAATGTACCGCCTCATCGCGCTCAACCCGAGGCCAGTCCGGCACAAAGGCTGAAAATGGCGCAGCTGGCAGTAGAAGATAATCCTTTGTTTTCAGTGGATTCTCGTGAGCTACAGCGCAATACCCCCTCCTATACCATCGAGACTCTTGAAACATTACGTAAAGAACATGGCACTCAACAGCCATTGGCGTTTATTATTGGTCAAGATTCATTACTGACGCTTTACAAATGGCACCGCTGGGAGTCTCTGCTCGACGTGTGTCATCTGGTGGTTTTAGCCCGTCCGGGATACGCCCGCGAGCTGGATACCCCCGAATTGCAGCGTTGGTACGATGCGCACAAAATAGAAGATGCCGGTCAGCTCAGGCAACGCCCTCATGGCTTTATTTATCAGGCCAATACTCCGCTGCTGGATATTTCTGCCACAGAAATCCGCCAGCGTCGTCACGAGGGCCGCGATTGCTCAGATTTACTTCCCTTCTCAGTTGAGCGCTATATCGAATCTCAGGGGCTGTATAGCGAACACTTTACGTCGTGAATAAATTACGCGTATAAGCATCGCGTGTTATACTCCGCCGCTTCATTTTCGGTTCCAGAACTACTCAATATCCCCAGGGGGAATCTTTGCAAGGTAAAGCGCTCCAAGAATTCGTCATCGACAAAGTTGATGACCTCAAAGCCCAGGACATCGTTGCTATCAACGTAGCTGGCAAATCAAGCATCACTGACTGCATGGTGATCTGTACCGGTACTTCTAGCCGTCACGTCGTTTCTATCGCCGGTCACCTGGTTGAAGAAGCCAAGGCCGCGGGTCTGGATGCACACGGTATCAAAGGTATCAACGAAGCTGACTGGGTTGTTGTAGACCTGGGCGAAGTGATCGTACACGTCATGCAGGAAGAAAGCCGCGTGCTGTACGAACTTGAGAAACTTTGGGGTTAATTCGTGAAGCTGCAACTCGTCGCCGTAGGTACGAAAATGCCCGATTGGGTGCAGACTGGCTTCACTGATTATCTTCGCCGTTTCCCAAAAGACATGCCGTTTGAGCTGATTGAAGTGCCCGCGGGTAAACGCGGGAAAAACGCCGATATCAAACGCATTCTTGAAAAAGAAGGCGAGCAGATGCTGTCTGTGGTTGGAAAAGGCAATCGGATCGTTACGCTGGATATTCCCGGGACACCCTGGGAAACGCCACAGTTGGCCCAACAGCTTGAACGCTGGAAGCAGGATGGCAGAGATGTCAGTTTGCTGATTGGCGGTCCTGAAGGGCTGGCACCGGCATGTAAAGAGGCTGCGGTACAGAGCTGGTCGCTGTCTCCGCTGACACTGCCTCACCCGCTGGTTCGGGTTTTGGTGGCTGAAAGCCTTTATCGTGCCTGGAGTATTACCACTAATCATCCGTACCACCGCGAATAAGCGGTTGGTCATTATCAGCAGCACTGTGAATTAAGTAGTGGGATGAAAATAGATCGTAACCCTTTTCGCGACTATACGGCTGAATCAGCCCTGTTTGTGCGCCGTGCACTGGTGGCGCTATTTGGCATTGTGCTGCTCAGTAGCATACTGGTTTACAATCTATACACTATCCAGGTGGTGCGTTTCGAAGATTACCAAACGCGATCTAACGATAACCGCATCAAGCTGGTTCCCATTGCTCCCAGTCGTGGCATCATCTATGACAGATACGGTACGCCGCTGGCGTTAAACCGCACCATCTATCAGCTGGAGATGATGCCGGAAAAGGTCGATGACGTCAGAAATACGCTGATTGCGTTGACGGCGATTGTCGATCTCACTACCGAAGATATCGAAAACTTCTATAAAGAACGCAAACGTGCGCGACGCTTCACCTCAATCCCGGTAAAAGTGGGGCTTAACGAGGTGCAGGTGGCACGCTTCGCGGTTAATCAATTTAAATTCCCCGGCGTTGAAGTCAAAGGCTACCAGCGCCGCTACTATCCCTACGGCTCTGCCCTGACACACGTGATTGGTTATGTTTCAAAAATTAACGATCGCGACGTTGAAAGGCTGGACAAAGACGGTATTCTTGCTAATTACGCCGCCACTCATGATATCGGCAAGCTGGGCATCGAACGCTACTACGAGAGCACGCTGCACGGTAAAACCGGCTATGCCGAGGTGGAGGTCAATAACCGCGGTCGGGTTATTCGCCAGTTACATGAAGAACCGCCGCAGGCCGGGAAAGACATCACGCTAACGCTGGATCTGCCGCTGCAGATGTATATCGAGCAGTTGCTTAGCGGCAGCCGCGCGGCCGTGGTGGTGACTGACCCGCGTGATGCCAGCATTCGCGCGCTGGTTTCAAACCCGAGCTACGACCCGAATCTGTTTGTCGACGGTATTTCAAGCAAGGAATACAACACTTTGCTGAACGATCCAGATCGTCCACTGATTAACCGTGCGACGCAGGGACTTTATCCTCCCGCCTCAACGGTCAAACCGTATATCGCGGTTTCATCATTGACTGCGGGGGTGATTAACAAAAATACTTCGTTGTTTGACCCCGGCTGGTGGCAACTGCCCGGATCGGACAAGCGCTATCGTGACTGGAAACACTGGGGTCACGGCAGATTAAACGTGACCAAAGCACTGGAAGAGTCCGCAGACACCTTCTTCTATCAGGTGGCCTACGACATGGGCATTGACCGCCTGTCGGAGTGGATGAGCAAATTTGGTTACGGCGAATATTCCGGCATCGATCTCTCCGAAGAGCGCAACGGCAATATGCCGACCCGCGATTGGAAGATGAAACGCTTTAAAAAGCCTTGGTATCAGGGAGATACCATTCCGGTGGGCATTGGTCAGGGTTACTGGACCGCTACGCCAATCCAGAACAACAAAGCACTGACTACGCTGATTAACGACGGGAACGTCAAGACACCGCACCTGTTGCTCAGTACGCAGGATGGGGTGACGAAAGTGCCTTACCAACAGCAGGAAATCAGGCAGATTGGCGATGTTCACTCTGGTTACTGGGAGCTGGCGAAAGACGGCATGTTTGGCGTCGCAAACCGCTCAAACGGGACGGCACGTAAATATTTTATGGATGCGCCATACAAAGCGGCGGCGAAATCCGGTACAGCACAGGTTTATGGCCTGAAAGCCAACGAGACCTATAACGCACATAAAATCGCAGAGCATCTGCGTGACCACAAGCTGATGAACGCCTTTGCGCCGTACAACAACCCTACCGTTGCAGTCAACGTGGTGTTGGAAAACGGCGGTATTGGTCCGGCAGTGGGCACCATTACTCGACAGATCCTCGACCATATTTTATTGGGCGATAATACGACGACATTACCGGCCGAAGCTCCTGCTCCGCCCGGCATCGAAGGTGATTAACGTAGAATGACTGAAAGCCAAAAACAAGGGTCGCTGTGGCATAAGATGCACATCGACATCACAATGCTGGTTATCGTACTGGCTCTGCTGGTTTATAGCGCTTTCGTTATCTGGAGCGCCAGCGGCCAGGACGTCGGCATGATGGAACGTAAACTTGCGCAGATCGCAGGAGGACTGGTGGTAATGCTGGTCCTGGCGCAGGTTCCCCCCCGCGTTTATGAAAGCTGGGCGCCCTATCTATATATTTTCTGCATATTCCTGCTGGTACTGGTTGACGTCTTCGGACAGGTCAGTAAAGGCGCACAGCGCTGGCTCGACCTGGGCTTTGTACGTTTCCAACCCTCGGAACTGGCAAAAATAGCCGTGCCGCTGATGGTCGCGCGCTTTATCAACCGTGATATCTGCCCGCCATCAATGAAAAATACCGCTATCGCGCTGGTACTGGTGTTTGTCCCGACGCTGTTGGTAGCCGCACAGCCTGACCTGGGTACGGCCATTCTTATCGCCGCCTCAGGTATTTTCGTTCTGTTCCTGTCCGGCATGAGCTGGAAGCTCATTGCCTGCGCGGCACTATTGGTTGCGGCCTTTATTCCGATCCTGTGGTTCTTCCTGATGCATGACTATCAGCGCGAACGCGTGATGATGCTGCTTAACCCCGAGAGCGATCCGCTGGGCGCTGGTTATCACATCATTCAGTCTAAGATTGCCATCGGTTCTGGCGGTTTCTCTGGCAAAGGCTGGCTGCACGGCACTCAGTCACAGCTTGAGTTCCTGCCCGAGCGCCATACCGACTTTATCTTTGCCGTACTGGCCGAAGAATTGGGCTTGCAAGGCGTACTGGTGTTACTGGCGCTTTATTTGGGCCTGATCACCCGTGGTCTGGTCATTGCGGCAAAAGCACAAACCACGTTCGGACGCGTCATGTCGGGAGGGTTAATGCTGATATTCTTTGTTTATGTCTTTGTTAACATTGGCATGGTGAGTGGTATAGTGCCGGTAGTAGGGGTGCCTCTGCCGTTGGTCAGTTATGGTGGGTCAGCGCTAATCGTGCTAATGGCTGGGTTTGGTATCGTGATGTCGATACATACTCATCGTAAAATGCTTTCAAAAAATTTATAGGGGTAAGCAATGCGCAAGGAGTGGGTAGGGGCGATTATCGCCGGGCTGTTATTGAGTGCCTGTAGTTCTCCAGACAACCAACCACAGCAGGCCGCGCCTGAGCCAGCTTATAACGGGCCTGTGGTTGAGATTGGCGGTGCCGATCCGGTTTATGAGCCTTTAAATGCGAATGCCAACAACGATTACACTGCCAACGGCAACAGCTATAAAATTATCAAAGATGCTTCACGCTTCACTCAGACCGGTACCGCTACCTGGTACGGTAATGAAGCGGGCAGCAACGTCACCGCCAGCGGTGAAGAGTTTGACCCGTCAGCAATGACCGCAGCTCACCCGACGCTGCCGATCCCAAGCTACGTGCGTGTTACCAACCTGGCCAATGGCCGCATGCTGGTTGTTCGTATCAATGACCGTGGACCGTTCACTTCAGATAAAATCATCGATCTGTCGAAGGCGGCCTTCGATCGCCTTAATCTGACCAACAGTACCCGCGTAAAACTCGACATTATTAACGTCGCGCCCGACGGCACGCTGTCCGGTCCGGGCACAATCGGAACCACCGTTGCCAAGCAGACCTATGCCCTGCCCGCTCGCCCGAGCCTGGGTGCAACCGGCTTAGGGACTCCGACCATGCAGCCAACATCGCCTGATTCTGGCGCGGATGTTCGTCCTATCGACAACAGCACGCTGAACACGCAAAACAATGATGCCAATGGTGACAGTGGCACTCAAGGTGCGACAGCCGCAAACGGCGGCGGTGGATTCCTGGGTGCGCCGCAACCGCTTCCGGCAGGCGTACTGGAAAGTAGCGAACCCGCTCCCGTTGCCGATGATTCAGCAGCAAGTGATGCGGGATCAACCGCCGTCGCCGCTGCCGTGCCTGTCGCTGCAGCACCGGTCGTAGCCCGTCCGGCAACTCGCCAGTCAGCCCCGGTTTCTGGTGGCAGCTATATGGTACAGGTCGGCGCGTTGAGCAATCCGCAAAATGCAGAGATCTGGCAGAAAAGCCTGAGCAAGCGATTTGGCGTACCGGGCAAAGTACAGCCTAACGGCAGCACCTATCGCGTACAGTTAGGGCCGTTTACTCGCCAGCAGGCCGCACAGTTCCAGCAGCGCCTGAACAGCGAAGCCCAGCAGCAGTCATTTGTGGTGCCAGCTTCATCGATGTAAAAAGTAGATTGGGGATACAGCGTCAAGAACAGCAGCGATCCCTAGAACAACAGCAGCCCCGCGAAGTTATTGGTGCTGTAGTAAGGCGGCCAGCGGATTTAGTCGATGAGCTTACACAGGTAAGTGATTCGGCTAAATTTGCGCAGCCAACGCAGGTACAGTGCCAAGAACAACAGCAACCCCAAATTCATTGGCGTTGCAACAATGCGGCAAGCATGTTCACCCGATGAGCTTACATAAGTAAGTGATTCGGGTTAACAAGCGCAGCCAAAGCAGTTGCAGCGTCAAGGAAGAAGGGGGTTACAGGTTGTAAAATTCAGTAAATGACAGCAAGCCTTAGTATTGCCAGATGTCTGATTGTGTCAGTTCTGCTATAGTGTGGCACGTTTTTAATTTACCTTACGGATGTTGTTGTCTCAATCATGAAACTTGCTACTCCTTCTCGTTTAGTCAAGAGCATTGCACTTGGCACCGTCATTTCTCTATGCTCAGCGTCCGCCGCTTTCGCCGACGATGTTAATCTGAAGACAATGATCCCTGGCGTTCCGCAAATCGATGCCGAAGCCTATATTCTGATTGACTACAACTCGGGCAAAGTTCTTGCCGAAATGAACGCTGACGCCCGTCGCGATCCTGCCAGCCTGACTAAAATGATGACCAGTTATGTTATCGGTCAGGCAATCAAATCAGGCAAGATTACCCCTAACGACGTGGTTACCGTGGGCAAAGATGCCTGGGCTACCGGCAACCCGGTATTCAAAGGCTCGTCGTTGATGTTCCTGAAACCTGGCGATCGAGTCCCAGTTTCCGAACTAAACCGCGGCATTATCTTGCAGTCAGGCAATGATGCCTGTGTGGCAATGGCAGACTACGTCGCCGGCAGTCAGGACGCCTTCGTTGGCCTGATGAATAACTACGTGAACGCGCTGGGCCTGAAAAATACCCATTTCGGCACCGTTCACGGCCTCGACGCAGACGGCCAGTACAGCTCGGCGCGCGACATGGCGTTGATCGGTCAGGCGTTGATCCGCGATGTGCCAGAAGAGTATGCGACCTATAAAGAGAAAGAGTTCACCTTTAACAACATTCGTCAGATGAACCGCAACGGCCTGCTGTGGGATTCTAGCCTACAGGTTGACGGCATCAAAACCGGTCATACCGAATCTGCCGGTTATAACCTGGTCGCCTCGGCCACCGAAGGCCAGATGCGCCTGATCTCCGCCGTGATGGGAGGCCATACCTATAAGGGTCGTGAAGTCGAGAGTAAAAAGCTGCTGACCTGGGGCTTCCGTTTCTTTGAAACCGTCTCTCCGCTGAAAGCCGGTAAAGACTTTGCTTCTGAGCCAGTGTGGTTTGGTAATACTGATCGCGTTGAGCTGGGTGTCGATAAAGACGCTTACCTGACGATCCCACGCGGTCGTATGAAGGATCTTAAAGCCAGCTACGTTCTGAACAACACCGAATTGCATGCTCCGTTGCTTAAAAATCAGGTTGTTGGCACCATTAACTTCCAGCTCGATGGTAAAACTATCGATCAACGCCCGCTCGTGGTGTTAAACGAAGTTAAAGAAGGTGGCTTCGTCAGCCGCATCGTGGATTATATTAAACTGATGTTCCATCATTGGTTTGGCTAAAACCCTGCTAATGGGGTTGAAAATGTGCGCTTTAACCCCACATGAATAGTATATAATTCTAATCACAACTCCCGCTTTGTCGGGAGTTGTGATTTATACATTTTAATAGCAGTAACTACGCGGGAGTGCACATGAAAACCAAACTTAACGAACTGCTCGAATTCCCCTGCTCATTCACTTATAAAGTGATGGGTCTGGCGCAGCCCGAGCTGGTTGACCAGGTTGTGGAAGTCGTGCAACGTCACGCGCCTGGCGATTACAACCCGCAGGTGAAACCTAGCAGTAAAGGCAACTACCACTCAGTTTCGATTACCATTACCGCGACGCATATCGATCAGGTAGAAACCCTGTATGATGAGCTTGGTAACATTGAAATTGTACGCATGGTTCTCTAAAGATTAGAGAAAATGAGTCAGCGTAACGCCTCGCGTTACGCTGATTTTCTTTATATTGCCCTATTCTCAGAATGACGATGACTGCCGTGCAACGAGAAAAACTGCAAGAACGTATTACCCTCCGCCAGCTTGGCCTGCAACCTTACGAACCCGTTTCGCATGCCATGCACGTCTTTACCGATCGCCGTACTCCCGAAACCCAGGATGAAATCTGGCTGGTTGAGCACCCAAAAGTTTTTACTCAGGGTCAGGCCGGTAAAGCAGAACACGTGCTTTTCCCCGGCGATATTCCGGTTGTGCAGAGCGATCGCGGCGGCCAGGTCACCTATCACGGGCCAGGTCAGCAGGTCATGTACGTGATGATTGATATTAAACGCAGAAAAATCGGCGTACGTCAGTTAGTCACCGCCATTGAACAAACCGTGGTCGATACCCTGGCCCATTTCAACATTGATGCTTATCCGAAAGCCGATGCGCCGGGCGTTTACGTCGACGGTAAAAAGATTTGCTCGCTGGGTTTACGCATCCGTAAAGGCTGCTCGTTACACGGGCTGGCTCTGAATATTGATATGGACTTAGAACCTTTCCAGCGCATTAATCCCTGTGGCTATGCCGGACTGCAAATGACGCAGGCCAGTCTTGAAAAGCCAGGGCTTACGGTGGATGAGGTGATGCCAGTATTAGTTAAAGCATTTAACAAGCAGCTGGGTTATCACCAGGTAGATTATTCGTTCGGATTACCGATAGAAAATGCCACTGAATAAAACCGTTTAATATCCAACTATATAATTTTTAATTACGCAGTTGGATATTTATTCACACAATATAAAATAGTGAAAATATAAATATTATTATAAAGGGCCAACATCATCAGGTTTATAACCTCTCCTCATAGCATGCCTAATCTCGGAAAAGGTTATGCGGTAAACGTCCTTAGATTGATTAAAAGCCTGAATATTACTCATTGTGTACCTTTCACGTTTTTTTTGCCCTTCTGCCATAATATCAGAATAGACACCTGTGTTTTTGTTGAAATAATAGTTCAAAAAACTCACACCTGAGATTTTAGAACTATTACTATTAGCCCAATCAAGCCCCAATTTAGAGGTTTTTCTGAAAAATGCATTTATAAATGCAAGAGTTACGCGCATTACAGGCATCTCATTTCCGCGATTTATAAAATCACGGCGCATTTTTTTGTGTCCTTTTATATTGCTGCCTTTGAATTTATTTTTTAAAGTATCGAAATGTTTTTGATAATCATGTTTAATTGAACCATTAGCGCCCATATCAGTAGAATCAACATTTTTACCTAAAAAATCTAATGCAGTTTTAGTTTCACCCATATGAGAAAAACTTAGATATTCATAATTCTTTTTAAGATATTGAGACCAACTCTTTAAAAGATCTATAGCTTCTTTATCAGTAAGCCATGGGTATTCTTTAATAAGAACCCTTGCATTTTCACCTCTAACATCAATACCTTTTTTGATATCATCGATTATATAACTCGCCATAAGAGCTCTTGATGTTAAGCCCAAACCAGCATTTAAATCATCAATTCTAATCCATCTCAGATTATTAAGGTTTCCGTGCTGATTTTTATATTTATCTTCATAATCTCCCCTTGCTGCTTCCATACCATAAAACAATTTTATCGGTCTCGCTTGCGCAGATGTGCTCGCAGTTGGCATTGATTTATTTTTATACATGATGAACACCCTGTTACATTATGAGGATTTTTAAGCCTATTATTGCAGCGCAATCGACTATAAAAATAGGTGGAAAAACACCGCTTACGGCATGGGCTTACCGTTTTTAGGGCAGCTCTGCTGTCGGTGACGCAGCTACGAGTAAAAGTGCGACGGTAAACGCCTTTGCAAACGCTCTAACCCTTTTGCCTCTCGTTGCGCTGATTCAGCAGAATGTCTGCGTTTAAGTGGCTCGATAACGGTGTAAATACTTGACGATGCCGTGAACGTCGGCTTTAAATAACCTTATGAATTATAAGTTAATTTATAAAATTAATAACTTTCCTACAAATAAATAACATATTTTCAGCCTTTATCTTCGCGTTAGGGCTGAATGCAGCCGCGCTTCAATGATATAATTTCTAGTAATTTTTTAATGAAGCAGCTAGTTCATTGAATGTCATAAAAAATCTCGCCTGCGAGAGACAAAACTGGAAACTGCAAGATTATGAGTAAACCGATCCAAATGGAACGCGGCGTCAAATACCGCGATGCTGATAAGATGGCGTTAATCCCGGTGAAAACCGTGGTCACAGATCGGCAGGAAATGCTTCGCAAACCGGCATGGATGAAAATCAAACTCCCTGCTGACTCCTCTCGTATTCAGGGTATCAAGGCCGCATTGCGCAAAAATGGCCTGCACTCGGTGTGTGAAGAAGCCGCGTGCCCTAACCTTTCAGAATGTTTCAACCACGGGACTGCGACCTTTATGATCCTCGGCGCTATTTGTACCCGCCGTTGCCCATTCTGTGACGTGGCTCACGGACGCCCGGTTGCTCCAGACGTCAATGAACCCGAGAAGCTGGCACAAACCATTGCCGATATGGGTCTGCGCTACGTGGTTATCACCTCGGTTGACCGCGACGACCTGCGCGACGGCGGTGCTCAACACTTTGCCGACTGTATCAGCGCCATTCGCGAGAAAAACCCGACCATCAAGATTGAAACACTGGTCCCTGACTTCCGTGGTCGTATGGATCGCGCACTGGAAATCCTCAACGAAACGCCACCAGACGTGTTCAACCACAACCTGGAAAACGTGCCGCGCGTCTATCGCCAGGTCCGTCCGGGCGCCAACTATGAGTGGTCATTGAAGCTGCTGGAACGCTTTAAAGAAGCGCATCCGGAAGTACCCACCAAGTCTGGCCTGATGGTTGGCTTGGGTGAAACCAACGAAGAAA
This sequence comes from uncultured Serratia sp., assembly GCA_963922555.1. Classification (GTDB taxonomy): domain Bacteria; phylum Pseudomonadota; class Gammaproteobacteria; order Enterobacterales; family Enterobacteriaceae; genus Rouxiella. The sequence goes on along the minus strand of CAWUIY010000074.1, from coordinate 3,731 downwards.
TTCTTGAAGTCATGCGCGACCTGCGTCGTCATGGCGTAACCATGCTGACGCTGGGCCAATACCTGCAACCTAGTCGTCACCATTTGCCGGTACAGCGCTATGTCAGTCCTGAAGAGTTCGAATACATGAAAGAAGAAGCGCTGGCGATGGGCTTCACCCATGCGGCTTGTGGTCCTTTCGTGCGTTCTTCTTACCATGCGGACCTGCAGGCCAAAGGCATCGAAGTTAAGTAACTCGATATTTCCCTGCCCTGCTCGCATAAAAAAAGCTGCTTATCAAAGCAGCTTTTTTTTACCAACTTCATTCAGAAATGAATCAGTCTTTGTGCTCTACACGCTGTTCAGTCTGCGCGTCAGCTTTGGCTACTGGAGCCGGATCGTCATTCATGGCCTTTTTGAAGCCTCTCAGCGCTGCGCCAAGGTCACCGCCAAGTGAACGAAGTTTGCTGGTACCGAATAGCAGCACAATCAGCACGCCGACAACTAACAGTTTAGTAATACTCAAACCTTCCATAAACACCTTCTTTACACTGATTGCTGATTTAAACAGCTGGAGAATAAAATTGTCGCGCCGGGCGACCTGAATTCCATCCCTGTACGGATTGTAACCATAAAGCCATTATGAGCCTGTAAGGCCGCACGTTAAAGCATTTCTTTGTTTAATTATTTTATTTTACAAAGCGCCGTGGGACATAAAAAGTGGGGGAATTATACGCTCGTGACCACGGTTGAAACAAACTTTGAGTGCTACCCTTAACGAGAAACCAACAGCTTTACAACAAAAAAGGGGGAGAAAAGATGAAAAAGCGCCGTCATCTCCCTCCCCTTACCTTTATCAACAGCCTAGATAAACCGGCTCAGAAATGCCTGGAAACGCGGATGCTGTGGATTGACCAGCACCTCTTCCGGCGGCCCTTCTTCGATCACATAGCCGCCATCCATAAATACCACCCGATCGGCAGCTTCGCGTGCAAAACCAATTTCGTGTGTGACGACAATCATGGTTAATCCCTGATCGGCCAGGCTGCGCATGGTAGCAAGCACTTCCCCCACCAGCTCTGGATCCAGAGCTGAGGTTGGCTCATCAAACAGCATCAGCTTGGGTTTGATTGCCAACGCGCGTGCAATCGCCACGCGCTGCTGCTGACCGCCAGAAAGATGGCGTGGGTAAGCGTGTGCCTTATCGCTCAGCCCCACTTTTTCCAGCAGCGCTCGGGCATAGGCTTCCGCCTCGTGGCGGCTCTGCTTGTGCACGCCAATCGGCGCTTCGACAATGTTTTGCAACACGGTCATGTGCGGATAAAGGTTAAACTGCTGGAAAACCATGCCGATATCTCGGCGCTGGCGGGCAATCCCGCGTTCAGACAGCTTGCGCAGCCGATCGCCATGCAATTCATAACCAATCTGCTCACCGCCGACCATAATGGTGCCGCGATCAATATCTTCCAGATGATTAATGCAGCGCAGGAAAGTGGATTTACCTGACCCTGACGGCCCAAGAATGACCACCACTTCGCTTTGTTTTACATCGAGATCGATGCCCTTTAATACTTCATTATCGCCGTAACTTTTATGTACGTTTCGGGCAGTAACCAGCAAATTTTGCGCATCGGACAGGCTCTGACTCATAGCTCCTCCTTCTGAGCAAGATTTGGGTGAGCAATAACCGCTTTCTCGGAAACATTCGGCTGGCGACGTTTGGCCGCCACGGTGCGACGAGTGCCCTTAGAGTAAAAACGCTCGATAAATGACTGACCCACATTGAGCACCGAGGTGATCAACAGATACCAAATCACTGCCACCATCAGCATCGGAACCACTTCAAAGGTGCGGTTATAAATGGTCTGCACGGAATAAAGCAGGTCACCCATGGCGATAACGCTAACCAGTGACGTGGCTTTTATCATACTAATCAGCTGATTACCGGTTGGCGGAATAATCGAGCGCATAGCCTGTGGTATGATGATTCGGCGCAGCGCGCGGCCACGGCTCATCCCAAACGCCTTTGCGGTTTCGGCCTGACCGTTGTCCACTGATAACAAACCCGCGCGAATAATCTCGGCCATATAGGCGGCTTCGTTAAGTGCAAGACCGGCAATAGCGGCAGTTAATGGCGTAATCAGGTCATTGGTATTCCAGCTGGCGAAGGTTGGCCCAATAAACGGTAGCCCCAAAGCCACGTGCGGGAACAGGGTCGACATGTTGTACCAGAACAACAGTTGCACCAGCAGCGGCGTGCCACGAAAGAACCAGACATACAGGCCGGAAAGGCGTCGCAACAGCATACTTTGCGACAAACGCCCTACCGCCAGCAGTAGACCCAGCAACGTGCCCAATAACATTGATACCACGGTGAGGCCCAGCGTTACGCCAAGCCCGTGGATCACCGAAGCCTCCGTGAACCACTGCGAAACCACATGCCATTCAAAATTTGGATTGCGCGCAACGCTGATAATCACATCAACGGCGAGGATCAACACCACAATCCAGGCTACCCAACGACCGTAATTACGCGGCGCGTGTGCAAACTCAACATTACGTCGTGGGTCAGGGGTAGATTTTTCGGTCATTTAGTTGGTTTCCCCAGGTTGATGCCCGGTGCTGGCAGCATATTGCCTTCAAGTCCCCATTTTTTCATGATTGCCGCATAGGTGCCGTTGTTAAACAACTCCTGATAGGCGGCCAAAACCACTTTGCCAATTTCGGAATCTTTCGGCACCACGGTACCCTGGAAAATATCGTTGAAACCGTTGGATTTGCCCGCGCCTGCCAGCGTCAGCTGACCGTTGGACTCTTTGATAAAATACGTCAAAGGTGCCTGAGAAGAGAAGAAGGCATCAGAACGCTTTGAGCGTACGGCCAGAATCGAGGTGGGCTGATCGGTAAAGGACTGCACGGTAACCGCAGGTTTGCCGGCTTTTACACAGTCTTCTGACTGCTGTTTAATGACTTTTTCAGCAGAACCGGCGGCCATTACGGCAATGCGTAAACCACAGGTATCGCTTAAAGACTGAATGTTTTTGGGGTTGCCGTTAGGCACGGCAAAAGCAACGTATTCTTTAACGAAATCGACAAAATCGTTTTTCGCCTGACGTTCCGGATAATCGCCGATGGGGCCAATCCCCATCTGGTAACGCCCCGAAGAAATACCGGTCAAAATACCGGAAAGTCCGCTCACGGAGGCGTGTTCAACCTTAACGCCCAGCAGCTGGCCCATTGAAGTCGCCAGGTCGGCACTCGCGCCGTCTAACGAATGAGTGCCGGTCACGATTTCATAAGGAGGAAACGATCCGTTGTTTACCGAGGTCAACACACCGGATTTTTGGATATCAGCGGGAAGTTTGGCGTGCAAAGCCGGGTCCATTTTGACAACCGGAATAGTCACGGTTTCAGCAGCAAAAGCGTTTACGGAAAGTAATACAGCAGACAGAACGGCGGCACGACGAAATTGTTTAACCATCATCTTTATTTCCTCTGTGTAAAAGCAAGCGTTGGTGTTGTGAATGTTATGAATTTCTTATTTTTTGCACCTTCCGTGGTGATGAAGTCCTGGACGCCTTAGAGTTTTATTAACCACGATTTCCGGCGTTGAAATCGTGGCTTTGGGAAAGCGCTCCCTGGTGTTGGTTCGCGCCTTTACTGCTTACCTGACCGAGAACATTAGGTAGACGCCTCGGTTCAGATGATTTTTTCACTTCTTTTAGAGTTAAACGGTTTACTGCGATCGCATTG
>CAWUIY010000073.1:0-17404 GCA_963922555.1 uncultured Serratia sp. | reverse complement strand
ATGCGATGCGCGCTCCGGAGAAGCGGGTTTTCTTTTTGAAATCGTCGGTCATTTCCGGCACCAGCGTTTCATACGGCACCAAAATCATGGTGTAGACGATATCGAACAGCAGATAAGTCAGCAGATAATAGAGATAACTCATATTACCCACCCACATTAGGCTGTAGCTGAAAACGCAGGGAATGCCGAGCAAAATAAAGAACTTACGACGTCCAAAACGCTTACCTAGCCGGGTTGAACCAAAATTATCGGTTAAAAATCCCATCAGCGGGCTGACTACGGCGTCCAACACGCGAGCCATGGCGAAGATAAAGGTCGCTTCAATCGGCGTTAGCCCGCAAAACGTGGTGTAGAAATATAACAGCCACGCTGCGGTTAGGGCGGTGGTGCCTGCGCCGAGAAAATCGCCTGCCCCGTATGCGAGGTAGTTGGCTAATCCAATCTTGCGAGAGGTCATGTCAAAACTCCCAGAGTAAAAAATCAGAAACGGTGTTTTCCGGACAACTCAGACGGATTAGCAATGAAAATAAGGCCAGTCGGGGGGATAAACCTTCGTGATTTAGCAACGCTCAATCAAAAAGTGGCAAAAACGCAAAGAGAACCCTGTCAGGATTCTAAATTTATAAAACACCGTTTTATTTTTGTTCGAAAATGAGGAGAGAACTGCGAGCTAACGCACGGATTTTTGATAAGGCAAGAGGGGATCAAGACAGGGTGACCGCCTGCGCGATCTCCCTGAAACTTTGTGGCTGATGGATTACCAGGGAACGGTTTTCCCCTGATAATCCACGTAATATAATCCTGGAACCCCCACGTAGGTCTCGATAGTTTTCACCAGTTTCGGGATGCTTTCGCCAATGGTCAACCGCGCCTGCGGGCCGCCCATATCGGTTTGCACCCAGCCCGGTGCCAGCAGCAGCAGGTTGCGCGGATCATCACTGTGTCGGGCGGCAAAACTGCGCATAAACGTATTTAGCGCCGCCTTGCTGCCGCGGTAAACTTCATAATTGCCGTTAGTATTATTGGTTACGCTGCCCTGACCCGATGACATTACGCCAATCGATCCCGTTGGCGGCACCAGGTCTTGAAATTTCTCAATCACTCGCAGCGGGCTAAGCGCATTAGTGACCATCACGCGGATAAACTCTTCCGTCGAGACATCGGCAAGGGTTTCTCCATCGGCGTTTTTCACGCCAGCATTGACGAATAGCAAGTCAATTTGACGATGGGCGAGTCGGTTATGCAGGGCGTCAACTTCATGCGGCAGGGTAATATCGGCGGTCTCGACCTCCAGCTGTTGCGGCCAGTCTTTTTGTAATTGCAGGAGATTCCTCGTCGATGAGGCGCGCCCGGTGGCAATTACCTGCGCGCCAAGCCGGAGATACTCCTCCACCATCGCGAAGCCGAGGCCACGGGATGCGCCGATAAGCAGAACGGTTTTTGAGGTATTTTCTGTCTTCATCACTATTTCCTCTGGTGATCGTTAATGTCGAATCGTGGTCGATAAGGAAACTCTACGCCGCTTGCAGATAAGGCGGAAGACGCAGCATTTGCATTAATAAGCTGCACCAGACGCCTTTTCATTTTCCCGTTAGCAGCATTAGTATGGTCTACTTTTCCGGCAGAGCGATTTCGCAGTTAACAAGGCAGACTCTATGGCAGAACCCGATCTGAATTTATTGATTGCTCTCGACAGGCTGTTGGCTGAAAGAAGCGTCGCGGGCGCGGCGCGACGCCTGGGATTAAGCGCTTCGGCGATGAGCAGAACCCTGGGGCGATTGCGTGAGACTACTGGCGATTCTTTGCTGGTGCGGGCGGGGCGCAATATGGTGCTGACGCCTTACGCCGAGGCAATTCGTGAGCGAACTCATCAGGTGGTGACGGAGGCGCGGGCGGTGCTAAGCCCTTCGTCAGAAGAGCTGGATTTAACTACGCTGGATCGCACCTTTTCTCTGCGTGCCAACGACGGTTTTGTCGAAGCGTTTGGCGCAGCGTTAATTGCGGCTGCGGTTAAAGAGGCACCGCGCGTTCGGCTGCGTTTCGCGGCTAAGTCAGAGAAAAGCGACAGGCCACTTCGCGAGGGGCTGGTGGATCTCGAAATCGGTGTTTTGGGAGGTATGGGGCCGGAAATCCGCCTGCAGGCGCTGTTTAGAGATCGTTTTGTCGGCGTGGTTCGTAAAGGGCATGCGATTGAAAAGCTGCGCGACATGACGCCTGAGTTTTACGCGGCCTGCGATCACGTCGTCGCGACGCGCAGTGGCAAAGGCAGCGGCCCGGTGGATGAGGCGCTGGCGGAGCTTGGCCTGCACCGCAATATCGCCGCCGTGGTCTCCAGCTTTCATTCGGCACTGGCGGTGGCACGAGGGTCAGATCTGGTTGCACTGGTTCCCGCGTCTTTCCTGAGTCACCAGCCGGGCAGGGGCGAAACATCTGGCTTCTATGTCTTTGAGCTACCAGTTAAAACGGCAAGTATTACGGTGTCGCAGATCTGGCATCCGCGATCCGAGAACGATCCGGCCCATCGCTGGTTGCGTCAATTGGTGCGCAAAACCTTAATGAATCGCGGTGCTGCCGCGTAGTATAAGCTGAGTCGCCAGCGTGGTGTTCTCCGCGACGTCTTCGCCCTGGATAGCGGCGAGGATCAGCTTGCCGGTCAGCGTACCCATTTGCCGATAGGGGACGGCCACGGTAGATAGCGGTGGCGAGCAGATCTCAGCGATATCGCCGTTACCCAGACCGGCAATTGCCAGCTGCGCAGGAACGGAAATGCCATTTTTGTGGCAGGCGGCGATGGCTCCACTGGCCAGCTCGTCCGAGGTGCAAATCAGCAGGTCCAACTCGGGCCAGTTAAGCAGGATTTCTGGCAGCAGCTTTTGCCCAGTATGCACCGTTGGCGGCAGCGAAGAGCTAACCACCCGGTGCGGCGACTGGTTCAACGACAGCATAGCCGAATGCCAGCCGCTGAGGATTTGCTGCATCATATGATGCTCGTGTGCGGCGCAAAGCAGGGCGATGTTATGAAAGCCTTTTAACGCCAGCGCGTTGATCAACTGCTTGATTGCCAAACCGTAATTAGCACCCACATTCATGCCAAGCGGAGCGGTGAAGGAGCCGCCGACCTGAACCACCGGGATGGTTGATTTCAGCAGCAAATTGTTGCTCTCCTCGCTACTGTCGAACTGGTACATCACCATCGCAGCGGGATTGTAAGACAGCATCATTTCAATCAGTTTAGACTCATCTGCGGCGGTGAAATGGTCTTCGGCCAGGATCGTATTATAGCCCTTGGGCTTCAATACCTGATGCAGGGCTTCAGAAAATTGTGAACAGCCGGGCGTGCTGGTAGAAGGCACGACCAGAGTGACCAGACGTGAGGTTGAAGAGGCCAAATTACTGGCGGCAAGATTCGGGATATAGCCCAGCTCGCTAATAGCCGCCTCGATTTTCTCTCTCACCTGCGGCGACACTTTTTCTGGCTCTCTGAGCACGCGTGAAACCGTCATCGTGCTGACGCCGGTCATTTTTGCGACATCGGCCAGAGTACTCTTACCTGAGTTTCGCCGTTGTTTTGCTTTCATTTATTCCCCTGTCTGCAGATGCGCAAAAGCCTCTGTCAAGCCTGAGTTCTTTGTACGCCTGTTGGCGATTATAGTCGATAGCCCCCATAATTGTTAGCGTTAACATCGTGTTATCATAATGCTTGTTAGCGCTAACAGGTTTTGCGATTCTCATCACAGAATACGTATCGACCCATCACATATACTCCTGAAAACATTTATTCAGAGAGGTACTCATGCTCGCCAAATGGCTGACAGCAGATCGAGTCAATATTGTGGACCAGACGGCCAATTGGCGTGATGCGGTGCAACAATCCGCAGCCCCATTGCTGGCGGAGGGGGCGATTTCTCCTGCTTACGTCGAGGCGATCTTTGCCTCGCATGAAAAACTTGGCCCTTACTACGTCATTGCACCAGGTCTGGCGATGCCACATGCCAGACCTGAAGAAGGGGCGATTGCTACCGGCCTCTCATTACTTTATGTCAAACAAGGTGTGCATTTCGACTCGCAAGAAAATGACCCGGTATACGTCGTGGTGATGCTGTGTGCGATCAACGGCGATGAACATCTGGAGATGATTTCACAGCTGGCAGAATTGTTTAGCGATGAAGACGACTTCCAGGCGTTAATCAAGGCCGATAATTATCTGGCACTGAATGCACTTATCCAAAAATATTAACTGAAGGTGTGAGAGCAATATGAAAAAAATACTGATTGTTTGCGGTAATGGTTTAGGCAGCAGTTTTATTGTCGAAATGAACGTCAAAAAAATTATTAAAGAGTTGGGGAAAGAGGCGGAGGTTAGCCATACCGATTTAAGCTCTGCCAAGTCTGAAGTGGCGGATATTTATATTGGTTCAAGCGAAATTATTGCCAGTCTTGATGACGGTAAACGCACCGTATTTGGACTGAATAACCTTCTGGATAATGCAAAAATAAAAGAAATCCTATCCAATAACCTATAGCTGTTTATAACGACAAATCCTTGAAATGACTGGCTGCCGTGGGGCGGCCGTTCTGTTACTGCGCCTGAAACCTGGGCCTGATATCAAGAAATTATGCGGGATTATATTACCGATTATTTGGAGTCGTTTATGCTTAGTTTTATTATTAATGACGTACTAGGGACACCTGCTATTCTCGTCGGCCTGTTTTCATTAATAGGTCTGCTATTACAGAAAAAGTCTTTCTCCGATACTATTTCAGGCACGCTGAAAACTATCATGGGTTTCCTGATCCTGATTGCCGGTGCGGGCGTTATAGCGACCACGCTGACCAGCTTCAGCGAGTTATTTGTTCACTCCTTTAATATTCAGGGCGTGGTACCAAATAATGACGTAGTGTCAGCTATTGCGCAGAAGAATTTTGGTACTTCTACCGCGATGATCATGATATTGGGCATGATGTTCAATATTTTGTTTGCGCGCATTACGCCGCTGAAATATATCTTCCTGACCGGTCACCACACGCTCTACATGGCGGCAATGCTGGCAGTGATTTTGGCTACCGGCGGCCTGAGCGGTTTCCCGTTGGTGCTGACCGGTTCACTGATCCTCGGCGCACTGATGGTGATCTCGCCGGCGATTCTGCAACCTTTCACCCGTAAAATTACCGGCAGCGATGACTTCGCACTCGGCCATTTTGGTTCGACCGGGTATCTGTGTGCAGCGCTGGTGGGTAAGCTTATCGGCAAGGGAAGTCGCTCGACCGAAGAGTTTAAGGTGCCTAAGCATCTGAAATTCCTGCATGACTCCTCTATTGCCATCGCGTTGACCATGACAATTCTGTTTATTATTCTGGTGCTGATCGCGGGTAAAGAGTTTACCGAAACCCAGGTCAGCGGCGGTCAAAACTACATTATTTTCGCAATTATTCAGGCGATTACCTTCGCTGCGGGCGTTTACATCATTTTGGCCGGCGTGCGCATGGTAATTGCCGAGATCGTTCCGGCGTTTAAAGGAATTGCAGATAAAGTGGTGAAGGATGCCAAACCGGCTCTCGACTGCCCGACAGTGTTTCCTTTTGCGCCAAACGCGGTCATCATTGGCTTCCTGAGCAGCTTCTGTGCTGGTCTAATCTGCATGTTCTTCTTCCCTATGCTGGGATTGAGCATTATCGTTCCAGGTCTGGTGCCGCACTTCTTTTGTGGCGCAACGGCCGGAGTGTATGGTAACGCCACCGGCGGACGTCGCGGTGCGATTGTCGGCGCCTTCGTCAACGGCCTGATTATTTCTTTCCTGCCCGCTATTCTGCTTTCGGTGCTCGGCGGCCTGTCTAACTCCACCACTTTCGGCGATGCCGATTTTGGCGTAGTCGGGATCATCCTCGGCAAGTTGATGAGTGCGTTTCACTAATCTGGAAAATGGGGGAATTTACTCCCCCTTTTGTTGAAAGAAATTCAGCAGCAGTTGCCAAAGATGGTGTGCGGCCGGGGTAAAACGCCGGTCTGAGTTTCGCAGCAAATGGCACTGTGCTTCAGTCGCAATCGGGTGATCGATGGGCACGGCAACCAGAATATTATGCTCGATACGTTCCCCAGCTGCCTGTGCGCTCATAAACGAAATCCCCATCTCGGAAATGCTCAGACTCATGGCGGTCGAAAACAGGTTGCAGCGATAGGCTGGGGTAAACAGATATCCCTGACTCTGGAACATCGCGTTCATATGTCGTTGCAGACCAAAGGTTTCACTGAGTGAAATCAGCCGATGTTTGCTCAATTCCTCAATTGTGACGGTTTTCAACTTGGCGATCGGATGCTGTGGATTGACCACCGCGCAAATCGGTCCCCATGGGAAACTGTGTCGCTTTAATTCTGGATTGCCGATGGGGCCAAACGCCAGCGCCATATCTGCCTCGCCCTGTACGATGGATGCCAGCGTTTCCTGCATATTGCCTGCCACAATCTCGACGAATACGTTGGGATAAGAGGCGGCAAAATTCTTTAAGACGTATTCGACGAAGGTATCAACCAGCCCGGCGCCAACGCGAATCGTGATCGCGCCGCCTTTCATATAGCGTAAATCTTTCAGGTGGCGCTCCAGCCGTGTACGCCTCTCACGGCTTTCAAAGAAGTCGTCCGCGAGCAATCTTCCGGCCTCTGTCAGCACGACGCTGCGGCCTTTACGTTCCAATAGCGGCAATTGCAGAGTGCGTTCCAACAGCGAAATTTGGCGGCTAATCACGGAGGCGTTAATCCCCAGAATATCCGCTGCCCGACGGATCCCCCCCTGAATTCCTACCTCATATAAATAGCTGATTTGTTTTTCGTGAAAAAGCTGGCTCATTTTTCGCGCTCGCAACTGTTGCTCATGGATCAACAATATAGTCAGTTGAAGTGCATTTAACTAGCAGGTCAGGTTGATGATAATCGAAAAAGATTAATAAACCGCCGCCAACGTCAGGAACCTTTATGTCATCTGCCCACGAGTACCTGCAACAGAATGCCGCGCTGATCCTGAGTGATATAAAACGTCTGGTTCAGGCTCAGTCTCCCTCGTTAAATAAACAGGCCACTGACCTGTGTGGCGAAGTGCTGCAAGGCATCGTGGCCGAGCGTCTGGGCGTGGTGGCAGAAATTAACTATCAGGAAATCCTCGGCAATCATCTGTCGTTTAATGTAGGCAACGGCCCGCAGCACACCAGCATTCTTGGGCACTTTGACACCGTTTGGGACATTGACGAAATTCCGATGATAGAAAAAGACGGCAAGCTCTATGGGCCGGGCGTGCTGGATATGAAAGCCGGACTGGTCCAGTCAATCTGGGCGGTTCGCGCATTGCAGCAAACCGGCGGTTTGGCGTCGCACAGTATTCGATTTATTTGTCCATCTGATGAAGAGTTGGGTAGCCCAAGCTCTCGTCAATGGATTGAGCAGCAGGCCAGCGGATCTTCTCGCGTCCTGGTGGCCGAACCGGCAGTCGCGGAAACTCACGAGGCCAAGATTGCGCGTAAAGGGTCGGGGCGTTTTGAGATCCGCATTACCGGTCGTGCCGCCCATGCGGGCAACAATCCTGAAGAAGGGATAAGCGCGGTGCAGGAAATGGCGCATCAAATCCTGTATTTACATAGCCTGAACGCGCCGGAAGTGGGCACCACAATCAATGTTGGTGTGGCAAAGGGCGGCAGTAAAATCAACGTCGTTGCCGATGAGGCCTTGCTCGGTGTTGACCTGCGCGTCACCAATATAGCCGAAGCGCAGCGCGTTGAAGCGGCGATTAGAGCCAGTTCGCCACGGCTTGATGGCGCTAAGCTAGAGATTACCGGTGGCATGTCGCGCCCGCCGATGGAGCAGACGCCGCAAAATCTGGCATTGTTGAAACAGGCGCAGCAGGCTGTAAAACGCCTCGGCGTGGAACTTCAGGGCAAAGCGGTCGGCGGCGGCAGTGACGGCAACTTTACCTCGGCGCTGGGCATTGCCACGCTGGATGGTTTGGGCGCTACCGGGCTGGGAATTCACGCCCGCCATGAACATATTATTGTCGCCGATATCCCATTGCGTGCCGCGCTGATTGCCGAAATCATTCGCGGAGAAGAGGTTTAAAAAGAGAAGCGGCGATCGACTGGAAATAACGTCCATCGCGAGGCCCCAGTTTGGTGCAGTGTAATTCAAACTGGTGCATTGAGAGGGCAGTTAATCATTTGGTTTGCCCAGAATATTCTCACCGCCCTTATTAAATTAAGGGTGGTTTTTCTGTTGTTAATTATTTCATTTATTCATCCCTATCTTCTGATTTATTTTCCTTTAGTCATCTAACAATCCCTCTTTTAGTTTATTTAGTTATTAAACTGATATTGGCACGGATCCTGCCTTCTATTATTTAAGTGAAAATAATATCGATGACCACGGATGTTAATTATTTGTAATGTAATTAATGACGGGGAATTAATTGATTTTTTGATATGACCTTAGAGAAGGGAAATAGCATGACTGACACACGACTGACTGAGGAAAAAGCGGTTGAACCCGCTGAAGAGTGGAAGGTGGGTAAAGGTGCTTATATTGCTTTAATCGCCGTACTCCTGATGTTTTCGGGCGCATTTTTAAAAGTTGATGGCAAGGCATGGCTCGGTGCTTTCGACTTTACCACGCTTGGCGGCTCGTTCGGTACCATGAAAAACCCGGCCACCGACACCTTTGTCGGTGCGGGGGGACTCTCTGCCAAAGCAGGTTTCCTGTTCGCGCTATCGCTTGTGCCGACTGTAATGTTGGCGCTCGGCCTGCTGGAAATCTTCACCCATTATGGCGCGATTCGCGCGGCGCATAAATTGCTGACCCCGCTACTCAAGCCGATCCTCGGCATTCCGGGCCATACCGGTCTGGCGCTGATCACCGATCTGCAAAGTACCGATGCAGGCGCAGCTCTGAGTAAAGAGCTGTACGACAGCAAACGTATTACCCGCAAAGACGTGGTGATTATGGGGGCCTGGCAATATTCAGGAGCAGGGTTGATTAATAACTATTTTTCGATTGGTTCTGCGATGTTTGCCTCATTAACCCTGCCGGTGATTATTCCGCTGTTGGTGATGTTTGTGATGAAATTTGTTGGCGCGGTATTTGTGCGCTTTATGCTAAATACCGTTTATAAGAAGGACTTCGAAAATGAGTAATGTCGCCAAGGTTAATAATAATCCATTCGATATTTTTGTTATTGGCGCTCGTAAGGGCTTTAATATTGCGATCAATAACCTGATGCCGAATGTGGTAATGGCTTATGTCATTTCCGAGATCCTCAACCTGTTGGGAGTAATGAATTTTGTCGGCCATTTATTTGCACCATTAATGGGCTTGCTTGGCCTGCCGGGTGAAGCCGTGACTGTGCTGTTGACCGCCTGGCTCTCTTCTTCGGCGGGTACTGGTGTGGCGATCAGCCTGTTGACCAAGGGCACGCTCGACCCGGCGCAGATAACGATTCTGGCTCCGGCCATCTTCCTGATGGGCGCGCAGCTGCAGTATATGGGGCGACTGCTGGGCGTGGCGGACGTACCTAAAAAATACTGGCCGCTGCTGATGCTCACCAGCATCTTAAACTCGATTATCGCCATGATTGTTATGCGGATTATCTCCTGATAACGCGTTTTATAACCAGATTGAGACTAAATTTTTAACAGGGGAATTGTCGTGTCAAAAACGTTAGCACATTACCAGCATTTGCATCAGATCCCGGAACTGGGCTTTAAAGAATTCAAAACTTCGGCTTATATCGCCGATGCTCTGGAGACAGCAGGTTTCAAGGTTACCCGTAATGTGAACGGCACTACCGGAATTATTGCCGAGCTGGACAGCGGCCAGCCGGGGCCAGTTATGGCGCTGCGGGCCGACATGGACGCACTCGGGCACATCATCGACGGTCAGCTGGTCGCGCGTCATACCTGCGGTCACGACGGCCATTCCTCCGTGGTGTTGGCGACCGCTCAGGAAGTTATAAAAGAGGGATTAGTCAAAAAGGGGCGTCTTAAAATCCTGTTCCAGCCTGCCGAGGAGTTGGGTACCGGCGCGTTGGCGATGGTCGAGGGCGGCGCGCTGGATGACGTAGATATGCTGCTTGGCTTTCATGTTCGTCCGCTGGAAGAATGCCCGCTGGGCAAGGCTGTTCCGGCAATGCTGTATTCAGCCTGCGCCACCGTTGAGGCAACGATTACCGGCCTGCCGTCTCACGCGGCTCGCCCGCATTTAGGCATCAACGCGCTGGATGCTGCCGTGGCGGCAGTGCAGGCAGTCAACACCATTCACCTTGCGCCGAATTTGACCTGGAGCGTGAAGGCTACGCGTTTTCTCTGTGACGCCGGGGTAACCAACTCGGTTCCCGATATCGCGACCGTATGCTGGGACCTGCGCTCGCAGTACAACGAGCCGATGGATGAGCTAAAAACCAAGGTGCTCAAGGCCATTGAACACAGCGTGGCGGCGCTTGGCGCAACGGCGGAAATTCGAGTGATGAAGGAAATGCCTGCCGCTATCGTAAGTGATGACGTTACGGCGATTATTGCCGAGTCGATCGTTGAAGTCCTTGGGGAACCGGGTCTCACCGAGCCGAAATTCACGCCGGGCAGCGAAGATTTCTTCCATTATCCACGCCAGCGTCCGCAGGTGAAAACCGGCTTCTGGGGGCTGGGAGCCAATTTGACTCCGGGCCTGCATCACCCAGAAATGCGTTTTGACCTCGAGGCGCTGGAAATCGGCGTGCGAGTCTTTAAGGGCTGTGTGCGAAAGGTGCTGGGCTAGACGCTCACCGGCAGCGGGGTAAGAGGTTTTACCTCGCGCAAAACCAGCGTGGTTTGCATCTCTTTAATTCCCGGCAGGCGGCGCACGGTAGACATAGCAAAGGTCGAGAAGCTGTCGAGATCCTCGGCCACCACCTGTAATAGAAAATCTGCATCTCCGGCTACGGCGTAACAGGCGATCACCGGTTCCAGCGCTTCGACCTGACGTTCGAAAAGCAGGGCTTCCTCTTCGCTGTGGCTGTCTATTTTTACCCGTATGAAAGCCAGAATCCCCAGTCCGAGTTTTCTGCGGTCTAATACCGCCTGATAACCGGCAATAATTCCGCTTTCTTCCAGCTGTTTAACTCGTCGCCAACAGGGTGAGGTCGCCATGCCAACTTTCTCGGCCAGTTCCTGGTTGGTGATGCGTCCGGAGATTTGCAGCTGCTTGAGGATCTTGATATCGGACAGCGTAAACAGTCGGGTAGGCATAAAGTTCCTATTTTCATTATCTACACGGTAGATGTTACCAAATTTTGCGCGATTAACGGATAAATAGGAAGCACTTTTCCCCGCGTTCTGGTTATGATTTTTCACTTCTAACCAACTGAAAAAAAGGATTCTACTGTGTTCGAGACAATGCGTATTGCGGTGATTGTAAATCCGGAACTTCCTCTTGGCCTGTTAGCGAATACCAGTAGCGCGGTGGCGATTGGGCTGGCAGCAAAATTTCCTCTGCTGGCGGGGGAGCAGTTGGCTGACGTTGAGGGGAGATCCATTGACGTTAGCTCGAAGCTGCCGGTACCGATTCTACAAGCGACGGCAGAGCAGATTAACGCCATTATGCACAAGGCCATGCAGGCGGTTGGAGAGGTGGGGATTGTGCCATTCCCCGCATTTGCACGATCTATGCACAGTTTTGAAGATTATCGGCAGGCTTTCCCCGATCGCAATCTTGCGCTAGAAACGTTGGACGGTTTAGGCCTGGCGGGGCCAGAAAAGTGGGTTAAATCGCTTACCGGTTCTCTGAAGCTATTAAGATAAAATACCGTGAAAAGAAGCTGCGCATAAAGATTAATAGTTAATATCCTAAATTAACTATTGGGTGGTATCTGTATAAGAAGAAACGTAAATTAATTATAAGCTTTTCGTTATGTACACCAATATATATCGATGATAGCATTATTTTACTGTTTAATTATTCCCCCGTTTAATGATGTTTCTCAGCAACATAACTGCAACATTTTAATGTGCGGTGGGGATCTTATTGCTTATAAAAATATAAATGTTAAATAAAAGTATATTTACCTGCGCAGCGTCTTTTTTAATTATGTCGGCGCAAGCTCAAGCTGACGATACTCTGGTGGTCAACGCCTCCGCTCCTGGAACGACCACCACCCAATCAGAACCCGCTTCTCCCGATAAACAGGCCACCTTGGGGAGTCTGGGCAAGCGGGATATTGCAAACACACCCTATTCCATCGAAGTGTTGCCTGAATCGTTGATTAAGCGCCAGCAGTTGCAAAGCGTGACCGATCTTTATCGCTATCTGCCTTCTGTACAGGGCGATGGCGCGCGTCCGCAGTCGCGCGGCATGCAGGGCAGTGTGGTGCAGAATACGATGATCGATGGTCTGAACGTCGTTTCTACCACCGATTATCCTGCAGAACAGTTTTCATCGATTGAAGTGCTCAACGGGCTGGCTGGCTCGTTATACGGCCCGGCCAACCCGGCGGGGATCTTTAATTTCGTCTCCAAACGTCCTACCGATACCCCGCAGCGCAGCATTACCGTGGGCGCTGGCACCGGGACCGGGCCGCAGATCTCTACCGATCTTAGCGGGCCTTTAGACAGTGGCGACCGGGTTAAATACCGCCTGAACCTGTTGGATGATGATGGTCGCGGCTATGCCAGCGGCAGTACGCGTCGCCGTCAGTTAGCGAGTCTTGGGCTGGATTTTCAGCTGACAGACAAATTGACCATGCAGACCAACTTCAGCTATTACCATTTTTATCAGAAAGGGCTGCCGGGCAAGTTTGCGCTAGCGAAAGGGACGTCATTCCCCAGCGCGCTTAACGCGACTGACGGTCGCTACGGCCAGTATTACGCCGGAGATGACGACAAAACGACCACCGAAAGCGTGCATTTCAAGTACGATTTCGACGGCAACTGGCTCGGCGAATTCGGCTTCCTGCATCAGGTTGCCGACCGCGAATCTACTGCGGTGACCAACACGCTGACCGACAATAAAGGCGATTACACCTCCACGGTGGCCAGCGCGACCGCCAGTCGCTTCACCATCGATAGCTACATGGCCAATCTGACCGGCCGTGTCGATACCGGCTGGATCTCTCACGACCTGTCGATGGGCATGCGCGGTTTTGTGTGGAAAAACTTCAACCCGATCGGTGGAGCGACCACCACATTAGGCTCGGCAAATCTGGACGATCCGTTGCAGTTTGATGAGCCGGACTATCCAGATTTCACCGACCGCTATCACTCGGCGACCAGCACGCAGCAGTCGTTCCTGCTCGGCGACACCTTAACCTTTAGCCCGCAGTGGAGCCTGTTGCTGGCCGGTAGTGAAAGCTTCCTGACCTCTGACAACTACGCTAAAACGGGGATCCGCAGCAGTAAATCAAACAATAGCGGTCTTAGCGGTTCCGCCAGCCTGATGTATAAGCCGGTGGAAAATCTGACGCTGTATTCCACCTATGCTGACAGCCTGCAACAGGGCGATGTCGCGCCGAGCGGCAGCAATAATGCCGGTTCTATTTTGTCTCCTTATCGCAGCAAGCAGGTTGAGGTAGGTGGCAAACTGGCGGTGAATGATAAATTGCTGCTGACCGCCGACGTGTTCCAGATCCAACGTCCTTACGCCTATACGCTGACTAACGGCGACTATGGGATTGCGGGCAAGCAACGCAACCGCGGCCTTGAGCTGCTGGCGGACGGCGATCTGCGCCCTGATCTGCATATCTTCGGCGGCATTACCTGGCTGGACCCGCTGCTGCATGACACCGGTTCTGCCACCACTGACGGCAAGCAGATTGTCGGCCTGCCGCGTGTGACCAGCGATTTACTGGTGGTTTATGATTTGCCGTACCTGCGTGGCCTGTCAATTAACGCCGCAGCACACTATGTCGGCCGTCGCTCGACGGACAACGCTAACTCAACCTGGGTCGGAAGCTACGCGACCTTCGATCTTGGAGCGGCTTATCGTACGGTATTGCTTGGCGACGCGACGACATTCCGTCTGGACGTCACTAATCTTGCTAATCGTCATTACTGGACCAATATTGTTCCGGGCGGCTTAAATGGCTACACCGGCAGCGGATATGCCAGTGCTTCGCTCGGCGATCCGCGTATGGCGCAGCTTTCCATGCAGGTTGATTTCTAAAAACCGGAACACGAGGCGTTTATGATTGGAAAACCCAAGGCGCTGGTGGTGGCCGTCGCGCTACTATTCACGCCTTTACACGCCGCGCTTGCCGCGCGGCAGATTGTTGATGATGCCGGTACGCGGGTAACGCTGCCGGACCACGTTAATCGTATCGCCGATGCGTGGTATGCGCACCACTCGCTGCTGATGACGCTGGGAGCTGGGGATAAAATTATTGCCACGGTTAATCATCCACAGGATCGCCCATGGATGTTTTTGATCCAGCCCTCGTTGAACAAGGCGCTGAGCGTGCGCGGTGTGACCTTTAATAGCGAAACCCTGCTGGCGGACAAAACCGACGTGGTGTTTGCCTCCAAAGGTAATGGAGATGTTCCGTCCTATCGGCAGGCGCAGCTGCCCACCGTTGAGGTGCAATTCAACGATTTTCCGTCGATGAAACATGCGTTGCTGACTACTGCCGCGGTGCTCGGCACGCCGCAGGCGGAGAAACAGGCCCGGCTGTACAACCAATACCTCGATCAGCAAATTGCTGTCATTCAGGCAAAAACCAGCCATCTGACTGAGGCACAAAAGCCGCGGGTGCTGCATATCGAGTCACTGCATCCGTTGAAAATCGACGGCAGCGATACGCTTATCGACACCTGGATCCGCCTCGCCGGTGGCATTAACGTCGCCAACGAAGTGAAAGGCAATATGAAGGAAGTGTCGCCGGAGCAGGTGCTGGCGTGGAAGCCTGACGTGATTATCATTGGCGCAGGCGCTGGGACTTTAGCAGATTCAGACTACGGGCAGCTGTTTAGTTCTTTGAAAGCTGTGCAACAACATAAGGTTTGGCAAAATCCGTCAGGCGTATTCCCGTGGGACCGCTACGGCACTGAGGCGGCGTTGCAAATCCAGTGGGCCGCGCAGAAATTGCACCCCGAACTGTTTCCTGATTTAAATATTGTCGCCGCGACGCAGGATTTCTATCGCCGCTTCTTTAATTACCCGCTGACGGCGGATCAGGCGCAACGGATCCTTAACGCCCAGCCACCGGCGACAAAATCGTAAATCTCACTCTTTCCTTTAAAAGCAAAATATTTGCGAGTTATGGATGCCAGCACCAGTGCCAAGGCTCGCAGATGAATCCCCACGGATTGTTCAGAGGGAAGGACATGACAAAGCCGAAGCGGGCAGCGTTTAGACGTAACCACTCGAAGGCCGGAGTGTCGCCAAAGACGCCGCTGACTTCGTCGCAATCGGGGGTATTGATATCAACGGCGCAGCCGGTGTGATGTTCGCTGCAGCCGGGAGGTGCGAGGTAGGTGAAGAACTCTTCAGGAGAGATCGCCAACTGCTGCTTTTTCTCGATTAATCCCATTTGATAGTCAACGCTGCGATATGCCGAAACCAGATACAATTCGATGCCGTCTGCTCTGGCGCTGTCGCGCATTTTCAACCACGCCGAAGCGGCTTGCGGCGCTAACTGAAACGCTTTGCCCTCAGCGTTGGTTTCAGCGGTAATCAGTAAACTTTCATCGATCTGCGGGAAGAAGGGCAAAGTGCGGTGAGCAATCACTTCGCTGCTAATGCCCAGTTTTTCTAGCCATTTACTGATTTGTGACCATTCTTGTGTCTTCATCGCGAATCATTGCCCGTGCGACTGATTCATGGCTTTTGCCATTGCCTTGCCTGACGAGCGGCGCGCATTTTTATAGTCGTCGGCAGCATCAATAAAGGCTTTTAACAGCTCGCGGTCTTGTTCGTGCTGCAAGTATTCCGGATGCCACTGCACGCCCAGGCAAAAATAGTAGTCATCGCATTCAATGCCTTCGATCACGCCATCGGGTGATACGGCATTAACGCGGCAATTTTTACCTAGCGTTTTTACTGCCTGATGATGTGAGCTGTTAACCTCATAATGGCGAGTGCTAACTAACCGGCTGAGCTTAGTACCATCAAGGATTTCGACCTGATGACGGGCACGTTTTTTGCCTCCCGCGTTCTCGGTATCGACGGTGGTGCTGTGCTCCAGCGCGTCAGGCAAGGCATCGGGAATATGCTGAATCAGGCTTCCACCGGTCAGTACGGCAAGCAATTGCTCCCCGCCGCAGATCCCCAGCAGCGGCATATCGCGCAGCAATGCACCTTGCACGATTGCCTTCTCAAATTCGGTACGAGCGGGTTTCAGGCGGATCTGATCGCTATTTTGCTGTTCGTTAAACAGTTCTGGCGAGACGTCGAATGCGCCCCCGGTGATGATGATGCCGTCACACAAAGACAAAAATTCGTCAGATAGCTCTGCGTGGTGCGGCAAAGCCAGAGGTACGGCGCCAAGTTCTACCAGGCTGGCCATATAATTCTGGCGCAACGCATACCACGGATAATCTGCATATCCCCCGGCTTCTTCGCTGTCCAGGGTGACGCCGATAACGGGTTTGAAATGAGGATTAATGCTCATAGTGACTCGCTTTGCCTTTTAAAATCACACCAGCCTGGCTCGAATAGAACGCCAGGTGCTGAGAAAATATTCAATACCTTAAGATATCAAGGGCAATCCGGAGGTCAATATTAATTATTATTCAATTTGCACAAAAAAAGGCAAACCGGCCGATTTGCCTTTGAGGATCCTTACACCAGATGGCAGGCGACTCGCTGTCCGCCCGGCTTTACCAGCAATATTGGCCGTTCCTCGCGACAGCGAGCGGTAACGTAGGGGCAACGGGTGTGAAAGCGGCAGCCGGACGGCGGCGAAAGGGGGCTTGGCAGTTCGCCGGTCAGGCTGACATTCTTACCCCGGTCGCTGGGATCCATGCTAGGCGCAGCGCGTAATAGTGCCTGAGTATAAGGATGCAGCGGCGTTTGAAACAGAGTCTCGGTATCCCCGACCTCGACGACTTCGCCCAGATACATCACCGCCACGCGATGCGATATATGCCGCACGAGACGGAGGTCATGAGCGACAAACAGCACGGTAAGGCTGAGTTTTTGCTGCAAATCCAGCAGGAGATTCACCACTTGCGCCTGCACCGAAACGTCCAGCGCCGAGACCAGCTCATCGGCAATCAGCACTTTCGGCTCGACCGCCAGCGCGCGACTGATCCCAATGCGTTGCCGTTGGCCGCCGGAAAATTCGTGCGGCAGTTTGTCGATCGCATCTGCCGGGAGTCTTACCAACTCCATCAGTTCGCGAATGCGGGCAGGAATATCCTTTTTGGCGCACATCTGATGCACCGACAGCGCCTCACTCCGCATTTGCCCGAC
>CAWUIY010000072.1:0-17558 GCA_963922555.1 uncultured Serratia sp. | reverse complement strand
ACCGCGTTGCTGCTGCGTTGTTCCCTGTCGATGGAGCGGCATTATAGGGAGTTTCCGACGAGCCACAAGTGTTTTTTGATCTTTTAAATCTGACTGCCTGTTTTTCGCTCCTTTCGAGGAGTTCTTGTCCGATCCGCATGTTTAATCAACGATCCTGAACGGGGAAACTAGGTATTAATGGATCCAAAGACTATATTCCCAGAAGCATTAATCTCACTAGAGAGGAAAAGGTATGGCAGAAGTTTTGAGATCCTTTAAAGGAACACGCCCAAAATTAGGCGATCGCGTGATGGTCGATCCCACCAGCGTGATTATTGGCGATGTCGATCTGGCTGATGATGTCAGCGTCTGGCCATTGGTGGCGATCCGCGGTGATGTGAACAACGTAATAATTGGCTGTCGCAGCAATATTCAGGACGGCAGCGTTTTGCACGTTACCCATCAGTCATCGCATAACCCGGAAGGCTTTCCTTTAATAATCGGTGAAGACGTGACGGTCGGGCACAAAGCCATGCTGCACGGCTGCACGGTAGGCAATAGAGTGTTGGTCGGCATGGGATCGATTGTGCTGGATGGCGCGATTATTGAAGATGACGTAATGATTGGCGCGGGAAGCCTGGTGCCACCAGGAAAACGACTGGAGAGTGGCTATCTGTATCTGGGCAGCCCGGTTAAGCAGATTCGCGAGCTGAGTGCTGCGGAGATTGCCGGTTTAACTTATTCCTCTAACAACTACGTGAAATGGAAAGATGAATACTTGTCTGGAGAAGACAGGTAAATCCCTCCTCTGTTCTCTTCTATATAGAAAGAACTCTCTCCTATATAGAAAGAGGGGATCGAAACATACGATCCCCTCTATTACCTTATCCCGCCAGGTCCAGCTTAAGCTGATTCAGTACCGGCTCGATTTCGGGCATCACGCCGTGCCATAAATAGAAGGCGTGAGCCGCTTGCCCCACCAGCATACCCAGGCCATCTGCCGTGTGTTTTGCCCCATGCTGTTTTGCCCAGGCAATAAATGGAGTTTCACCTGCCTGATAAAACATATCGTAGACGCGGGTTTCAGCATTGATGACGGAAACCGGAACCGCCGGAACTTCACCTTTAAGCCCGGAGGCGGTGGCGTTAATAATGAGATCAAAAATCTGCTCGTCGAGATCGTTTAACGCGATCGCGGTGATATCGCCTTTCGCTTCAAAAATAGTGTGCAAGTGCTGTGCACGTTCGAAGGTCCGGTTGGTGACCACCACGCGGCAGCCGTGAGAAAGCAGCGGCAGAATCACTCCACGCGCGGCACCGCCAGCCCCTACTAGCAGAACGCGATCGCCTTCTTTCAGCATATTCAGACGTTGCAGATCGCTAATCATGCCAATACCGTCGGTGTTGTCTCCCAGCAGTCGGCCATCTTCAAGCTTCTTCAATGTATTGACGGCACCGCTCAATGACGCGCGTTCAGACAGCTCGTCAGACTCGGCAAAAGCACGCTCCTTAAATGGAACCGTGATGTTCGCTCCGCTGGCACCTTGGGTAAAGAAGCCACGCAGAGTTTCTTCAAACTCTTCATGCGGGGCTAAAACAGTGCCGTACTGATGGTCAATCCCGGTTTGCTCGGCAAAAAGGGCATGGATGCGCGGTGACTTACTGTGACTGATTGGGTTACCGAATACAGCGAAAGAAGACATGACAGATTTTCCTTAACCTTGGCGTATAAGTTCGCCGGTAGCAGCATCTTTGATTTCAGACGGATTCTCGCGCCCGCCGACGCTTCCTTCCAGCACGGGGAAATCAGAACCAAACTGCTTTCTGACATCTTCAGCCGTGCGGCCAGGAGGTAGCGTAGTGAGATTCGCGCTGGTTGAAACCAGAGGTTTGCCATACTGGCGGCAGAGTTCTTTAACTAATGGGTGATCGCTGACGCGCACGGCCAGGGAGGTGAAACGCCCGGTTAACCATTGCGGCGTTGTCGCCCTGGCGGGCATTACCCAGGTCACCGGTCCCGGCCAGCTGGCAAAAATCTGCTCGCGGCGCTCGGCACTGAGCTGTGAGTCATCTATATAAGGTAATAGTTGCTCGTAGCTGTCGGCGATGAGGATCAGGCCTTTATCGCGCGGCCTTTGTTTCAGAGCAAGCAAAGCCTCGACCGCCTGTTCGCTGTCGGGATCACACCCCAAACCAAAAACGGCTTCAGTTGGATAGGCAATAACCTGCTGATGTTTTAAAGCCTGCACGATCGCAGACAAATTGGATTCTTGATGTGTGGTCATGGTTTTTAATCTGCTTTTACTACGGCTTTACCGCATAGCTTACTGGCGCAGAAGAGTTTCACTCCCTGAGCCGTTTTCTTTTCCATTAATAATGGATACTGGCAGAACTCACAGGTTCCGGCCACGGGGGTATTGTTTATCGCAAACTGACAATCGGGATAGCGGTTGCAGGCGTGAAACGCTTTACCGAATCGGGATTTGCGCTGCAACAAATGACCTTTTCCGCACTGCGGGCAAGGTAAACTGGTTTCTTCTGGTTTATCGATAACTTCCGTGTGGTCGCATGCCGGATAGTCTGAACAGCCAATGAACATACCGAAACGCCCCTGACGCAAAACCAGCGTTGACTGGCACTTGGGGCAAAGCTGTCCGTCGAGAACTTTAACAATGTGGCCATCGGCCTGAACTTTTAGCGGTCGGATGTGCTGACATTCAGGATAGTTGGAGCAGCCGAGAAAAGGGCCGTGGCGACCACTTCGAATCACCAGATCGGCCCCGCATTCCGGACAGATTTCATTTTGCTTCCCAGCAAAAAGCGTTGCTTTAGTCATACTCAGTGTTTTACCCGTTATCTGTAAGGCGAGTGGCAGTGACGCCAGATCGCTTTAATGCAGATAACCTTCATTAACATCAAATAACAGCTCTTCCATTTGCTGATATGCACTTTCATATCCTGGAATATTAAAGAGAACCATCAGCACGACCCATTTAAGGTCTTCAAGATCGAACTCATCGGTATCCAGAGCCATAACACGATCGATAACCATCTCCCTGGTATCGACATTCAACACTTTAATCTGTTCCAGAAATAGCAGGAAGCCCCGGCAGCTGACGTCTAAGCGACTCATTTCTTCGTCGGTATAAACTCTCAGAGCAAAAGGATCAGCATCCAGTAAATAAGATGGTGTACCGCCCTCTTGCAGATCAGCAAGTTTTTCAAGCCAATTTAACGCATTGTGGATATCGGTCCGATGAAATCCAGCCTCTGTTAAATCATCCGTTAGTCTGTCTTGGTCGACACTCATCTCCGCTTCGTTGTGAATGTAAGTTTCAAATAAGTACATTAGTACGTCGAACATGGCCTGCCCTCCTAATTCGGACATAGCCGCCGGATACAGCTGCGATCCATCCTGCTAACTCCAGTTCGAGCAGTTTACCTACTACCACTGGCACAGGTTGGCCGGCACGTTCAGCGACGACGTCAACAGGTGTCACCTCATATCCTACGTTAGCCAACACATCGACAAATGGCAATTCAAGTTCAGCAACTTCCGCACAAATATTCACTTCGGCAGCAATTTTTTCTCGTAGCGAGGCTGAATCGGTGAAAAAAGACGATTTCTCTGCCGAGAGCCAGGTCAAACCGCTCCCAATATGTTCGGCAATATCGATGGGATCCGTCACCAGGTAGGCACCCTGTTTAATCAGCCAATGCGATCCTTCACTATTAGGGCTGTCGACCGATCCTGGTAAAGCAAAAACCTCTCTTCCCTGCTCAAGGGCACAGCGCGCGGTAATCAACGAGCCGCTACGTAGTGAGGCCTCAATAATCAACACACCCACGCTCACTCCACTAATGATTCTGTTTCTGCGTGGAAAATTATGCGGCAGCGGCGGTGTCATTAACGGAAACTCGGATACCAGCGTTCCTCCATGTTCGATAATGCGATCCGCCAGCGCGGCATGGCATCGCGGATGGATTTTTTGCAGGCCACTGCCCAATACCGCCACCGTTTTGCCTTGCGCTTCCAGGGTCGCTCGATGGCAGATCCCATCAATGCCGAGAGCCAGTCCACTGGTAATCGTAAAACCACAGTTAACCAAACCCGCAGAAAAATATTGCGCCCATTGCTCCCCATAAAGGCTGCAATGTCGACTGCCGACCATCGCCAGCTGGGGTGAATTAAGCGGTTCTAGCGATCCCTTCACGTAGAGCAATCGCGGTGGTGAAGCGATTTGTGTTAATAGCGCGGGATAGCTATCGCTGCCAAAAGGGATCAGATGTTGATCTTCCTGCTCTTCCCATTTCAGTGAGGCCATAATATCAATCGATCGCGGATGTAAATAGGCGGCGATTTGCGCATCTGAAAAACCGAGTGAGGCGAGCAATGTAGGGGTATGACGATCGCGATGGATCAACTCATCGACCAGCTCGCATAACCTCGCCGCACCAAGTCCCCGCACTTCGGATAACCTGAGCCACACTTCCTGTTGTGTCATGGTTGATACTTCCCTTTCAGACGCCGCCGCGACGCCATGCTCAATTGATAGACGATGCTGTCAATCAGAGCCGGAAATGTCTAGAATAGAGAATATATATCGTCAATCCTTTGAATAAAGATCCAGAGATTTATGTCCGTATTACAAATATTGCATTTCCCAGACGACAGGCTTCGCATTGTTGCTAAACCAGTCAAAGAAGTTAACGCCGAAATTCAGCAGATCGTGGATGATATGTTCGAAACCATGTATGCCGAAGAAGGCATTGGGCTGGCCGCAACTCAGGTGAACATCCACCAGCGCATCATCGTTATTGATGTCACTGATGACAAGAGCCAACAGCTTGTGTTGATCAACCCTGAGCTGCTGGAGCAAAGCGGTGAGACCGGGATTGAAGAAGGTTGTCTGTCTATCCCTGATCAACGCGGTCTGGTGCCTCGCGCCGCTAACGTGAAAATCCGTGCGCTTGATAGAAACGGTGAAAGCTTTGAGCTGGAAGCCGGTGAGCTGTTGGCGATTTGTATCCAGCACGAGATGGATCACCTGATTGGCAAACTGTTCGTTGATTACTTATCGCCTCTGAAACGTCAACGTATCCGTCAGAAGATGGAAAAACTGGCCAAACTCAACGCTCGCGGTTAATCGCTGCACGTTGCGTTAGTTGTCTCAGGCTATTTTAATAAGCCGATTTTCCCAGGCTCTCTTCATAGCCACTTTTGTACAGGAAATGCGCTTTGCGAATAATTTTTGCCGGAACACCCGATTTTGCAGCGCGTCATCTTGACGCGCTTTTAACATCTGAACATCAGATTGTTGGCGTTTTCACGCAGCCTGACCGCCCGGCAGGACGGGGAAATAAACTGACCCCAAGTCCTGTTAAAACCTTGGCTCTGCAACATGACATCCCGGTCTTTCAGCCAAAATCTCTGCGCCCTGAAGAAAATCAGCACCTGGTTGCCGATTTACAGGCCGACGTGATGGTCGTGGTCGCCTATGGGCTGATTTTGCCTAAAGCGGTGTTAGCCATGCCGAAACTGGGTTGCATTAATGTGCATGGCTCCCTGTTGCCTCGCTGGCGCGGTGCGGCACCTATTCAACGCTCTCTATGGGCGGGTGATGCGGAAACCGGCGTGACGATTATGCAAATGGATGTCGGCCTTGATACCGGCGATATGCTGCATAAAATCCACTGCCCGATTCAGGCTGAAGATACCAGCGCCACGCTATATGGCAAACTGGCTGAACTGGGTCCGGTCGGTATGCTGGCAACGTTGCAACAGCTTGAGCAAGGAACCGCAACTCCTGAAATTCAGGACGAATCGCTGGTCACCTATGCCGAGAAGTTAAGCAAGGAAGAAGCCCGTCTGGATTGGTCATTAAGTGCAGATCAACTTGAACGCTGCATCCGCGCTTTTAATCCCTGGCCGGTCAGTTATTTCGTCATTGATGAACAACCGGTGAAAGTCTGGCAGGCTCAGGTGGTCGATGCCGATAAAACGGGCCTCAAACCAGGTAAAATCGTTGCAGCGGATAAAAAAGGTATTCAGATAGCCACCGCTCAGGGCGTGCTAAATATTACCCAGTTGCAACCTGCGGGTAAAAAACCGATGTCTGCTCAGGATCTGCTGAATTCACGCAGTGAATGGTTTACGCCAGGCACCGTTTTAAACTGATAACGCCACCCGGTATCACATCCAGGATGCCGGGTTCTGCACTCTCCTTTTATTTATGCTGACTTAGGTCGGTATGCTGACTGAGGTCAGCTTTTTTGACTATGAAAAACACATATAACCTCCGCAGCATTGCTGCAAAAGCAATCAGCCAGGTTTTGGACCAGGGCCAGTCGCTATCGACCGTCCTGCCAGGCTTGCAGAAAAGTATCGCAGATAAAGACAAGGCGCTGCTGCAAGAACTGTGTTTTGGCACATTACGCGTTTTACCCGAGCTGGAATGGTGTTTGCAGCAGCTGATGGCCAAACCATTGACCGGTAAACAGCGTACTTTGCACTATCTATTGATGGTCGGCCTGTATCAGATTTTGCATACCCGTATTCCTGCGCACGCCATTCTTGCTGAAACCGTTGAGGGCACAGTTGCATTGAAACGCCCACAGTTGAAAGGGCTGATCAACGGCGTGTTGCGTCAGTTTCAGCGCCAGCAGGTCGATTTGCTGCAACGCATGCAAAACAACGAAAGTCGCTTCCTGCATCCGAGCTGGCTGTTAAAACGAATTAAAAATGCCTATCCAGAACAATGGCAACAGATTGTCGATGCCAACAACCAGCGTCCACCGATGTGGCTACGAGTCAATCGCCAGCATCATTCCCGCGATGCCTACCTGGCCCTGTTAACAGAAGCCGGAATTGAGGCACATCCGCATCCGGAATATACCGATGCGCTGCGTCTTGAGACCCCTTGCGGCGTGACCGCTTTGCCTGGTTTCGATCAGGGTTGGGTCACGGTACAAGATGCTTCTGCTCAGGGCAGCGTCGATCTGCTGGATCCGCAAGATGGCGAAACGATCCTCGACCTGTGCTGCGCGCCGGGAGGGAAAACGACGCATATTCTCGAGGCGGCTCCCAAGGCACATGTATTGGCGGTAGATGTCGACAAGCAGCGTTTGCAACGGGTTCATGAAAACCTGCAACGCCTGGGCCTGCACGCGGAAGTGAAACAGGGCGACGGCCGCGAACCTCACGTTTGGGCTACCGGCAAAACCTTCGACAAGATCCTGCTGGATGCTCCTTGCTCGGCAACAGGTGTGATTCGTCGTCATCCGGATATCAAATGGTTACGCAGAGACAGCGATATTGCCGAGCTGGCAGGCTTGCAGGCCGAGATTCTGGAGGCCATCTGGCCAACGCTGAAACCACAGGGCGTACTGGTCTATGCAACCTGTTCGATTTTGCCGGATGAGAACAGCGAGCAGATAACTGCATTCCTCGCGCGTCATCCAGAGGCAAAACTGGTTGAAACGGGTGATATCGACTGCCCTGGAAGACAGAATCTCCCTGACGCGCAAAGCGGTGATGGCTTCTATTACGCTAAGCTGATTAAAGGCTAAGGTGTCTTCACTGAAGTCAGGGTCCCTGACGACATTTAAAGCAATACAGAGAGTGCTATGAAAATAATAATTCTCGGTGCTGGCCAGGTTGGCGGTACGCTGGCTGAAAATCTAGTGGGTGAAAATAACGATATTACTATCGTTGATACCAATACCTCTCGACTGCGCCAGCTGCAGGACAAGTTCGATCTGCGTGTCGTTCAGGGCCATGGCTCGCATCCTCGCGTTTTACGCGAAGCGGGTGCGGAAGATGCGGACATGCTGGTTGCCGTGACCAGCTCTGACGAAACCAATATGGTCGCCTGTCAGATTGCCTATTCGTTATTTAATACTCCTAACCGAATTGCCCGTATCCGCTCGCCGGAATATATTCGCGAATCCGAGAAACTCTTCCAGCCAGAGGCGGTGCCGATTGATCACCTGATTTCTCCCGAGCAGCTGGTCATTGACTATATCTACAAGCTGATTGAATATCCTGGCGCGCTGCAGGTGGTGAATTTTGCAGAAGGCAAAGTCAGTATCGCGGCGGTGAAAGCCTATTACGGTGGCCCACTGGTAGGAAGTGCTTTGTCGGCGATGCGCGAACATATGCCGCATATTGATACCCGTGTAGCAGCGATATTCCGCCAAGATCGTCCTATTCGCCCTCAGGGTTCGACCATTATCGAAGCCGGTGATGAAGTATTTTTCGTCGCCGCTTCCCAGCATATTCGCGCCGTGATGAGCGAGCTGCAACGCCTGGAAAAACCTTACAAGCGCATCATGATTGTTGGCGGCGGTAACGTCGGCGCAGGTCTGGCCATGCGTCTTGAGAAAAATTACAGCGTTAAACTGATTGAACGCGATCAGCAACGTGCTTCCGAACTGGCCGAACTACTTCAGGACACGATTGTGTTTTATGGCGATGCATCCGATCAGGAATTGCTTGCTGAAGAACACGTTGAGCAGGTCGATGTCTTTATCGCCATCACCAACGATGACGAAGCCAACATCATGTCGGCTATGCTGGCAAAACGCATGGGTGCTAAAAAAGCGATGGTGCTAATTCAGCGCAGCGCCTATGTTGATCTGGTACAGGGCAGCGTTATTGATATCGCCATCTCTCCACAACAGGCAACTATTTCTGCTTTGCTGGGTCACGTGCGTAAGGCCGATATCGTTAGTGTATCTTCATTGCGTCGCGGCGTGGCAGAGGCCATTGAGGCAATCGCTCACGGCGATGAAAGCACCTCTAAAGTCGTTGGCCGTACCGTTGAACAAATAAAACTTCCGCCAGGTACAACCATTGGTGCGGTTGTTCGCGGCAATGAAGTTATCATCGCCAATGGAACGACACGCATCCAACAGGGCGATCACGTTGTGATGTTCATTACAGACAAGAAGTTCGTACGCGATGTCGAAAGATTGTTCCAACCAAGTCCATTCTTCCTGTAAATAGTAAGCTTAAGCTAAATTTATTAGGAATTTAATCAAATATTAGTAACACCGGTAGCGTATCTGCTACAAATGGTCTTTACTTTGATTGACATAATTAGTGGATTTGCCAAGGAGTGACATTATGAGTTTTGTGAAAGATTTTCGTGACTTTGCCATGCGCGGCAACGTGGTCGACCTAGCGGTCGGTGTTATCATCGGTGCGGCATTTGGTAAAATCGTTTCATCTTTGGTTGCTGATATTATTATGCCTCCGCTCGGTTTGTTAATCGGCGGTGTAGATTTTAAATCTTTCCAATGGGTATTACGTGATGCTGTGGGAACTACGCCAGCCGTTGTGATGCATTACGGTATTTTCATCCAGAACATTTTTGACTTCCTGATCGTCGCATTGGCGATCTTCTGCGCTATTACGTTAATAAGCAAATTGCGTAGAAAAGAAGAAGCCGCTCCAGCAGCGCCTCCAAAGCCTACTGCAGAAGAAGTGCTACTGACCGAAATCCGCGATCTGCTAAAAGAACAGCAAACGCCGCGCCTGTAAGTGCGAAAAATGATTAAAAAAGCCATCGGAGACGATGGCTTTTTTATTGCTGAGGGGTGTTAGAAAAACAGTGTTAAAAGTTTTATGCGGCCACAAGGCTAAAACATTTAATACTGCCCTCCCAACCTGCTCCTTTGCCTTTTTTGTCTTTGCGAGAATAACTGCCTTTACCCTTCAAATTCTTTTCTACTCGCTGGCGGAACAGCGGATCGTGCAATAATGCCTGGATCGCATTGTCTTGAATAACACCTTTCTTGTGCTGATACTGACTCATAGTCACCTCAATAAGTTTTAAATTGTGCAGCCAATGAAACTGCGGTGATAAATCTAGACCCTATTTTGTGGATTTGCAATATCACCACTGGCACCATTTTCTAGCGCCTCAATGATCGAACAGCTGCGACTTGAGTGTTCGCCACCACAGCAGGCTGCGCTAAGTCGCTGTAAAGAATCTCGCATGCGCACCAATTCAGTTAATTTATGTTCAACCTCGGCAAGACGGCTATCGACGATGGATTTTGATTCCTGACAAGTGTGATGCGCAGGATCGATACGGATCGATAATAATTCGCTGATCGTCTCCAGCGTAAAACCAATTGTCTTCGCATAGCGAATAAAACGTAGACGCTGAAGATCATTGTCGGTGTAAAGACGATACCCGCCTTCACTACGCGCGCCCAGAGACATCATCCCCTGTTTTTCATAATAACGGATGGTATCAGGCGTCACTTCCGCCAGCCTGGCCAGTTCACCAATCTTAAACATCGTTTTCTCCACTGAGCTGCTTTTGCAGTCTGGCTTGATAGTTGGCATCGTCAAGGAAGTCAGTGCTCATGCCAGCCTGTTGTAATCGTAGTCTCAAAACTTTTAGGCGCTTCTCAGCCTGAATATAATCTGCGGAATTCTCAGAAACCTGTTTGAGCAGCAGCTGCAAATCCACAGCTTCTTTTCGGTCCTGTATTTCTGCCGGTACATAACCTGCATTTTTTAATATTCGGTAAGCAACACGCAATTCCTGGGGAACACCGCTATCGTCATCTAATACCAAGGGTGAACCTGCGCCAGGAAGGTTGTCGAATTCACCTTTAGCCATTGCATCGAGGATATGCCTTTCGGCCCATTGATCGCTAAGAAACATAGCGTCTCCTGGAGAAATACTTGAACAGAGGGTAAGCATAGCGCGATGAAAGTGAAAAGCGTAGCAAAGAGCAGAATCCTTGTAGTCAGAAAACAAGTCTGTCTTTAAATTTCGACTTTCAGTCCCACAGGAAAGTTGCCAATGCGGATAGGCAAAATTTGGACGTAAAAAAACCGGGCACTTAGGCCCGGTCTTTTCATGCATCTACAGATTATTCAGCAGTTGCTACTTCTGCGCTTGACTCTGCACGATCAACGAGCTCGATGTATGCCATCGGCGCATTGTCGCCTGCACGGAAGCCACACTTCAGAATACGAGTGTAACCACCGGCACGGCTCGCGAAACGCGGGCCCAGTTCATTAAACAGTTTTGCCACGATCTCGTTATCACGAGTACGGGCGAATGCCAGACGACGATTTGCAACGTTGTCGGTCTTGGCAAGAGTAATCAGCGGCTCAACAACGCGACGCAGCTCTTTCGCTTTCGGCAGGGTCGTCTTGATTATTTCATGACGAACCAAAGAGCCGGCCATGTTACGGAACATAGCCGTACGGTGGCTGCTGTTACGGTTCAGTTGACGACCACTCTTACGATGGCGCATGACCTTATCCTTCTCAGTAAAACCTTAACCTGTGATCCGGTTACTCGTCAGCAATACTTGCCGGTGGCCAGTTTTCCAGGCGCATGCCCAGAGACAAACCACGGGAAGCAAGTACGTCTTTAATCTCGGTAAGAGATTTTTTACCCAAGTTAGGCGTCTTAAGAAGCTCAACTTCGGTACGCTGTACCAGATCACCGATGTAGTGGATTGCTTCTGCTTTGAGGCAGTTAGCAGAGCGGACAGTCAATTCCAGATCGTCAACAGGGCGCAGCAGGATTGGATCGAACTCCGGCTTCTCTTCTTTGACTTCTGGTTGACGTACATCACGTAAATCAACAAAAGCTTCAAGTTGTTCAGCAAGAATGGTTGCCGCACGACGGATCGCCTCTTCAGGATCGATCGTACCGTTGGTTTCCATTTCGATAACCAGCTTGTCCAAATCAGTACGCTGTTCTACACGCGCTGCTTCAACATTGTAGGCAATTCGCTCTACAGGGCTGTAGCATGCGTCTACTAACAGACGACCAATTGGGCGCTCATCTTCTTCCGAATGAATTCGGGCAGACGCCGGCACATAACCCCTACCGCGCTGAACTTTGATACGCATGCTGATAGCAGCGTTTTCATCAGTCAGGTGGCAGATAACGTGTTGCGGCTTGACGATTTCGACATCACCATCATGGGTAATGTCGGCTGCAGTCACAGGGCCAATGCCAGACTTATTCAGGGTAAGAATAACTTCATCTTTCCCTTGAACTCTCACCGCCAGCCCTTTCAGGTTGAGCAGGATTTCCAGGATGTCTTCCTGTACGCCTTCTTTGGTGCTGTACTCATGCAGTACACCATCAATCTCAACCTCGGTCACCGCGCAACCCGGCATGGATGAAAGCAGAATACGGCGCAGTGCGTTGCCTAAAGTATGGCCAAAGCCACGTTCTAAAGGCTCAAGGGTCACCTTGGCGTGCGTCGAACTGACTTGCTCGATATCTACCAGGCGCGGTTTTAGAAACTCTGTCACAGAACCCTGCATTGTGTCCTCTCTTTGGTACTAAGCTTTACTTAGAGTAAAGCTCGACGATCAGGTGTTCGTTAATGTCAGCTGACAGATCGGCACGTTCAGGATTACGTTTGAACTGACCTTCCATCTTAGCAGCATCAACTTCAAGCCAAGTCGGCTTTTCACGCTGTTCAGCCAACTCCAAAGCGGCCTTCACGCGAGATTGCTTTTTAGCTTTCTCACGGATGCTGACAACGTCATTCGGAGATACCTGATAAGAAGCGATGTTGACAACGCGACCGTTTACCATAACTGCTTTGTGGCTAACCAGCTGACGTGACTCTGCACGAGTAGCGCCGAAGCCCATACGGTAAACAACGTTATCCAGACGACCTTCCAGAAGTTGCAACAGGTTTTCACCGGTGTTGCCCTTCAGGCGGGCTGCTTCTTGGTAGTAGTTACGGAACTGGCGCTCCAGAACACCGTAGGTACGGCGAACTTTTTGCTTTTCACGTAACTGCACGCCATAGTCAGACAGACGCGGTTTACGCGCACCGTGCTGACCAGGAGCTTGATCAATCTTACACTTGGTATCGATCGCGCGAACACCAGATTTAAGGAATAAATCTGTGCCCTCACGACGGCTAAGCTTGAGCTTAGGACCCAAATATCTTGCCATTTTCTCTCTCCAACAATCCTAAAAGCAGCGTTATACGCGACGCTTTTTCGGCGGACGACAACCGTTATGAGGGATAGGAGTCACATCAGTAATATTAGTGATGCGGAAACCAGCCGCGTTTAATGCGCGGATAGTAGACTCACGACCAGGACCAGGTCCTTTAACCATAACTTCCAGATTCTTGATACCGTACTCTTTCACTGCATCTGCACAGCGCTCTGCTGCAACCTGAGCTGCGAACGGAGTGGATTTACGAGAACCACGGAAACCGGAACCACCAGCTGTTGCCCAACCCAAAGCATTACCCTGACGATCGGTAATAGTCACAATGGTGTTGTTGAAAGACGCATGGATATGAGCCACGCCGTCAGAGACTTGTTTTCTTACACGCTTACGTGTACGAACAGGTGCCTTTGCCATTTATTCTATCACCCCGATTATTTCTTGATCGGTTTGCGCGGACCCTTACGGGTACGTGCGTTAGTCTTGGTACGCTGACCGCGTACTGGAAGACCACGACGATGACGCAAACCACGATAAGTTCCAAGGTCCATAAGACGCTTGATGCTCAGGGTGACTTCACGACGCAGATCACCTTCAACAATGAACTTGGCGACTTCGTCACGCAGCAATTCGATTTGCTCTTCAGACAGCTCTCTGATCTTAACATTTTCAGCAATACCAGACGCAGCACAGATAGCCTGTGAGCGGGTTTTACCGATGCCGTAGATCGAAGTTAAAGCGATCACGGTATGTTTCTGATCAGGAATGTTAATGCCTGCTATACGGGCCACTATGCACTCCTACTATTTATATACGGCAACACCATTCTGAAAAGCCCGTTTTCAGGATACTCAAATAGTGATGCAGCTTACATACAAAAGATTGGCTGGCTAATCTAGCCAGCTCAACCCAACTTTGCAAGAAAAATATGCGAGATAATCAGCCTTGACGCTGTTTATGCTTCGGCTCGGCGCTGCAGATTACGCGAACGACACCGTTACGCTTAACAACTTTGCAGTTACGACATAATTTCTTGACGGAAGCACGAACTTTCATTTTTACTCTCCGTTACTTCGCAAACACACCAGATTAGCGATTATTGCCTTTCAGGTTTGCTTTCTTCAGCGCAGACTCGTACTGACTTGACATCATCAGAGTTTGCACTTGAGCCATAAAGTCCATGATGACCACAACCACGATGAGCAGTGATGTACCGCCAAAGTAGAATGGAACATTCATTGCGTCACGCATGAACTCCGGGATAAGGCAGATAAAAGTAATGTACAGTGCGCCGACCAAAGTCAGGCGGGTCATTACTTTATCAATATACTTCGCCGTTTGCTCTCCCGGACGAATTCCTGGTACAAATGCACCGGACTTCTTCAGGTTATCTGCTGTCTCACGCGGGTTGAACACCAACGCAGTATAAAAGAAACAGAAGAAGATGATTGCAGTAGCATAGAGTAACACATAAAGCGGTTGCCCAGGCTGCAAATACAGCGAAATTGTTGTCAGCCAGTTCCAACCAGTTCCGCCACCGAACCAGGATGCAATCGTGGCCGGGAACAGAATGATGCTGGAAGCAAAAATAGCAGGTATTACACCAGCCATATTCACTTTCAACGGTAAGTGTGTACTCTGTGCTGCATAAACACGACGGCCTTGTTGACGCTTGGCGTAGTTAACGACGATACGACGTTGACCACGTTCCATGAAGATAACAAAGAACGTCACTGCAAACACTAATACTGCAACCAACAGCAACAGGAGGAAGTGCAGGTCGCCTTGTCTAGCCTGTTCGATAGTATGGCCAACAGCTGTCGGGAGACCCGCTACGATACCAGCAAAAATTATGATCGAAATACCGTTGCCGATACCACGTTCAGTAATCTGTTCGCCCAGCCACATCAGGAACATAGTCCCGGTTACCAGACTAACTACTGCAGTAAAGTAGAATGAAAGGCCTGGGTTTAACACCAGACCTTGCATACCAGGCATATTCGGTAAACCGGTAGCAATACCGATTGACTGGAATACGGCCAAAACCAGCGTACCGTAGCGGGTGTACTGACTAATCTTACGACGGCCAGCCTCCCCTTCTTTCTTTATTTCTGCTAACGCTGGGTGAACCACCGTCAACAGCTGGATAATAATCGATGCCGAAATATACGGCATGATTCCCAGAGCAAAGATCGAAGCACGGCTAAGAGCACCACCAGAGAACATGTTAAACATTTCAATGATGGTGCCTCTTTGCTGCTCGAGCATTTTAGCAAGTACAGTGGCATCAATACCAGGGATCGGAATAAAAGAGCCGATACGGAAAACAATCAGCGCACCGATAACAAACAAAAGTCTGCGCTTCAGCTCGCCAAGTCCACCTTTAGCACTTTGAAAATCTAATCCCGGTTGCTTAGCCATCTGCTACTTATTCCTCTATTTTACCGCCAGCAGCTTCGATAGCAACACGAGCGCCTTTGGTGACACGCAGACCACGTACGGTTACCGGACGAGCAACTTCGCCTGAAAGGATTACTTTCGCGAACTCGATCTGGATACCAATTACGTTAGCGGCTTTCAGCGTGTTCAGGTCGATAACGTCGCCTTCAACAAGAGCCAGTTCAGACAGACGA
This sequence comes from uncultured Serratia sp., assembly GCA_963922555.1. Taxonomy (GTDB): domain Bacteria; phylum Pseudomonadota; class Gammaproteobacteria; order Enterobacterales; family Enterobacteriaceae; genus Rouxiella. The sequence continues at coordinate 1,984 of CAWUIY010000072.1, read as the reverse complement.
ACTTCTGCCGTGATCGCAGCTTTGCGAGAGGTGAAGCCGAATTTCGGCAAACGACGATATAAAGGCATCTGACCACCTTCAAAACCACGACGTACGCCACCGCCAGAACGTGAGTTCTGACCTTTGTGACCACGACCGCCGGTTTTACCCAGGCCAGAACCAATACCACGACCTACACGCCTTGGCGCCTGCTTGGCACCGTCAGCCGGAGACAGAGTATTTAAACGCATCTCTTACTCCTCAACCTTAACCATGTAGGAAACCAGATTGATCATGCCGCGAACAGAAGGAGTATCCTCACGTTCTACAGTGTGACCAATACGACGCAGACCTAAACCAGTCAAAGTTTGCTTGTGTTTCGGCAAACGACCGATGCTGCTTTTTGTTTGAGTTACTTTAATAGTCTTTGCCATGGTTATTTCCCTAGAATTTCTTCGACGGACTTACCACGCTTGGCAGCGACCATTTCTGGGGACTTCATATCTTCCAAAGCTGCGATAGTTGCACGAACCACGTTGATCGGGTTAGTAGAACCATAAGCTTTAGCCAATACGTTGTGTACCCCTGCGACTTCCAGGACGGCGCGCATTGCACCACCGGCGATAATACCGGTACCTTCAGAAGCCGGCTGCATGAACACGCGAGAACCCGTGTGAGCACCTTTAACAGGGTGCTGCAGGGTGCCGCTGTTCAGCGCGACATTCAACATGTTGCGACGGGCTTTCTCCATCGCTTTCTGGATCGCTGCCGGAACTTCGCGTGCTTTGCCGTAGCCAAAACCAACGCGACCGTTACCATCACCAACTACTGTCAGTGCGGTAAAGCTGAAAATACGGCCACCTTTTACGGTTTTGGATACGCGGTTTACCGCGATCAGCTTTTCCTGCAGTTCGCCAGCTTGTTTTTCGATGTGTGACATCTTACACCTCTACCTTAGAACTGAAGGCCAGCTTCACGGGCAGCATCTGCCAGTGCCTGGACTCGACCATGATATTGGAAACCGGAACGGTCAAAGGATACTTTCGAAATCCCTTTTTCCAATGCGCGTTCTGCAATTGCTTTACCTACAGCAGTTGCGGCATCTTTGTTACCGGTATACTTCAATTGCTCAGTAATAGTTTTTTCTACTGTAGAAGCAGCAACTAATACTTCAGAACCGTTAGGTGCAATCACCTGTGCGTAAATATGACGCGGGGTACGATGTACCACCAGACGTGTCGCACCCAGTTCTTTGAGCTTGCGGCGTGCGCGGGTCGCACGACGGATACGAGCAGATTTCTTATCCATAGTGTTACCTTACTTCTTCTTAGCCTCTTTGGTACGCACGACTTCGTCGGCGTAACGGACACCCTTGCCTTTATAAGGCTCAGGACGACGGTAGGCACGTAAATCTGCAGCAACTTGACCAATCGCCTGCTTATCAGCGCCTTTCAGCACGATTTCAGTTTGAGTTGGACACTCTGCAGTAATGCCTGCCGGCAGCTGGTGTTCGACCGGATGGGAGAAACCCAGGGCCAAACTCACCGCGTTGCCTTTGATAGCAGCACGATAACCAACACCAACCAATTGAAGCTTTTTAGTGAAGCCGTCGGTAACACCTATAACCATTGAGTTCAACAGTGCACGAGTGGTACCCGCTTGGGCCCATGCGTTTGCGAAGCCTTCGCGCGGACCGAAGGTCAGAGCGTTATCTTCCTGTTTAACTTCAACGGCGTCATGGATAGTACGAGACAGCTCGCCGTTTTTACCCTTAATCGAAATAACCTGACCGTTGAGTTTTACCTCTACGCCGGCAGGAATGACGACGGGTGCTTTTGCAACACGAGACATGCTTTCCTCCCGATTAAGCTACGTAGCAGATAATCTCGCCACCAAGCCCAGCCTGGCGAGCTGCACGATCAGTCATAACACCGTTAGAGGTAGAAATAACAGCGATCCCCAAACCGGCCATACCCTTTGGCAGCTCATCGTTTTTCGTGTAGAG
>CAWUIY010000071.1:0-17603 GCA_963922555.1 uncultured Serratia sp. | reverse complement strand
CACGACGGCTCTTGTCCAGCGGCGCACGGTCCTGAGGAATATAACGTAAAGTCAGAGAACGATCGCCACGCAGGTCCACGTTCCAGACCTGGATGTTGGGTTCATGATTGCTCAGATTGTATTGTGCCGACAGCTCCTGACGTATCGCCCGATATCCCTCTTCGTTGTGAATCGAGGAGATCTCGAGATAGTTATTACGGTCATCATCCAGCACGGTAAACAGGCGGAAATCGCGCATCACCTTCGGAGACAAGAACTGGCTGATGAAGCTTTCATCTTTGAAGTCGCGCATGGCAAAATGCAGCGTCTCGAGCCAGTCGGATCCCGCAATGTCTGGGAACCAGTATTTATCTTCCTCAGTTGGCTCCTGACAAATACGCTTGATGTCCTGGAACATCGCGAAGCCCAACGCATAAGGGTTGATTCCGCTGTAATATGGGCTGTTATAAGGCGGCTGGAATACCACATTGGTATGGCTGTGCAGGAATTCCAGAATAAAGCGATCGCTGACTTTCCCTTCATCATAAAGATGATTGAGGATAGTGTAGTGCCAGAATGTCGCCCAGCCCTCATTCATGACTTGAGTCTGTTTCTGCGGATAAAAATACTGACTGATTTTGCGAACAATACGCAAAATCTCGCGCTGCCAGGGTTCAAGCAGGGGCGCATTTTTTTCCATAAAGTACAGAATGTTTTCCTGAGGCTCGGAAGGGAAGCGACGCACCTGTTCTGGCGCATCTTCTTTATCCTTACGCGGCAGCGTCTTCCATAGCGTATTGACCTGGCTTTGCAGATAGGCTTCACGGCTCTGCTGACGTGCTTTCTCTTCGGTCAGAGAAATTTTTTGTGGACGCTTATAGCGATCGACGCCGTAGTTCATCAGCGCATGACAGGAATCGAGCAGGCGTTCAACTTCCTCTTCGCCGTAGCGTTCCTCACACTGGCTGATGTAGCGTCGTGCAAAAATCAGATAATCAACGATGGAGCTGGCATCGGTCCAGCTGCGGAAAAGATAATTGTTTTTGAAAAATGAGTTGTGCCCATAACAGGCGTGGGCAATAACCAGCGCCTGCATGGTGATGGTGTTTTCTTCCATCAGATAGGCAATACATGGATTGGAGTTAATCACAATCTCGTAGGCCAGGCCTTGCTGACCGTGTTTGTAACGCTGTTCAGTCTCGATAAATTTTTTACCGAAAGACCAGTGAGTGTAATTGATAGGCATACCGATGCTGGAATAGGCATCCATCATCTGTTCGGAGGTGATTATCTCGATTTGATGCGGGTAAGTTTCCAGCCGATAACCTTTGGCAACCCGGTCAATCTCTTCCAGATAAGTCTGGAGCAAATCAAACGTCCAGTCTGGTCCATCACTCAAACGTTTGTCTTCAGTTTTATGTTCCTGGGTCTTTGTCGTCATCAGCGCACCCTCAGTCAGTTACGGACGCAACAGTGTTTTATAAATATGCATCCACTATTAATCGTAGCTCAATCTCATTCTCGTGCAGGCGTGATGACATATTTATATGCTTTTTCATTGCCTTAACGATTTAACAATTTTAGCTGGGGCAAACCGGGGCGCGAGACGTTTCCCCGGTTAAGAAATCTATATCCCTAGCGGCTGATGGTGTCAATAACTAAGCAGAGTAATGCTCTGTAAAGAAATTCTTATGGTTCACTCTTTGCGGCACACAGCGGCTGCTTTAAACGGAAATTGAACAATAGATGACTTGCGATCGCCAGTAAGCCAACGCCCGTCGCGCCATATAAAAGAACATCACCAAATCCTGAAATGAGGCCCTCACGCGCCAACCCGTTTAATCCTGAAGGTAAGCTATGTTCACCCCCGGCCAATTTCTCGGCGATTAATTGCAGATTAAGTGAAGCGTTGCCGCCGGCCAGGCCCGATTGTAAAACCTGTTTAATGCCTGCGACGAGCAGGGTGCCCATCAAGGCAATATTGATGGCCAGCGTGATAAGCCGCGCGCTCATGTCCATTCCCGAGGCCATGCCCGCACGGCTGGCTGGCAGAGAACCTGTAGTGGTATGCGTGACCGGCGAGTTGGTCAATCCTAATGCAATACCGGACATTAATGCGCCAGGCAGCACGCCAAATGCGGTCGTGAGTCCAAAATGCATGACGACAAAACCTAAGCCAATACCCAGTAACCCGGCAGGAATGATTTTTCCTGCGCCGTAAACCGAAACCAATCGCGTGGCGAGCGGTGGCATCAGTAGCGTAGGCAGGGTATAGGCCAGTAAATACAGGCCAGAAGTCACGATGCTATAACCGAGGACGGTTTGGAAATAGATCGGCAGATAAATCATAAACGGCCAAAAGCTGAAATTCATGCCGACCGATCCCAGCAAAGCGCCGGAGAAAGCCCGATTGCGAAACACTGAAAAATCGAACATCGGATGTGGATGCCGCAACTCAATATAAAGAAAAGCAATCAGACAGAGTACTGCGACGGCGGCGACCGTTAACCCTCGGGCACCCAGATAGCCGATCTGCCCGCCTTGAGTAATATAAAAGGTTAGACAGAGCACGGTGGCGGTCAGGGTGAGTAATCCGCCAACATCCAGAGATTTATTTTCAGGGTCGCGCGACTCTTCGACGTTGTGAAAAGCCAGAATAGCGGTGATAAGGGCGATCGCCACGTGGATCAAAAAGACCCATTGCCAGCTTGCCAAAGTCACGATGAGACCGCCGATCATCGGGCCCAATCCGAGACCGAAGCCAAATACGACTCCCCAGGCGGTAAATGCCAGATTTCGCGCCCTGCCAGCTGGAAACTGTGATGACAGGATGGCAATCAGGCAAATCAGCATCGCACCCCCGCTTATTCCCTGCAGAAAGCGGCCGAAAATAATCCACGCTGCAGAGTTGACGACACCACAGAGAAAAGAGGTCACGCCAAAGCCAATAATGCTGAACATAAATAATCGTTTACGCCCGAAGCGGTCGGCCAGCGTTCCGGTCGCCATCAGTACGGTTGTGCAGGCCAGAGTATAGGCATTCATGATCCACTGCAGCTGGGTAAAGCTGGCGTGGATCTGTTTTTCCAGGATGGGCAGGATCACCGGTACGCTGGAAATTTCAAGTCCAGACATCATGGCAGCAAGGCACACGGCGGTGAGTGCCAACTTGTTGCGGGAGGACAGTAAAACGGCCATAAGAATCTCCTATTACGATCAAGGCCGTCAGCATGAAAGATATGCGCAATACTGGAAATATGCGGCTGTGCCATATATCGTCAATATTATGCCAATCTGAGTCGTGAAAATTATGCCAACCTTGTCACCCACACCCGCGTTTAATCGACGCTTAATTTTATTGGCCTATGAAAGGCTGTGTACGTTTGAATTTGGTACGGCGGTAGAAGCCTTTGGCCGAGCTGACGAAATCACCGGCGAGCCACTTTATGACATGGCGGTCGCGTCGGTGGAAAACGGCATCTTTGGCGCGCAAGGGGGGATCCGGCTGGTGGTGGATGGCGGTCTGGAGCTGCTTGAAGATGCCGGGACTGTTGTGATACCTGGCTGGCGCAGCATTGATGAGCCGCCTGCGGCCAACCTGATCGCCGCGTTGCAGAAAGCCTATGCCAGGGGCACAAGAATTGTGTCGATTTGCGCGGGGAGCTTTGTCCTGGCGGAGGCAGGCCTGCTAGACGGCAAACGCGCCACAGCCCACTGGAACAGCACGCAGGCGCTGGCGGAACGGTATCCACAAATCGACGTTCGCCATGGAGTGATCTACGTCGATGAGGGGGATGTGATCACTTCCTCGGGCGGGGCGGCGGGCGTGGACCTGTGCCTGTATTTAATTCGCCGCGACTATGGTGCCGTAGTAGCAAACCGGGCGGCGCGAAGAATGGTGACTTTTTCGCACCGGGAAGGTAATCAGGCGCAATATTTGCAGCAACCTGTGACTGAGCGTGCAGGCAAGAGTCTTTCACCGTTGCTCGACAGCTTGAGAAGCCGACTGGATAAGCCGTTGGCGATTGCCCAGTTAGCGGCCGAGGCGGGGATGAGTCGCCGCACATTTTTGCGCCGTTTTCAGGAGACCACCGGCATGAGTCCCGGTGAATGGATGTTGGGGATTAGATTACAAAATGCCTGTCGTTTGCTCGAAGGCGAGGCCGTGAGTATTGAGTGTGTCGCTGAGCTAGCGGGGTTTGGTTCGGCGGAAACGCTGCGGCATCATTTCAGGCAACGCATGGGCATCAGCCCTACACAATATCGTCGACAGACGCTGGCTGCTCAACAATTTCGCAATTTGCAGTCTGAACTGCCGGCTTTGTCGTAAAAGCGGGATTATAAACCTCCATGCTCGCTAAAAGTGCAGGCTATGGTGCAGAAACACCTTATCTCATTAAATCACGCTTAAAAGGTTAAATGTTCTAATTTTAAGGCAAAATATCAGGATTTTATCCTGTATAGATGTTTGCGTGGTGATGGCTAAATGCCTTTGCTATCAATGATAGCAATGCTATCAAATTGCCAGAAATTACTTATAATTAGCAGGAAATGTTGCCGTATATCGTTATTTAGTCGGGCCTATTGAAAAGTTATTCAGTTTCAACGATAAATGTTTGTGAAATTCTTCACAATTCTGGCTGCGAATGTTGGGTTATCGCCGATTTAAGGTTAACGTCTGCGCCAGAATATTATGCTTTGTAGTGAGTCAAACTGGAGTCGAGTATGCGAGTGGTAATTTTAGGCAGTGGTGTAGTAGGTGTCGCCAGTGCATGGTATCTGGCAAAAGCTGGGCATGAGGTCACGGTCATCGACCGTCAGGCCGGTCCGGCTGAAGAAACCAGCGCAGGTAATGCCGGTCAAATCTCGCCCGGATATGCCGCTCCATGGGCTGCACCCGGCGTGCCTTTGAAGGCCATCAAATGGATGTTCCAGAAGCACGCCCCTTTAGCTATCCGACTCGACGGTACCAGCACGCAGTTAAAATGGATGTGGCAAATGCTGCGCAACTGCGACATGAACCATTATCAGACTAACAAAAGCCGCATGGTGCGACTGGCTGAATACAGCCGTGACTGCCTCAAGGCGCTGCGTGAAGATACTGGCATTCAATACGAAGGCCGCCAGGGCGGGACGCTACAGCTGTTCCGCACCGAGCAACAGTTTGCCAGCGCGTCCAAAGACATTGCCGTGCTGGAAGAAGCGGGCGTGCCTTACCAGCTGCTCGAGTCAAGCCAGCTTGCCAGTGCCGAACCGGCTCTGGCGCAGGTTGCCCACAAGCTAACCGGCGGGCTGCGTTTGCCTAACGACGAAACCGGCGATTGCCAGCTATTTACGCGTCAACTGGCGGAAATGGCTCGCCAGGCCGGAGTGAAATTCGAATTCAACAAAAGTGTTGAGCGCCTGCTGGTCGAGAATGGCCAGATTGCCGGTGTGCAATGTGGAAACGAGGTGGTAAAAGCCGATGCTTACGTGGTGGCATTTGGTTCTTATTCTACCGCGCTGTTAGCCGATCTGGTGTCGATCCCGGTTTATCCGTTAAAAGGATACTCGCTAACGATTCCAATCACTGACGAGGCTTCAGCGCCGTTTTCAACCGTGCTCGATGAAACCTATAAAATCGCGATTACCCGCTTTGATCAACGAATCCGCGTTGGCGGTATGGCCGAAATCGTCGGTTTCAATACCCGGTTAGCGCAAGCCCGTCGCGAAACGCTGGAAATGGTGGTTAAAGATCTTTACCCCAACGGGGGGCGCGTCGAAGATGCCACTTTCTGGACCGGTCTGCGCCCAATGACGCCAGACGGTACGCCAATCGTTGGCAAGACAACGCTGAAAAACCTTTACCTGAATACTGGGCATGGGACATTGGGCTGGACCATGGCATGCGGTTCAGGTCAGCTGCTGGCCGATATTATGTCTGGCGTGACGCCGGCTATTCCATCAGATGACCTGTCAGTAGCACGTTACAGCGCGGGATTCGTTTCTCACGCTGATAACACTCATAAAATGCATCCGGTAGGCTAAAGCTTTCTGAGTTGAGATGTAGTGATAATAATGTTCGTCGCAATCAATGCGACGGACATTTAAAAGATTTGATTCAGGAGATTTCATGCCACGCCCGATTTCCGCCACGCTGTCGATGTCTGCTTTACAAAACAATTTGCAGGTGGTTCGTCGCCATGCCCCTAACAGCAAGGTCTGGTCGGTGGTTAAAGCCAACGCTTACGGCCACGGCATTGCGCGTATCTGGCAAAGCCTGGCTACCACGGACGGTTTTGCACTGCTAGATTTTCATGAGGCGATTTTGCTGCGAGAGGCCGGTTGGCAAGGGCCAATTCTGCTGCTTGAAGGTTTTTTCAGCGCGCAGGATTTGCCTGCTATCGACCACTATCGACTGACCACCGCCGTTCACAGCCGCTGGCAGCTGGCCGCATTAGCCTGCGCAAAGGTGAGTGCGCCCATCAATGTGTACCTTAAGATCAACAGCGGGATGAACCGGCTTGGATTTCAGCCTGCTGAAATCAGTGATATCTGGCAACAGCTGCGTGGCATAGCACAGGTCGGTGAGATCACCCTGATGAGCCATTTTGCGGGGGCGGACAGCCTGGAAGGGGTCAACTGGCAGATGGATAACATCGATAAAGCCGCGCGCGGTTTGCCCGGCCCGCGTTCTCTGGCAAATTCTGCTGCGACGCTGTGGCATCCGCAGGCTCATTACGACTGGGTGCGGCCGGGAATTATCCTCTATGGCGCGTCGCCAAGCGGCAATGTCCAGGATATCGCCGAGACGGGGCTGCAGCCGGTTATGCAGTTGCGCAGTGAACTTCTGGCAGTGCAGCAATTAAAAATTGGCGATCGCGTTGGTTACAGTGGACGCTATCGCGCCGAGCGGGAACATGCTATTGGCGTAGTGGCCTGTGGTTATGCCGATGGCTACCCGCGTCACGCGCCAAGCGGAACCCCAATAATGGTCGACGGCGTGAAAACGATGACGCTCGGAACGGTCTCCATGGATATGCTTATGGTAGATTTGACTCCGTGTCCGCAGGCAAAAATCGGCTCGCCGGTTGAACTCTGGGGCAACAGCCTGCCGATTGATGAAGTCGCCACGGCGGCGGGCACGCTGGGATATGAACTCATGAGCGCACTGGCTCCCAGAGTGCCGGTCATTGTTGCCTGAAAGCCGTAAATAAAAACTGGCCCCATGGGCCAGTTTTTATTTCACTGTCTCAATCTTTCCTTTAATCTTTTTGCTGCGGCGTTTGGCTAACCAGGCCCAGATAAACGCTGTTAGCATCACAATAGCCAGGCTGGCTTTTGGTGCGAGGGGCAATGCCATGGCGATCAGCCCCAACGCGGCTCCCCCTGCCATTTGCACAAATCCTACCAACGCGCCAGCAATCCCCGCCTCACTGGAATAAGGCTCTAGCGCGTAGCTGGTGGCCGGTCCAATCACAAAGGCTAATCCGGCACAGGCACTGGCAACCGGCAGCATGTAGGCCCAGGCCGAGAGCTGAGTTTCTGCCGGTAGCAGCGTCAGCCCGGCGAATAACGCAAAGCTACCCATCAGCATCAAAACAGCGCCCGTTGCGAGACAGGTTGGGCGACCTAGCTTGCGAATGATACGGCTGGCAACATAGCTCATCAGCATGATCCAGAAGCCGTTAGCGCCAAATACCAACGAGAACTGCAACGGGGTCAGCCCACCGTTGGTCATTAATACCGTGGGTGCCAGTGAAACATAGGTGAGCGCCATCCCCATGGCACCGGCGTTTACCAGCGCAAAAATCAGGAAGTTTCCGTTACTCAAGATACGCCAATACTGGCGCAGGGGCAGGCTGCCTGTGCTTTTAGTATTGGCGGGGCGGGTTTCGGGTAAAAATGACAAAACCAGCAGGAGAGTGATCAGCGTATAGCCACTCAATGCCCAAAACGGCGCTCGCCAGCCATGGTATTCGGCAATCAGCCCGCCGATAAGCGGTGCCAGCGCGGGAACAATATTTAAAGTTCCGTTAAGGAAACCAAAGGCCCGTGCCGCGTCATCTCCCGCAAGTCGGTCGCGTACGCTGCTGAAAATTACCACCGAAGTACAGCAGACGCCGAGACTCTGTACCACACGTGAAAACATAAATAAGGAGGCATTGGCGGCTGTCGCGGCCAGGATCACTCCAGACATATAAAGCAGGATGCCTGCGATGGCGACCGGGCGTCTGCCATAGCGGTCTGCTAATGGGCCTGCCAACAACTGCCCCATCCCGAGCACCAAAATAAACAGCGAAATAGAGGATTGGATCACACTCTCGCTGCTGTTTAATCCACTGGCGATAGCGGGAATAGCAGGGAGGTAGAGATCGATGCCCAACGGGCCGAGAAGAACCAGAGTCAATAATAATAAAAGGAATTTTTGCATTGAGTTGCCGCGCATCCATTCGAAAAAGGGAACAAGAGTAATGATTTCGCTACGAAATGAAAAGCAATGCGTGGGATCAATGACAAAGAATGCGAGCTGGGGCGAAGGATTTTGTTTCAACAGACAGGACATCCGGGGGGATGTCCTGCCCATTTAAAATATCAGCAAAAGTTATTTCCAAAAATCATCAAATACGGTGACAGGTGGCTGGCGCTTATGCTCGGTGCGCAGATACCAGTTTTCGATAATTTTTGCATATTGCGCTTCAATTGTTTTGCCTTCGAGATAATCATCAATCAGCTCATAGGTGACACCCAAGGCGGCTTCATCCGGCAGTGCAGGGCGGTTGTCTTCGAGATCGGCAGTCGGCGCTTTGGTATAAAGATGTTCCGGACAACCTAAATGTTTAAGCAAGGCTTTACCCTGGCGTTTGTTTAAACGGAAAATCGGGTTGATGTCGGTTCCACCGTCGCCGTATTTAGTGAAGAAACCGGTAACCGCTTCAGCAGCATGATCGGTACCCACGACCACACCCGCTTTCATTCCAGCGATGCTGTATTGTGCTTTCATACGTTCACGCGCTTTTTCGTTACCTTTAATAAAATCGCTTAATTCGATGCCGATATCTCGCAAAGTGGCTTCGCTGGCCAGAATGGCATTCTTGATATTCACCGTTAACACATTGTCAGGCTTGATAAAGTCGATCGCGTCCTGGCAATCGGCCTCATCGGCCTGCACGCCATACGGCAGGCGTACTGCGTAAAACTGGTAACCTGCGTCCGGCGATTCATTGCGTAATTCGTTAATTGCTGTTTGGCAAAGTTTGCCGGTAAGGGTAGAATCCTGCCCGCCGCTGATGCCCAGTACTAAAGATTTAATGAAAGGGTGGGCACGCAGGTAACTTTTTAGGAAATCGACGCTGACACGAACCTCATGTTCGGCATCAATTTGTGGTTTAACGTGCAGAGCCTGGATTATCTCTTGCTGAAGTGCCATGACTATTCCTCCTGAAGGCTGCCAGCGAAAACCGCGGCAAAGAATGCTGAATTAGACAATGAGTTTAAAACTAACCTGCTACAGAAGAAAGGACAAGGTAGCGAAGGGTGATTCAGTGCTACAGCTAAAGAAGTTAGAGAAGGGTAAAGATCAATCCTTCGAAGCGTAATTTTTTCGTATGTTTGATTTTCAGGAAATATACAACCTTAGGAATGCTCTAAAAAATCGGACGGTAAAAGGATATTGCCAGCCTGGTGTTGTATATTTGTTGACTGTTAATTATGCAAAATGTCATGGGGTTGTTCTGCATTAAAGTGGGTGTGCAGAGAGTGGCGTTTTAATATCACCAGCTTAATCTTGTTATTTGCCATACATTTATTGGGGATGCAAAATGTTTTTTAGGGTTGTTCGTCGTCTACCAGCCTGTGCCATCGTTTGCGGCGCGGCGTTGTTCAGTGTTTCTAGCCTTGCCGATACCGATGTTTTCACTGCCTTGGATAACCCTGCTACTGCGAAGAAAAACTTCGATGGTAACGTGCAGGCGGGCTACAGTGCTCAGACCGGCAATACCAGTAACAATAATCTGAATGCCAACACCACCATGACTTGGTTCCAGCCTAATACGGCTTACAGTATTTGGGGGTCTGCGGTCAATACCTCTTCTTCCGGTGTTCGTTCTTCTGAAAAATACCAGGCTGGTGCGCGTACTCGTTACAACCTTTCAGACGTAAACTATCTGTTTGGACAGGCAAACTGGTTGACTGACCGTTTTAACGGTTACCACGCGCGTGATACCGCTACCGTGGGTTATGGTCGTCAGATTTGGAATGGTCCAGTCCACACTCTGAACCTTGAAGCGGGTCCGGGCGTTCGTCACGACGAGTTCACGGCTGGCGGCAACACCACTAAAGCGATCGTTTATGCGTCAGGAACCTATTCATATCAGATCAGCGATACGGCTAAATTTAGTGAAGGTGTTTCAGTATTAGCTAACGACGATACAACCCTTAACTCTGAAACGGCTTTATCAGTGGCTATAAATAAGAACTTCTCTTTGAAGCTGGCATATAACGTGACGTATAACACCAAGCCGCCTTCCAGTGCACCAGACAAGACAGATACTGTGACTTCAATTAACCTGGTATACGGCCTGTAATCCAGCGTATTAAGCACTGAACGAGTACAAATATGATAAAAGCCAGCCTTTGGGTTGGCTTTTTTATTTGCATTTTCCGTATGAAAAATGAGCGATATTGGGTGGTTTTTGCTAGCAAGTAAATGAAAAAAAGAACCTGGGGCAATAAAAAATAACCGTAGAGGCAGAGTAGGCAGATATCCAGAGTTTAGATGATATGTTATTGATAGGAAAGGCTATATTACCAGAGGTTCTGGGTTGGAATTGTCGAGATTTGACCGATTTACAGGGGGTGTATCGCTTTATTTCCAGTCCATATCTGCTGCTAGCAGTTAGTTAAGTCGTGAGGGGTGGGCGAAGCAGAGTAAATCTGTTTTGCAGGTGGAAGTTATCCGCCTGTTATTTTTGTCGATTATATGACCCGCAATGAATAAAAAACCGAGAATTGGATATATATTGAACAATAATTCACAGCAAAATTGGCCAACAAAAGTCTTCAGGATGAATTTGAATCCGGGAGGTGATCGTTCTCAAATTTAGTAATTAACCTAAGGGTTATGAGATTTACATCACTTTTTTAAAATTCAATTCCTCCAAAATTCCATAGCTTTTAAGGGATGAGATTTCCATCACTATTTAGGGTGATATTTTATGTCAAGATTTTCTTAACATTTAGTAGCGGGGAATAAGAAAATGATGAAAATGACCAGACAACACTCAATGATGACCTTCAGAGAAAAAGTATGGATAGGGATTTTCGCGCTCTGTTCACTTTTCTGGATGTCTCTGGTGCTAGCCGGTTTTTATGTTGTCGCTTCCTGATGGTAGCAGAGGCGATAAATAAACCACAACGTTTCAAGTTCACACGACAAGAAAGGCCTGTACGCTTCTTATGTGGATGTAAGGTTTCAGGAAGAAAGTTTCTTAAGATAAAAACTTGATATCATGCTTCCTTCTTACGGCGCTACAGGTCTTGTCTGCATTAACATTTAACCGCGAGAGGGATATTCAAGCCGGTTAAAGTGTTTCGAAAACGGGCAACTTACATCGAAAAAACTCTCCTTTTCCACATAACTCTGCGCTTATTTTTAAGTTTGAACAGAAACAATGGAATAACTATTGAGAGCAAAATTGCGACAGCAAAAAGGAAAACTTCCAGCAAAAAGTTCTTTTGAGTATCATCGTAATAGTTCCAGAAATAAAAGATTGTTAGTCCGCACAAAATCACTTGTATGGTTAACATTATCCTTCTTTCGATTTTGCTGATATATCCCCTGACTCTGGTACTTCCGCAATGCTCACACACGGTCATGTCATCGTCTAACTCATGACCACAAAAAGGGCATAGATTCTCATCGGATAACGTCTGTTCATTCATGAATAGTTACCGCATATTAGGTTTTTAATTGATAAGTGATGTTCCAAATTCCGCTCGAATATGGATAAACTCAATGCAACACCTATCATGAGGGCACCCGTTACTGCACATGCTAATAAAGATAAACCATCAAATGCTCAAGTGAGTTGCCAGCCCAGATTACTCCTAAACTCCAATGAGATCAATGTCATCCTGTGTTAATTAGGGTGCAACTTATTTTTTTGAGATGGATATAGCATTTCATTTGTATAAACATTTTGATTGATATAATTGTAATATACAATCGAAACAACGATATAGTAATTCTCAAGACTAGACTGCATCAATACATACTCTTCTCAAAAGTAGCGTCTCCAACCCGTCTGAAACGTCAGCTGGCAGGGCGCATAAGCTCACATGCTATATTCCTTTTATTCATACTGAGCTTCCTTCTCAATGTCATGATTTTATTGTAATTTTTCCATATAACGCACGGTTGAATTATCAGTCTAATTCAGAGGTGTGAGTGAAATTTAAACAGATAAATGAAGATTTTTATATCAAAAGTATTTTAAGTAATAATTTTATCTAATGTTATTTTCTAAGTGTAAGCAAAATTTTTTTCACGGCAACGCTTGTATTTTCATTGATTTCGTCTAGTGGAAAGTAATAGCCACTGAGCATCATAAATCCTTAATTATTCACACCAGGCTGATAATAATACCTTTATTTAATCCAAAGGAGTTACCCCCAAATAGTTATTAGTGAGTCGCAGATATAATTAAGCCCATTAGCGTGTTTATCCACTGTTAATCCGCGCCAATAAGAACAATATAAGGTTACTTACTGAAGACGATCAATTTAGTGTAGGCATAAAAAAAGCCGGTTCAGTATGCTGACCGGCTTTTTATCATCTTGCGATTTAGCTTTCTGTCGTTTGCCTATGGAACAAATCACCTTGACGTATCTGTATGATAAATAATGAATTTTAGTTCTCTCCAAAATCCCCTCAAAATTCCTCCCCAATACGAATTTTAAAAAATTTAAAAATTTGTGAGGGATTCTCTTCAGAATTCACCAGAATGCGTCATTTTTAAACAATCAAAGTTTTACAACCTGCACCTCTATCATCTTGATATTTATCAGTTTGTGATGCATTTTTGTGTCCCAAATGTATTTGTGTATCGATCCCTTGTTCGCGATAAAGGCGATCTGAAAGCGAGCGCTGCTCATGAAATGAGGGCAAAGTACTGCCAGGCTTGGGGTTTGGAAGAACTTTATTCCGTACTTCGGTGAATGCTCGAGTTATTGTATTTTCATTAACCTGATGC
Source organism: uncultured Serratia sp. (assembly GCA_963922555.1). GTDB lineage: Bacteria > Pseudomonadota > Gammaproteobacteria > Enterobacterales > Enterobacteriaceae > Rouxiella. The sequence continues at coordinate 4,392 of CAWUIY010000071.1, read as the reverse complement.
CCGCTAAGAGTGCTTCCATCTATTCGATGATGATGGATCATATATGCACTAGTGACCTTGTCACGACAGATGTTAATCACTTCAGCTAAAGATAAGCCGATAGCATTGCAGGTAAGGAATAAAGGTAACGCAAGCTTCATGCCGGTTTTAGACTGAGTGACGTGCAGGTGTTCATCCCAAACGTCAGAAAACTTCATGTTCGCAATGTCTCCTCTTCTTTGGCCCGTCACTAACGCTAACAGCATTGAATTTGCCAGGTAGGGCGGTACGGTTTTTGCAGCTTCGAAAATCAGTTTCCACTGATCGAGTGAAAGGCGTAATCGGCTAACTTAACATTCAGGAGTAAATTGTTATGTGCTCATAGACTCCTTCAATGCTCAAAATATAGGCCAGATTTGTCCAGGGCTCGGGGTCAGTCCAAACTATAGGGCAGGATTGTCTACCGGGGTGGGGTCAGTCCACATAAGGCACCGAACCATCTAGGAAAGTGGGGTCTATTCATTATTTTGTCAGTTCTCATAGGCAATAACGCTATTAGCATCATCATCATAATTAATAATAACTTATGTATTTATGCAAAGATTAACTAGTGTCTATGTGTGGCTAATTTAAATTAATTGCATTAATTATGTTATTTGGCTGAAAAATAAATTTATATCGCAAACTTACAGATAATCGACCTTGCATTTGCTTTTTTGTAGACAAATAATCTTTATGTATGGTTTAAATTCAGTTATAAGCTCTTAATTTAATTTAAGCTCAGAATTAAGTATTGCTTCAAGCTGCTTTTAAAATTATATTTGTTTCGAAGTATTGCTAAAGTTAAGAGATTGTAAGTGTATTGCTTCGGTGATTAGTCAAGGCAGGTGTTCATTATTTAGGGACCATTGTCAAAATGTTGATACGTCAAAAATCACTATATACATTTCAAGGGTTAATCATTTCATTGCCTTTATTTGAACAAGACTCAATTAATCTCAAACTATCCAGGAGGGATACGCTTTCATGACGCTCAGACATCAACTAAAGCAGATACGCCTGTCAAAGGGGAGTCGAACTGCAATTGTCAAAGATGGGCAGACAATCAGCTTTGCACAATTATCCCGATATATCGAAATCTGCCAGTGCAATTTGCCCTCTTCACCAACACCTGTTTTAATTCAGGTTCAGTGCCGTTTAAAGGCGATTATTTTGATGTTGGCGGCAATAGAGAGGGGATATCCTTTCGTTCCCATTGATCAGGATAAGTCAGCAGCTTCAGTAGCCGACATCATAGGAAATTTTCCAAAGATCCTAATCATAAATGACCTCATACCTGAGACTGGAGAAATCGTTTATATATGGCATGGAGAGGAACAAACTTCGTCAACTATTCCATCAGACGTGATGTCAGTGATGTTCACTTCAGGGAGCACAGGAAAGCCTAAAGGGGTGCTTGTTCCTAGTGCAGCAGTGGAAAATCTTTTGTCATCGCCCTCATTTCTTCTACAAACTCTTATACCGTTAGTGACAAAAGTAGGGAGTGGTGGAAAAGGCGTCTTACAGACAGACCGGTTACACGACTTCCTCCTACGTACGAAGCGACTCAGGCGGGAAAAGTGCTACCCGGATCCCTGCAAGAGCGTCTTCCCCAACAACTGGTCGAGCGAGTACTGAAAGTTTCAAGAAAATTTAAAACTTCGCCTTTTATCGTCTGGTATTCCACTTTCAATGCCCACCTTGCTCACGTACTGAGCGAAACAACCCTCTGTACGGGGGTCACGATTGCTAATCGCGATCCCGAGGATAAAAAAGCAATTGGCTGTTATATCAATATTTTACCAATTTTAGTTGCGTGTGGCCAAACAGGCATAAGGAACCTGTTGCAGGAAACTGCACAAAGTTTGCAGGATAGCCTTACGCATGCAAATGTTCCATTGAACATGATAAGCGCAGATGCTTGCAGAGCAGGTGAAAGTCTCTAATTATCTGCGACGTGAAGGCGATTTTTTTAAAATTAATGGTTTTCGGATTGAAGGGAGGGAGATTATCAATGTACTTGAAAGCCTTCCTGGCGTATTACAAGCCTGTTTGGTACAAGCAAAATCCGAGGATGACAATTCTGCACCACAGATCGCCTGGCTCAAGACCAATAAGGGGACGGCTGTTATGGCTGCTAGTGAGATCCGATATTATCTCTCACAGCAATTAAGCCATTATATGATCCCCGGATATTTCTTCTTCACGGATGTTCTACCTGTCACGCTCAATGGGAAGGTTGATATCAAAAAACTAGCTTTGCTATCAAAGGACGCAATGGCGAAATTAGCGGAGATTGCTCACAACCTAAATCTTGTGAATAAAAAGGATCCTAAACATCCAGCTATGAAGATCTTGAAGGGGCATATTTCAGACGCAGATTTTAATACTGACAGTAATTTTTTTGATTACGGACTATCGTCACTACAGGCAATAACTTTACATATTGAATTGATGGCGCTGTATCCGAACCTCGAACTCTATGAACTCTATGAACTCTTTGACCGACCAACATGCAATTCACTTATCGAACGTTTTGAAAATGCGGAAGTGCAATAAACTGACTACTTATTAAGTTAAGTAGCCACGTACATCTATATTATAGAATTCAGTTAAGAGGTTTTATGTCGAACAATCTAACTACCTTGGCGAGAAAAAGCATTTTTCTGGCGGCGTTAATACAGCTAGTCAATGCTGTAGATTTTATGATAATCATGCCTCTTGGTCCTGATTTGGCAAGAGAGCTCGCAATTTCACCTACTTATATCGGTTACTTAGGCGGGAGTTATACGCTTGCAGCGGCTCTTTCGTCGCTAATGGCTGCCAAGTTTATTGACAACTTTGATCGCAAACACGTAACAATAGTTGCTCTGCTTGGACTGACTTTATCGACGTTATTTTGTGGTTATGCCTGGAATATGGAGAGTCTTTTCATAGCTCGTCTATTTGCGGGCCTTTTTGCGGGGCCTGCAACTTCCATTGCTCTAGCAATCGTTACTGATCAGGTCCCTGCTGCACAGCGTGGGCGAGCAATGGCTATCGTTATGGGGGCTTTTTCTGTTGCGGCGATTGCCGGTGTACCGTTTGGGCTGAAGATGGCACTCTGGTTCAGCTGGAGCGCGCCTTTTTTGGTAGTAAGTTTGTGTGGTGTGCTAACGCTACTTGCCGTTTGGGTGCTCCTTCCTAATATGATCCATCATCTCGAGGTGAAGAGCCTTAAGCCACAGGCATGCGTATCATTACTGAACTTGCTGAGGAACCCTCTGGTCATTTATGGCTTTATGACTATGGGACTTGCCATCTTCAGTACCTTCCTAATTGTGCCTAATCTCGCAGCGTGGTTGCAATATAACCTTTTCGTGCCACGGGAATTAATGAGTGAGTATTACGTGGTGGGGGGCATCGCAAGCTTGGTGGTGCTTCAGTTCGGGGGACGTCTTATTGACAAATTGGGTGTATTAAAGGTCACCATGGTTCTGTCAATGATGGTCCTTTTCCTATTATGGGATGGATTTCTTCATAGTCCTTGGTTACCCCCACTTGCCATCTTTACAATGTTTATGGCTTTTACGGCGACAAGGACAATAGCAGCCGCTTCAGTAAATACGCTGATACCCCAGCCAAGAGAACGTGCGGCATTCATGTCACTGCAAAGTGTTTGCCAGCATACCTTCAGTGGGTTAGCAGCGGTGATGTCATCTGTAATTCTTGTCGACACTGGTGGGCATCTTGAGAACCTCACGCAACTTGCGGGGTTATCTATGGCCCTGACAGTGATTCAGCCGCTATTTTTATACTTGTTACTGAAAAAAATTCGCTCACCGGCAACATTGAGCGTTGAGATAGTAAGCTGATAACGTTTGATTGCTCATATATTTAACACCGCCAGTACAGGTAACTGTTGACCTGCTCACGGTAGATTAGTACACCCCGATGTTAGTAATGTCTTCATAAGCCACATGAGGAAATCCCTAAGAAGAAGCTTTTTTCCGACCAACAGATCATCAGTATTCTCCGCGAGGCTGAAGCCGGGATTTCTGCCCGTGAACTCTGCCGCAAGCACGCCATTTCCGATGCCACGTTTTACACCTGGCGTAAGAAGTATGGCGGTATGGAGGTGCCCGAGGTTAAGCGGCTGAAGTCACTTGAGGAAGAGAACGCCAGACTCAAGAAGCGGCTTGCCGAAGCCATGCTGGATAAAGAGGCGCTTCAGGTGGCTCTTGGCCGAAAGTTCTGACGACAGACCAGAAGCGCGAAGCCGTGGTGTTGATGTGTGATGCGACCGGTCTGTCACAACGTCGTGTCTGCAGGCTAACAGGTTTGTCCCTGTCGACTTGCCGTTATTCGGCTCAGCGTCAGGCTGCTGACACGCAG
>CAWUIY010000070.1:0-17682 GCA_963922555.1 uncultured Serratia sp. | reverse complement strand
TGGCCAGCCTGAACGTCGTCGTTACAGCGTGATCGTTGCCAAAGATCAGGCAGACGCCCAGGCTATCGACGCTCAGCTGAAAGGTGGTGCCGATTTTGCCGAACTGGCAAAAACCAAGTCTATCGATACCCTGAGCGGCAAGAAGGGCGGCGATCTGGGCTGGATGGAACCTGAAACCACGCTGCCAGAATTCAAAAGCGCCAACCTGACCACCAAAGGCCAGCTTTCAGGCGTGATCAAGTCTGACAGCGGTTACTTCATTCTGCGTCTGGATGACATCGTGCCAGAGCAGGTAAAACCACTGGCTCAGGTGCATGACGGTATCGTCGACAAGCTGAAGCAAGAGAAAGCAGTAGATGCTTACTATGCTCTTCAGCAAAAAGTTAGCGATGCAGCAAGCAATGACAACGAATCTCTGGCATCAGCCGAGAAGGCTGCCGGGACTCAGGCCTCTCATACCGACTGGTTCACACAGCAGACTGTTCCTGCGGCAATCAACTTTAAGCCGGTAACTCAGGTACTGTTTGATGGTTCTTTGATTGGCCATGATGGCGCGCCTGGCAGTAACTCTGACGTGATTACCGTTGACGGTGACCGTGCCTTTGTTGTTCGTGTTGACGCCCACAAAGCTGCTGGCATCAAGCCATTTGCTGAAGTGAAGGATCAGGTTGCTACGCTGGTTAAACGCCAGAAGGCAGAAGATCAGGCGCGTATCGATGCACAGAAAATTCTGGTCGCGTTGAAAGAGGGCAAAGGTGACGATGCCCTGAAAGCGGCCGGTGTGAGCTTTGGCGACGTGCAAAAAGTGCAACGTACCGCTCAGCCTTCTGACTTTGAACAGAATGTCTATGCGCTGCCACAGCCAACAGCTGACAAACCAAGCTATGGCATTTCGCAGGACAACAACGGCAACACGGTCCTGATTAAACTGACTGGCGTGACTCAGGGCAAATTGCCAGATGCAGAAGCCGCTCAGTTTGCTCAGCAGCTGCAACAGACCTCATCAAATAATACCTTTGATGCCTTGCTCGCTAACCTGCGTCAGCAAGCGAAAGTGAAGTTCGGCGCAGCGGCGCAGAACCAGTAAAACTGCGAGGCTTCACGAAGCCGTAGTGCAACAGTCTGCAACACCAAAAGGCCGCTTTCGCGGCCTTTTCCATTTCTGATTTCTGCCGTTTGTTATTCACTTCCCGCCACGTCACTCTGTCCGTGCTGTCAACAACACGGAGGATTACAGCATGAAAAAACTATCAATCACTACCCTGGCACTGGCTTTAGGACTTGCCGTTATGCCATTTAGCTCACAGGCCGCTACGGAAAGCGCGGCAAAAACCACCGCTTCCAGTAGCGTCGATAAATCGGCAACTCATGATAAAAAGGCCGGAAAGTCCGCGGCTAAGGAGGCGAGTAGCAGCGTTGAAGAGGAAAAGGTCAGCCTAAACCATGCCAGCGCCGAAGAGCTGTCCAAGGCTCTTAACGGGGTAGGACTGAAAAAGGGGCAAACTATCGTGGAGTATCGCGAGGAGATGGGGCCTTTTACCCAGATAGAACAACTTCAGGAAGTACCGGGAATTGGTCCCGCTTTGTTCCAGCGTAATCAGTCACGTTTGAAATTGTGATACGGATCGCGGCGATGAGCGAGAGGCTTTTTTCGCCGCGTTCTTCTGCTAACCTGAAAGAAGTCTGACCAGTTGGCGTTGTCCTGCTGACAACGCCAGTCGTAAACTTTTATCAATTGGCAGGTTCACACTATGCAAACAGTTATCAAGGTTCGCGGATTTCATATTGATGTTTATCAACATGTTAATAATGCACGCTATCTCGAGTTTCTCGAAACGGCACGCTGGGAATGGCTGGACAATAAAGAAGGCTTCCAGTGGATGGCGCAAAACAATATCGCCTTCATCGTGGTCAACATCAATATCAACTATCGCAAACCGGCGGTGCTTGGCGATTTGCTGCAAATCGACAGCAGGCTCGAGCAGTTAAATGGCAAGAGTGGCGTGCTCAAACAGGTTATTACCTGTAAAGGAGAGGCAGTTTCCGACGCCATGCTCACGTTTGTCTGCATTGATCTAAAAACTCAGAAGGCGTTGCCGCTGGAGGGAGAGCTTAGAGAAAGGCTGCGTGAGTTGGAGGAAGAAAGAACGTAATAAGCGCTTCTTTATATAGTTGCGCCTTAAGTCAGGGCAGAATATCGCCCGAGATGAGCTTAACCCTTCAACTGACAGGCGCGATAAGACTATGTTGTCACCTACAAGCAAAGGGGTATTTGTTCAATCTCCCCTGATAACCACGACCTCTACTTTTCCCGGCTCTTTTACCCAGAATGTGATCACTACGCAGCAGGCGTCAGCATTTACTTCAATTTGTTCTAACCAGCCCCTAATATCTGGAAGTTCTAGGGTGCAGGCAGCCGAGACATTCAGCTTAGGTGCGACACTGTCGCCACAAGAGTCTGTCAAAAAAATAGACAAGCACCTGATTATTAAATGGCGTGATATGACCGTTGAACAAAGAAAGGAGGTGGGGGGTACCGCGGGCTATGCCAATTTGCACGGTATTGACTCCGGCGCTATGAAATATCTGATAAACGGCAACGGCCTCACCTCGCAGGGGCTTAATCAGATTTTATCTGTGGGAATTCCTCGCGTTGAACCCCAACATCTGCATACCTGGTTGAACATGTCAGCCCACGAAAAAGGGGCTATGGGTGGAGTCAATGGATTCGCATTGCACAATCAACTCAACGTACGGGGGGTAAAACGGTTCATAAATCATAATGGTTTGACCCTGATGGGCATGCAGAGGCTATCAAAAGAAAAGCTAATTTCGGTAAGCGCGAGCCATCTGAAAAAATGGCTGAGCATGACTTTAGCGGAACGGGAGGAATGCGGTGGGGCTAAAGGTTTTGCCTTTACCCATCATATCCGCATGACGCAGTTTAAAAAGATGGTAAATATGCAGGGGCTGACCGATTTTGGTCGGCAGAAAATCGAAGTTAACGACGCCCGCATTACCGAATGTCATCTGCGTGCCTGGCAGTCGATGACCCTCGAAGAAAAACATCAGGCAGGCAGTGTGACGGGTTTTGCCTGTAGCCACCGTATAAGCGTATTCAATTTTCAGCAATACGCCAATATGGAGGGATTGACCGCGATGGGGTTGCAGCGTCTTGAACGCTCTATCATTAAACCCGTCTCAAAAAGTCATCTTGCTGAATGGTTTAGCATGACCCCTCTTGAGCGCAAGAATGAGGGCGGCACGGCAGGCTTTGCTCTCAAGCGAAAGATTGCACTGGGTTCTTTCAAGAATCTCGCTAACGGCAGTGGCCTGCTTTTGCTTGGTTTGCAAAGATTATTCCCGCATAGCATGACGAGTGTAGAACGACGGCACCTTGAGGAATGGCAGTCTTTAACGGTAAAAGAACGGCTGGATATTGGCGGAGCGACGGGCTATGCCAGAAAGAAGCAAATTAACCTTGGGGTATGGAGAAATTTGGCGGTAAACAGCGGATTAAACAAGAAGGGGGAGAAAAGATTAAAAGAGATAAAAGAGGCCAGCGATATTTATCGTTCTTTAGGCCCCTCGATGACTGAATATCTCTCTTCATTTACCACATTACAGGCCCTGCAAAAAAAATAGAGCGGGCCTGGATTAACAGTCTGCCAGTTAAGCCAGACCGGTTTTCTTTTTCAGGCTGGCGTTAATAGCCTCTGAGGCCTGCTGATATTCCTCAAGGCCCTTGGCACGTAGGTGGCACGCGGCACACTCGCCACAGCCGTCGCCAGGAATTCCATTATAGCAGGTCAGCGTTTGATGACGAATCAGCGACAGTTTTCCGTAATAGTCGGCCAGCGCCCAGGTCTCCGCCTTGTTAAGCCACATCAACGGGGTTTCGAAGCGAATATCGCGGGCTATGCCCAATGTGACCGCGTGATTTAGCGCTTTCACAAATTCGTCGCGGCAATCTGGATAACCTGAGAAGTCAGTTTCACAGACGCCAGTAATCACGGCTTCTGCCTGCACCTGATAGGCATAAATTGCGGCCAGCGTCAGGAACAAAATATTACGCCCCGGCACGAAAGTGCTTGGTAACCCGTTTTCAGCATTTTCACCGAATTGCGGAACAGGAATGTTATCGCGAGTCAGGCTGCTGACTGCCAGTTCGTTAAGCAGACCCACATCGAGAACCTTGTGCGCTTTGGCTCCCAGCTCGACAGACAGTTTTTGGGCGATGTCTATTTCGGCACGATGGCGTTGACCATAGTCAAAGGTGACGCAGTGCACTTCGTCATACTGCGTGAGCGCCTGCACCAGGCAAGTGGTTGAATCCTGACCGCCACTAAAGACCACAACGGCTCTTTTCATCTTAAATACCTTTTTAATTGTTCCTGCTGCCAGAGGTAAACAGCGTTCGATGGCGGTATGTTACTGACGTTTTGCCGACGTTAATAGCGAAAATCCATCAAATTTGCTGACCGGCGGTGGCAACCAGGCCTGACAAAAATCGAACCAGCCCAAGGCCGTGAGCTGAACACCACTGACTCCCGGCGGCGCGCTGACCTGATATTGATAATTGAATAATGGAGTAAGCGTACCTTGCTGCATTAACTGGAAAAAATGCCGGCGCAGCTTTTCTTCCCTTAACGACTCGGACGGATGTTGTTGAATAGCCAGCAGGTGTTGATTTTGCTGCTGCAGATCTTGATCGCCAAGGATTGCCGTCCATAAGGGATCCTGCCGCAGCCAGTTTTCCAGCGTTGCCACAGGGGCCTCGCCGATCAGCCGGTCGCCAAGCAGCAAATCAACGTTCGCTAACTGCAAGGCGTTGTCCCATAGCCTTCCGGCATGATAATGACATTCAAGCGCGCAGCCGTGTTCGGCCAGCGCGGCCTTTAGCGCTGCGGCCACCAGTTCAAGTTCAACCGGAGGATGAAACAGTAAGGAGAGTTTGGCGGGCAATGCGACATCTGCAGCGGGCTGCGACTCGGGCAATGGCCAGCCTGGCAGCATCTCACGGCTGCGTTTTACCAGATTGCAATCGATAGGCAAGTTATCTAGCAGGTCAGACTGCTGAACCAGACCAATAATTTTCTGCGCTTGCTGCGGCGTGAGGGTGTTTCTCTTCTGGTTTAACGCCAGGTAGCAAAAACCGAGACTGGTGCTGCGCTTTACCGGCCTGACTAATGCCATCTGGTTTTTCTCACCCAAAGTAATGCGCACCGGGTGCTGGCAACTGACATTATCTCGGCCACGTCCTTCAAACAGGCGGGGAGAAATCCAATATTCAATCGCGGCGAGGAAAGGGCGCTGCAAATGATAGTAAGCATGTTGCTCAAGCCTGACGCGTTCAGGTGCGAAATGTGTCAGCTTAAATGGCCCGGCGCCGAGAGTAGGATCATGAGGATGAAACAACAGGCAGCTAAGATCGGCCAAGCGATGCGCCAGCCAGTAATCAGGCTTTTTCAGGCGAAACTGCAGGCATAACGCGTGCGGCTGCGAAACAGATTCAACATTTTGCAAGCTGTGGCGACTGCGTGGCGCATCGCGCAGCTGTTCTAACAGTTGGCAAAGTTGCCTGACTAGGAGTCGTTCCCCGTTATGCCAGTAGAGCTGGCTGCGCAAAAAGAATTGCCACACATTTCCTTCTTCACTGATTTGCCAGTGGTGGGCCAAATCCGGCTGGGGTGACGAGTTGCCGGTGGTAAAACGAGTCAGCCCGGCGTGAATCGTGTGGGCAATATGCTGTTCGGCGCGTCCGGTCAGCGTTTGTGGGTCAAGCCTCTGCAGTGCTCGATAATAGGGAATGCGCAGCGTCGGCGCATCTTCCTGCCATTGGCCGCCGAGATGGGGCGCAAGCAGTGCATTGAGATGCTGCGGATCCAGCTGGCTGAACTGGAGTGCGGCAGAGTGTTCGCCGTCAGCCAGCAATTTTTGCAGACGGCTTTCGCGCAAAGTTTCCGGCCTTTGCAGACAGGTGATTTCAGCGCGCTTGCCTCGGCCAGCCTGCGACGACCAGCTTATCCACCCCGCCTGCTGAAACTGTGTAATCAGTGTGCGGGTATGACGTTCGCTGCAAAAGAAGATCGCCGCCAACGCGGCAACCGTAGTGACTTGCGGCTGGAGTCCGTTTTTATTATATAAGCGCTGATACTGATTCAGCCGATTTTGCAGGCGCATAGTAAATCCGGAAGTGTTTATTACAAGACGTCACTATTTGTTCAGCATATTACAGGCGATACTTTTTACCGAACTGGATTGCGCTAACTATGACCGAGATCGCTTTTGGATTTCAGGAGGAACAGGACTGTGAAAGAGCAAAATACGCTGCGTTTGGCCGCGTTTGATATGGACGGCACGCTGCTGATGCCAAACCATCAGCTTGGAGAAAAAACGCTGTCTAGCCTGCGGCAGCTGTCCGCAAGGGAAGTGACTCTGACCTTTGCTACCGGTCGCCATTACCTTGAAATGAAACAGATCCTCGCCAATATTGATATTCCCGGTTATCTGATCACCGGCAATGGTACGCGAGTACACGATTTGAACGGCACCTTGTTGTACGCGAGCGATTTGCCGGAAGAAAGTTTCCGTGCCCTGGTTGAACGAGAATGGAACACTCAGGCCAGCCTGCATACCTTCCGTGATGATGGCTGGTTTACCCATCATGACTGCCCTGAACTGTTGCTCGCGCATCAATTCAGCGGCTTTCGCTATCAGCTTACTGATTTAAAAAATATTTCCAGCGTGGGTAACAGCAAGGTCTGTTTCTGTGCGCCCCATGACGAGTTGCTAAAACTGCTGCCACGGTTACAGGAATATTTTGGCGCGAGTCTCGACTGCTGCTTCTCGGCTCATGACTGTCTGGATGTGATGCCCGCGGGCAGTAATAAAGGCAGTGCACTGGCGTTGTTGACCCAGAGGCTGGGGATCCCTCTTTCTGACTGCATGGCGTTTGGCGACGCGATGAATGACCGCGAAATGCTGCAAAGCGTGGGGCGGGGGTTAGTGATGGGCAATGCGTTGCCGCTGTTGAAGCAGCATGTTGCACACCTGGAAGTCATCGGACATTGCAAAGATCAGGCGGTCGCGCACTTTTTACAACATTGGCTGAATTCACCAAACCTCAATTATTCCCCCGAATAAAGAGGCCTTACAGCCAGCCGACGCGCAAACGTCGGCTTTTTTCGTTTCCACATAGCCGGGGGGTTAACGCAGTCCGGCGAGCTTTTCGCGGTAAGGCGATAAGTCGCCAAGGTTTTCTGCCACCCAGTGCGGATTAAAATAGGTGTGTTGATAGCGCTCGCCGCTGTCACAAATCAGCGTCACAATCGCGCCTTTCTCACCCCTTTCGCGCATCTCCTGTGCCAGCTGTAACGCTCCCCAGACGTTGGTACCGGTTGAACCGCCAACCTTACGGCCAAGCATAGTTTCCAGCCAGTGCACGGTCGCGACGCTGGCAGCGTCAGGAATTTGTATCATTCGATCGATTACACCCGGAATAAACGAAGGCTCCACGCGCGGGCGGCCAATCCCTTCGATACGGCTGCTGCACTGTGCCACCAGATCTTTATTGCCCTGCTGATAACAGTCGTAGAACACCGAATTCTCTGGGTCCACGACGACCAGCTCAGTGCGATGTCCCTGATAACGGATATAGCGCCCCAGCGTAGCGGAGGTGCCGCCGGTTCCGGCGCTCATTACCAGATAGCGTGGCACCGGATAAGGTTCCAGCTCCATCTGGCGATAAATGCTTTCGGCGATATTGTTGTTACCGCGCCAGTCCGTTGCGCGCTCAGCGTAGGTGAACTGGTCCATATAATGGCCGTTAAGCTCTTTTGCCAGCTGTTCGGAAGCGGCGTAAATTTGGCTGGAATTTTCTACAAAATGGCAACGACCGCCGTAGAACTCAATTTGCTGGATCTTGCGTGGCGCGGTGCAGGCTGGCATCACGGCGATAAACGGCAAACCCAGCAGCCGCGCAAAATAAGCTTCTGAAATGGCTGTACTGCCGGATGAGGATTCAATAATCGGCGTGTTTTCTTTGATCCAGCCGTTGCAAAGGCCGAAAAGAAACAGTGAACGAGCCAGGCGGTGCTTGAGACTTCCCGTCGGATGCGTGCTTTCATCTTTTAGATACAGCGAGATCCCCGGGAAATCTGCAATATTAAGGCGTATCAAATGAGTGTCGGCAGAGCGGCGAAAATCCGCGTCGATCTCTTTAATAGCGTTTTTGACCCAACAGTCGTTCATGATGTGTTTCCAGGGGAAAGAAAAGTTGTTTTGATAGCCGTAGCTTACCCTGCTGCCTGGGAAAAAAGGTTGCTATTTTTCATCATAAACGGCAGGTTTGGAGAAAATATTTCTCTGGAATGGCCTTATGATAGATAAAATTGACCGCAAGCTGTTGGCACTGTTGCAGCAAGACTGCACGCTTTCATTAAACGAGCTGGCTGAGGCGGTTAATCTAACCTCGACTCCTTGTTGGAAAAGAATCAAACGGCTGGAGGAAGCGGGGATTATTGTTGGCAAAGTCGCGCTGCTCGACGGCGATAAGCTCGGCCTGAGCCTGACTGCGTTTGTACGCATCAAAACACAGCAGCACAGCAGCCAGTGGTATCAAAACTTCGTTGCACAGGTAGAGTCTTTTCCCGAAGTGCTATCGTTTTACCGTATGGCCGGGGAATTCGATTATCTTTTGCAGGTTCAGGTCGCGGATATGAAAAGCTACGATAACTTTTATAAAAAGCTGGTGAGCGCTGTGCCGGGGCTGCTCGATGTGACATCCAACTTTGCGATGGAACGCATAAAGTCGACCACTCATTTGCCTCTTTAGGCAAAAAAGTTTCGTAAGAATGGGCGGCTATCGGTGGTATCCTAACGCAGGAAACAAGAGAATTTAAAAACTAAAATCATGGAAAAATCTGCGTGAGACTGTTTGCCCAACTGGCCTGGTACTTCCGCCGCGAATGGCGTCGGTATCTGGGAGCCGTCGCTCTGTTAATCGTTATCGCCATCCTGCAACTTTTGCCGCCTAAGCTGGTGGGCATCATTATTGATGGTGTCACCAATAAAACCCTGCCTGCGACAAAACTTTTCTATTGGCTGGGCCTGATCCTCGGCACGGCCATTCTGGTTTATTTATTGCGCTATGTCTGGCGCGTGCTGCTGTTCGGCGCATCCTATCAATTGGCGGTAGAACTTCGTCAAAATTTCTATCGTCAACTTAGCCGTCAGCATCCGGCTTTCTACCTGCGTCATCGCACCGGTGATCTGATCGCTCGCGCCACCAACGACGTTGACCGAGTGGTTTTCGCCGCCGGGGAAGGGGTGTTGACGCTGGTCGATTCGCTGGTGATGGGCATGGCAGTATTGATTGTGATGGCAACGCAAATCAGCTGGGAGCTGACCTTGCTTTCGCTGGTGCCGATGCCGATTATGGCCGCGGTAATCAAACGCTACGGCGATCAGCTGCATCAGCGGTTCAAAGTGGCGCAGGCGGCTTTCTCTTCTTTAAACGATCAGGCGCAGGAAAGCCTCACCAGCATTCGCATGATCAAAGCCTTTGGTCTCGAGAATCATCAGTCTTCACAGTTTGCCGAAGTTGCCGAAGATACGGGCGTCAAAAACATGCGCGTGGCGCGCGTCGATGCTCGCTTTGATCCCACAATTTATGTCTCTATCGGCATGGCTAACATGCTGGCAATCGGCGGCGGCAGTTGGATGGTAGTCAACGGTCATCTGACGTTGGGCCAATTGACCAGCTTTGTGATGTATCTTGGACTGATGATCTGGCCGATGCTGGCGTTAGCCTGGATGTTTAACATTGTTGAACGCGGTAGTGCGGCCTATAGCCGTATCCGCAGCCTGTTGCAGGAGGCGCCGTGCGTGGTTGATGGCACTCGGCGGCTGTCTGAACAGCGCAGCACGCTGGAGGTGAATATTGAAAGCTTCGTTTACCCGCAGACCAGCGTACCGTCGTTACACGATGTGCAATTCACCTTGCAGCCGGGGAATATGCTCGGACTGTGCGGGCCGACAGGTTCTGGGAAAAGCACGCTATTAGCGCTGCTGCAACGTCAGTTCGATGTCACCGAAGGCAGCATTTGTTATCAAGGAATAGCGCTGAGTGAGGTGCTGCTCGATGACTGGCGTTCGAGGCTGGCAATAGTCAGTCAGACGCCGTTTTTATTCTCCGACACGGTGGCGCAAAACATTGCCCTCGGCCGCCCAGATGCCACTCAGGCACAAATCGAGCAGGCGGCAAAAATGGCCTGCGTGCATGATGACATTTTGCGCCTGCCGCAGGGTTACGACACCGAGGTCGGCGAGCGCGGCGTGATGCTGTCCGGCGGTCAAAAGCAGCGTATTTCTATCGCACGCGCGCTGTTGCTCGACGCCGAAATCCTGATCCTTGACGATGCGCTTAGTGCCGTCGATGGCCGCACCGAGCACCAGATTTTGCAAAACCTGCGTAGCTGGGGCAGCAATAAAACGGTGATCATCAGTGCACACCGTCTCTCGGCATTAATTGATGCTGCCGAGATTCTGGTGTTTTCCAAAGGTAGCGTGGTGCAGCGCGGCGATCATGACACGCTGGCGGCCAGTGCCGGATGGTATCGCGATATGAATCGTTATCAACAGCTTGAAGCGGCGCTGGATGATGTTCCTGCCCCACAGGAGCCGATTAATCCATGAGTCAGATCCTCTCTAAAAATCCCCCGGCAAAAAAGATCAAACTTTGGCCGACGCTAAAACGCCTGCTGGTGTATGGGAAATCCTATCGCCGCCCGCTGACGGTGGCGGTGATTATGCTGTGGATAGCCGCCGCGGCCGAAGTGCTTGGCCCAATCCTGATCAGCTATTACATCGACAACTTTGTTTCCAAAGGTCATTTGCCACTGGGAATGGTTAGTCTGCTGGCGATCGCCTTTATCGTGCTTCAGGTTCTGGCCGCGTGCCTGCACTATTCTCAGGCGCTTTTGTTCAACCGCGCTGCCGTGGGCGTGGTTCAGCGCCTGAGGACGGACGTAATGGATGCCGCGTTGCGCCAGCCGCTCAGTGCCTTTGATACCCAGCCAGTGGGGCAGCTTATCTCCCGTGTTACCAACGACACTGAGGTGATCCGCGATCTCTACGTCACGGTGGTATCTACCGTGCTGCGCAGCATTGCGCTAATTGGCGCGATGCTGGTGGCGATGTTCCTGCTCGACTGGCGTATGGCTCTGATCGCGATGTGTATTTTTCCTGCCGTGCTGGTAGTCATGGCACTTTATCAGGTTTATAGCACTCCGGTTGTCCGGCAGGTGCGTACCTATCTGGCTGATATTAATGACGGTTTTAATGAGGTAATTAACGGCATGGGCGTGGTGCAGCAGTTTCGCCAGCAGAAGCGTTTCGGCGAACGCCTGACCCGTGCCAGTCAGTCGCACTATCTGGCGCGTATGAAAACCCTAAAGCTTGAAGGCTTTTTATTGCGCCCGTTGCTGAGCCTGTTTGGTTCGCTAATTTTGTGCGGGCTGCTAGTGCTATTTGGTTTTAGTGAAGAGGGCAGCATTGGCGTCGGCGTGCTGTATGCCTTTATCAACTATCTGTCGCGACTAAACGAGCCGTTGATCGCCCTAACTTCGCAGCAGTCGATTATGCAGCAGGCGGTGGTGGCCGGTGAGCGCATCTTTGATCTGATGGATCGATCCCAACAGGAATACGGAGCAGACGCCAAACCGCTGAACAGCGGTGAAATCGATTTCCGCGATGTCAGTTTTGCCTATCGCAATGACAAATGGGTGCTGGAGAATATTTCTTTGCACGTGCCGTCGCGCGGCTTTGTGGCGCTGGTTGGCCATACCGGCAGTGGCAAAAGTACCTTCGCTAACCTGCTGATGGGCTATTACCCGCTTAATAAAGGCGAGATCCTGATCGACGGCCGTACTCTGACCTCGCTGTCGCACAGTTGCCTGCGCAAAGGCGTGGCCATGGTGCAGCAGGATCCCGTGGTACTGGCCGAAACGGTGCTGGCTAACGTCACGCTGGGCCGTGAAGTTGACGAAGAACAGGTTTGGCATGCGCTGGAGACGGTCCAGCTTGCGCCGCTGATTAAAGCGATGCCCGAAGGGATCCACACTCGCCTCGGCGAACAGGGGAATAATCTTTCTGTCGGGCAGAAACAATTGCTGGCCATGGCGCGCGTTCTGGTGCAAGCGCCGGAAATTTTGATCCTCGACGAGGCAACAGCCAATATTGACTCGGGTACGGAGCAGGCGATTTCACGTGCACTGCGTGCTATCAGGCAGCAGACTACCCTGGTGGTGATCGCCCACCGACTGTCTACCATTGTCGATGCCGATAACATTCTGGTTCTGCATCGTGGCCAGGCGGTTGAGCAGGGCAGTCATTTCCAACTACTGCAGGAAAAAGGCCGCTATTATCAGATGTATCAGCTGCAGCTCGCGGGAGAAGAATTAGCCAGTTCGGAGCAGGGCGAGTCTTTACCCATGGTATAAATTCAGCGCGTCTGAGCGAGTTTTTTCTTTCAGACGCCTCTGCCAGAAGCTCGATTTTCATACTTATTCTCCTGCCTCTGCGCACCATCATCATGCAGCGTCTCAGCATGCTCTCATAACCATGCACTCTTTGTGACCATTGCGCACCAAAATGGTGCTCAATCTGC
The DNA here is from genome assembly GCA_963922555.1 of uncultured Serratia sp. Classification (GTDB taxonomy): domain Bacteria; phylum Pseudomonadota; class Gammaproteobacteria; order Enterobacterales; family Enterobacteriaceae; genus Rouxiella. The sequence continues at coordinate 5,012 of CAWUIY010000070.1, read as the reverse complement.
TACGCTTTTATTATCCTCACGGGCATGAATCTTGCCAAAATGTTTCATGATTAATCTGAAAATGCCGCCTGCTGGGGTTAATAAGCTGAATCGATAGCGTTGAACAGATTTGGCACATCCTTTGCTTTATCCAACTCGTATCGGGCGTGAGTCGTATCACGATAAGCTCTTAATTTAAGGAGTGGCAAAATGAAGCTGGTTACTGTGGTGATCAAACCTTTCAAGCTGGAAGACGTGCGTGAAGCACTGTCTGCTGTGGGCATTCAGGGGCTGACCGTAACAGAAGTCAAAGGTTTTGGTCGCCAAAAAGGTCATGCGGAGTTGTATCGTGGTGCTGAGTACAGCGTCAACTTCCTGCCAAAAGTTAAAATTGATATCGCTATTGCTGACGATCAGCTCGATGAAGTTATCGACGTGATCAGCAAAGCGGCCTACACCGGCAAGATCGGTGATGGCAAAATTTTCGTTGCCGAATTGCAACGCGTTATTCGCATCCGTACCGGCGAAACCGACGAAGCAGCACTGTAATTACTGACTCGGCGATGAGCAAAAGAACAGTGGAACTCTGATCGTAGAGAAATAGGGGTAGACTAATAATGAAAAAACTTTTATCCATGATGGGGCTTGCTGCGGCTGCTTTGCTGCCTTCGCTAGCGATGGCTGCAGACCCGGTTGCCAACGGCGCCGATAATGCCTTCATGATGATTTGTACGGCTCTGGTTCTGTTCATGACCGTCCCAGGCGTGGCGCTGTTCTACGGCGGTTTGCTGCGTTCTAAAAACGTCTTGTCGATGCTGACTCAGGTCATCGTCACCTTCGCTCTGGTTTGTGTCTTGTGGATGCTTTATGGCTACAGCCTGGCGTTCAGCACGGGTAACGCATTCTTTGGCGGCTTCAGCAATGCAATGCTGAAAGGCATCGGTCTGACGTCAGTCACCGGCACCTTCTCTCAGCTGATCCACGTTGCTTTCCAATGCTCTTTCGCGGCGATCACCGTTGCGTTGGTCGTTGGCGGTATCGCTGAACGTGTTCGCTTCTCTGCGGTGCTGATTTTCACCGTGATTTGGCTGACCTTCTCCTATATTCCAATCGCGCACATGGTCTGGGCGGGCGGTTATCTGGCAGCAGACGGCGCGCTGGACTTCGCGGGCGGTACCGTTGTTCACATCAACGCAGCGAGCGCAGGTCTGGTTGGTGCTTATCTGTTGGGCAAACGTGCGGGCTTCGGTAAAGAAGCATTCAAACCTCACAACCTGCCGATGGTATTCACCGGTGCTTCTATCCTCTATGTTGGCTGGTTCGGCTTTAACGCCGGTTCAGCAAGTGCGGCAAGCTCTACTGCGGCACTGGCGTTCCTGAACACCGTAATGGCAACCGCAGGCGCAATCCTGTCATGGGTGCTGGTCGAGTGGATGGTGCGCGGTAAACCTTCTCTGCTGGGCGCTTGCTCAGGTGCTATCGCTGGTCTGGTTGCTATCACTCCGGCCTGTGGTACCGTCGGTGTCGGTGGTGCTCTGATTATCGGTCTGGTAGGCGGCGTTGCTGGCCTGTGGGGCGTTGTTACCCTGAAAAAATGGCTCAACGTGGATGACACCTGTGACGTGTTCGGCGTGCACGGCGTGTGCGGTATCGTCGGGTGTATCCTGACCGGTATCTTCAGCGCCAGTTCTCTGGGCGGTACAGGTTATGCAGAAGGCGTGACCATGGGCCATCAGGTTTGGATCCAGTTGCTGAGCGTGGTAGTGACCCTGGTCTGGTCTAGCGTTGTTGCCTTCATCGCCTACAAAATTGCTGATATGGTCGTGGGTCTGCGTGTTCCTGAAGAACAAGAGCGCGAAGGTCTGGACGTCAACAGCCACGGCGAAAATGCCTACAACCAGTAATACCGGCTATTAAGACAAGCCAGGATTACGGCTCGATACTTATTAAGACAAAATCAAAATACCCGATAAAACGGATAATGATGAGATAGCAAAAGGGGGCGATATGATATCGCCCCCTCTTTTTTTGCCTGAACATGAGGATTGTTTATTCCGCCAGACGCTGGCGCATCACGCCTTCCTGCACCGTAGAGGCGACCAGTACACCGTCACGGGTATAGAACTGTCCTCTGACAAAACCCCGCGCGCCCGAGGCGGAAGTGCTCTCAATGCTGTAGAGCAGCCATTCATCGAGGCGGAAAGGGCGGTGGAACCACATTGAATGATCGATGGTTGCGACCTGCATTCCTGGCTCCAGGAAACCGACGCCGTGCGGTTGTAGCGCAGTCGGTAAGAAATTGAAATCAGAAGCATAACCGAGCAAATATTGATGGATACGCAGGTCGTCGGGCATCTCGCCGTTAGCCTTGATCCAGATTGCGCGCTCAGGCAGATCTTTATGGCCCTGAAGCGGATTATGGAACTTCACTGGCCGCATCTCTATTGGCCGATCTCCCAAAAATTTCTCTCTGAATTTCGCCGGGATCAGATGCGCAAACTGCTGGGCTATTTCTGACTCGGACGGCAGCGTTTCCGGTGCAGGAACATCCGGCATCGTATTTTGATGCTCGAAGCCTTGTTCTTCGCTCTGGAAAGAGGCCGTCATGTAAAAAATTGGCTTGCCGCTTTGCACTGCTTTGACTCGACGAGCGCTGAAACTGTTGCCATCGCGCAGGATCTCGACGTCATAAATAATGGGTTTGCTGCTGTCCCCTGGTCGCAGAAAATAGCTGTGAAAAGAGTGGACTACGCGATCGTTGGGCACGGTTTGCTTGGCGGCATAGAGGGCCTGGCCGACGACCTGGCCCCCAAACACCTGACGCAATCCAAGATCTTCACTTTGACCACGAAACAGCCCTTCTTCAATGCTTTCAAGATTCAGCAAATTTAATAAATTAGTTAGCGTCTGACTCATGGCTGGCCTCGTCAAAGTAAAATATTTTACTGCCGATTTGTGCTGATAAATCACGACAGAAAAGGGCGTTAAATCCCGCTAACAGGCTGTCTCCACGAGATTTACTTCCCCGATGATAGTGGATACTTTTTATCAGCAGAAGGGGGTTTTGTCCCATCGGTAGGAAAAAATCGGATTTATGTGCCATAGTTATTAATACGAGTGGTTAAATTAACTATTCCAATCAAATTGGCATGTATAAATTGATGTCGAAAAGATGAACCATAAAGGAGTACGATCTATGAAACTTTGGCAGATAGTAGGTGGGACCGCGCTGTCTTTTGCTCTTGCAGGTTGTGCTACACATCAGCAGACTCCGCCACCAGATTCACCTAATTCCACCGCTAGCCCGTCTATGAGACCCGCGATTACAGGGCCTAACGTTTCAGGTGTTGTGAATATTTCTCAAAATGTTGCTCTGCCACCGGATGCTGTGTTGACGGTGACATTGTCGGATGCCTCCCAACCTAACGCACCGTCTCGCGTTATCGCGCAGAAAGTGGCGCGCACTGTCGGAAAACAGGCTCCGTTCAGCTTTATCCTGCCTTACAATCCGCAGGACATTCAGCCTAATGCGCGTATTATCCTGAGTGCTGCAGTCACCATTAATGATCGTCTGGTGTTTATTACCGACAACATTAAAGAAGTGGTTACCCATGCAATGGGCACTCGTGCTGACCTGAATCTGGTCCCGGTGACCTCTGTACCGGTCATGACCAAGCCAGCAGGCCTTGGCCCTATGGGTAACCCGGTAGCGCCAGATGCTAACGGTGCGCCAATGCCGCCAACAGCGCCAACGTCAAGCTGGTAATAGCTGATTATAGCCTGATCCAATGCCTTCCCCAGCAATGAGGCGGGCACAGGCAGTAAAGTTGTACGACCTTCCCCTGATTACGGGGGAAGGTCAGGATGGCGAGGAATTCCCTTCAGTCCGCTAATATTTCCAGCCGAATTTCAGTAAATCAATCTTCCCTTCATTAAACACAATGCCTTCTTCCAGCAGAGCGTAGCGCTGCCTTTTGAAATCTTCGCCCTGTTGCGAGATTTCACCATGGCGGTTCACCACCCGATGCCACGGTAAAGTGCTGCCTTCAGGAAGTTTTCTAAGTACGCCACCCACTTGTCTTGCCGCTCGCGGAGAACCAGCCAGACGAGCCACGTCGCCGTAAGTTGTCACTTGCCCATGCGGGATAGCGGCGAGGATTTGAAAAACGCGTTGGCGAAAATTGTCCACTTCTGACATACACGGCACCTTAAAATTAGAATTCTCCGTCGATTGTATAAGAAAACAACGGTTGTCGGCACTTAACTTGCTTTTGTCATGGTCATCCGTGATAATGCCCACCGCTTCGCAGTACTGAAGCCGTCAACGTCAATGGGGGCCCTGTTGGTTCTCCCGCAACGCTAACTTGTTAACCAGGTCAGGTCCGGAAGGAAGCAGCCATAGCAGGTGTCGTGTGTGCCGGGATGTAGCTGGCAGGGCCTCCACCATTTCAGCCCCACCTCTTTCTAAAAACACCTTTTATCAGTGGTGCGTCAGCGTCGCAAAATAGTAAATCAGCGGAATAGCCAGCACGTAAAGGCTGATTGGTACTTCACGCGCTTTGCCTGCCACGACCTTGATTACAACGTAAAATAACAATCCGGCTGCGATACCTGTCCCGAAGCTGTTGGAAATCAGCGTCGCCATTACCATCATCAATACCGGCAAGCCTTCGGTGAAATTAGCCAAATCAACCTTGCGCAGACCGCTAAACATATTTAGCCCGATTAAAATTAATGCCGGTGCCGTTGCCTCTTTCGGGATCATCAGTGCGATCGGTGTAAGCAGCAGGGTGAGCAAAAACATCACCGCTGCGGCCAGTGCGGTCAGTCCGGTTTTACCTCCGGCTTCTGCGGCAGCCGCTGACTCAATCAGCGCCGTGGCGGCGGGAATGCCGACAATCGGACCCAGCGCAGCAGCAATCGAATCAATCATAAACGGCCGATTAATATGCTGCATATTGCCCTGCTCATCGAGCAGCCCGGCCTCTCCACCCACTGCTAGCGTGGTGCCCATGGTTGAGAAAAACTCCGAG
>CAWUIY010000069.1:0-17704 GCA_963922555.1 uncultured Serratia sp. | reverse complement strand
TCTTCTGGGGAATGTTGTCGTTGCGCCTGTATGGCTACGCAGAAAATCATTACAGTGGCTCATGGTGGCTCCTGTATGTGATGCTGCTGGTCTGGGGTGCTGACTCTGGTGCTTATATGTTTGGCAAAATGTTTGGTAAACATAAGCTTGCACCTAAGGTATCACCAGGAAAAACCTGGGAAGGTCTGGTTGGCGGTCTGTTGACCTCGGCTCTGATATCTTGGCTGTTTGGGCGCTATGCACCATTAGATGTTGTTCCAGTAACCCTGTTGATTTGCTCTGTTATTGCTGCTCTGGCCTCTGTTCTTGGTGATTTGACCGAAAGCATGTTCAAGCGTGAAGCCGGAATCAAAGACAGTGGTAATTTAATACCTGGCCACGGCGGGATTTTGGATCGTATCGACAGCTTAACGGCTGCGGTGCCGGTTTTTGCCTGTCTGATGCTGTTGGTGTATTAACCTTCTGCCAGCGGCAGTTTTTAAGGGATAGTTAGGATTATGATGAACATACTCTGGAGCCTGGCCGCCTTTATCGTTGCATTGGGGGTGCTTATCACCGTGCACGAATTTGGTCATTTCTGGGTTGCTCGTCGCTGCGGTGTCCACGTTGAACGTTTCTCTGTCGGTTTTGGCAAGGCGTTATTCCGCCGGACCGACAAGCAGGGGACGGAATACGTCCTGGCCCTGATCCCTCTGGGCGGCTACGTCAAAATGCTCGATGAGCGTGTTGAAGCGGTCGCCCCGGAACTTCTTCATAAATCCTTCAATAACAAAGCCGTCTGGCAGCGCGCCGCCATTATTAGCGCTGGCCCCATCGCTAACTTCATTTTCGCCGTTTTCGCCTACTGGCTAGTGTTCCTCATCGGGGTGCCAAGCGTGCGCCCGGTGGTCGGTGAAATCACTGCGCAATCCGTTGCTGCACAGTCCAATATTTTGCCAGGCATGGAACTTAAGTCAGTTGCCGGTATCGAAACGCCTGATTGGGATTCAGTTCGCATGGCGTTGATAGGCGAAATTGGAGATGCAAAAACCACTATCGGGGTTGCGCCATTTGGCTCCTCTCAGGTCGTTGTTAAACAGCTCAATCTCAATGACTGGCACTTTGATCCGGAAAAACAGGATCCTGTCGTGGCCTTGGGGATTATTCCTCGTGGACCACAGATAGAAACTGTTCTGGCTCAGGTACAGGCTGACTCCGCTGCGCAGAAGGCTGGTTTGCAAGCGGGAGACAGGATCGTTAAAGTTGATGGTCAGGTTTTGGTAAGTTGGCGAGCTTTTGCGGTTCAGGTACGCGATAATCCGGGCAAATCGATGTCATTAGAAATCGAGCGCAACGGGCAACCTTTGAACTTAACGCTGATACCAGACACTAAATCAGTGGGTAAAGGGCAGGTGCAGGGTTTTGCCGGGGTAGTTCCTAAAATTATCCCATTACCTGACGAGTATAAAACGATTCGCCAGTATGGACCTTTGATGGCGTTTTCAGTGGCTGGGGATAAAACCTGGCAACTGATGAAATTAACGGTCAATATGCTGGGCAAGTTAATAACCGGCGATGTGAAGCTGAATAATCTGAGTGGCCCTATTTCCATCGCACAGGGTGCCGGTTTGTCAGCAGAGTATGGATTCGTGTACTACCTGATGTTTTTGGCATTGATAAGTGTCAATCTCGGTATTATCAATCTGTTCCCATTACCGGTGTTAGATGGTGGTCACCTGCTGTTTCTGGCAATAGAAAAGCTAAAGGGTGGGCCAGTTTCCGAGCGAGTTCAGGACTTCAGTTACCGCATTGGCTCTGTATTGCTGGTGTTGTTGATGGGGCTTGCACTTTTCAATGATTTCTCCCGTCTTTAGGTCGGGGATTAGGTTAGGAAGACGCATAACAACGATGGCGATCAAAAAGTTGCTCATAGCGTCGCTGCTGTTTGGCAGCGCGACCGTATACGGCGCAGATGGATTCGTAGTGAAGGATATTCATTTCGAAGGCCTCCAGCGCGTTGCCGTCGGTGCGGCGTTACTCAATATGCCGGTTCGCGTAGGTGATACCGTTACCGACGATGATATCAGTAATACCATTCGTGCATTGTTTGCCACTGGCAACTTTGAGGACGTTCGCGTTCTGCGTGATGGCGATACCCTGATTGTTCAAGTCAAAGAGCGCCCAACCATCGCCAGCATCACTTTCTCCGGTAACAAAGCGGTGAAAGACGACATGCTTAAACAAAACCTTGATGCCTCTGGCGTTCGGGTTGGCGATGCGCTTGACCGTACACAAGTCTCGAATATCGAAAAAGGCCTCGAAGACTTTTACTACAGCGTCGGTAAGTACAGTGCGTCGGTAAAAGCCGTCGTGACTCCTTTGCCGCGCAACCGCGTTGACTTGAAACTGGTCTTTACCGAAGGTTTGTCTGCTCAAATCCAGCAGATCAACATCGTCGGTAACCACGCATTCAGCACCGATCAATTAGTTTCCCAGTTCCAGCTTCGTGACGAAGTACCATGGTGGAACGTAATCGGGGACCGTAAATATCAGAAACAAAAACTTTCTGGTGACCTCGAGACCTTACGCAGCTACTACCTTGACCGCGGTTACGCGCGCTTCAACATCGACTCGACTCAGGTCAGTCTGACGCCGGACAAGAAGGGGATCTACATCACCCTGAATATCCACGAAGGCGATCAGTACAAAGTTGCCGGTGTTCAGGTTGCGGGCAACATGCAAGGTCACTCGGCTGAAATTGAAAGTCTGAGCAAAATTAACAATGGCGAGCTTTACAGCGGCGCCAAAGTGACCAAGATCGAAAATGATATCAAAGCTTTGCTGGGCCGCTATGGATACGCGTATCCAACAGTCACCACTCAGCCTGAAATCAATGACAAAGACAAAACCGTTATCCTGCATATCAATGTCGATGCCGGTAACCGTTACTACGTTCGTCACGTACGCTTTGAAGGTAATGACACCAGCAAAGACAGCGTACTACGTCGTGAAATGCGTCAGATGGAAGGTGCATGGCTCGGCAGCGATCTGGTTGATAAAGGTAAAGAGCGTCTGAACCGTCTGGGTTACTTCGATACCGTTGATGTTGAAACTCAGCGCGTACCGGGTACCACCGATCAGGTTGACGTTGTTTATAAAGTTAAAGAACGTAACACGGGGACCTTTAACTTCGGCGTAGGTTTCGGCTCAGAAAGCGGCGTCAGTTTCACCGTGGGCGTTCAGCAAGATAACTGGTTAGGTACCGGTTACCAGGCTGGCATCACCGGTACCAAGAACGACTACCAGACCTATACCGAGCTGACTGTCACCAACCCGTACTTCACGGTTGATGGTGTGAGCCTGGGCGGCCGTCTGTTCTACAACGACTTTAAAGCCGATGATGCTGACCTGTCCGAGTACACCAACAAGAGTTACGGCTTCGGCACCACGTTAGGTTTCCCGGTAAACGAGAACAACTCGCTGCGTCTGGGTGCAGATTACGTACATAACGATCTGTCTAACATGGAACCTCAGGTAGCGATGTTCCGTTATCTGAACAGCGTAGGTAAGAATCCATCTGTTGTTGTGGGTGAGAACACGTCTGACGCAAGCTATAGCGCCGATGACTTCTTCCTAACAACCGGCTGGGGTTATAACAACCTCGACCGTGGCTTCTTCCCGACTGCGGGTACCAAGGCCAGCTTGAGCGGTAAAATTACCGTTCCAGGCTCTAGCAACAAATACTATAAAGTCACCTTCGATGCGACGAGCTACCTGCCTCTGACCGAGAGTCACAAGTGGGTCCTGATGGGGCGTGCTCGCGCCGGTTATGCTGACGGCTTTGGCGGTAAAGAAGTGCCGTTCTACGACAACTTCTATGCCGGTGGTTCAAGCAGCGTCCGCGGTTTCCAGTCGAATACCATCGGTCCTAAAGCGGCTTACTACAACTGTGCGTCAGGCGCGACCTCTTATAATGGTTGCCCAGTGACTAACTCTGATGATGCGGTCGGCGGTAACGCCATGGGACTGTTGAGTGCAGAGCTTATCGTCCCAACGCCGTTTGTGGGTGATAAATACGTTAACTCGCTGCGTACCTCGGTGTTTGTTGATACCGGTACAGTGTGGGATACCAACTGGCACAATACTGCAGAGACTATTGCTGCAGGGATCCCAGACTACAGTAAACCAGGCAATATTCGTGCTTCTTCCGGTGTAGCATTGCAATGGCAATCCCCTCTGGGACCTCTGTCATTCTCCTATGCGCAGCCAATCAAGAAATACGAAGGTGATAAGCCAGAACAGTTCCAGTTTAACATCGGTCAAACGTGGTAATCTGTAACGACTACTGAGCCTTATCAGCAGAATCATATAGGGCCTGATGAAATATTCAGGCCTTATATGTAAATTACTGTGCCAAGTGGCACAAACGGGTGATGGAAGGAGTTTATAGTGAAAAAGTGGTTATACGCCGCAGGCCTCGGATTAGTTATGGCTGCTTCAGCTAGCGTTCAGGCTGCTGATAAAATTGGTGTTGTAAACGTTCAAGAAGTTTTCCAACAAATGCCTGCTCGTGAAGCCGTTGCAAAACAGCTGGAAAACGAATTCAAAGGCCGTGCTACTGCACTGCAAGCACAGGAAACTGCTCTGCAATCTCAGATGCAGAACCTGCAGCGTAATGCTGGCTCAATGAAAGCTGCCGATCGTGCAAAACTTGAAAAACAAGTTATGGCTAACCGTGAAGATTTCTCTGCAAAAGCTCAGGCTTTTGACAATGACAATCGTAAGCGTCAGGCAGAAGAGCGCAACAAAATCCTGGGCCGTATCCAGGACGCAGTGAAAACTGTAGCAGCAAAAGATGGCCTGGATATCGTCATCGACGCCAACGCTCTGGCTTATGCGTCTAACGATGCAAAAGACATCACTGACGAAGTGTTGAAACAGGTTAAATAAGCATGGCTTCAATTCGACTGGCTGATCTCGCACAGCAGTTGGATGCACAATTGCACGGTGATGGCGATCTCGTCATCACCGGCATTGCTTCAATGCATTCCGCACACTCTGAGCAAATCACGTTTTTATCAAACAGCCGTTACCGTGAACAGTTGGCTACCTGCAATGCGGGTGCTGTAGTGTTGACCGAAGCGGATCTGCCCTTTTGCCAAAGTGCGGCACTTGTGGTTAAAAACCCTTACCTGACTTACGCTCGCATGGCTCAGTTACTTGATACCACGCCAGCACCAGCTCAGGACATAGCCCCGAGCGCTGTTATCTCTCCCGATGCAAAAATCGGCGATGGAGTATCAGTAGGCGCGAATGCAGTCATCGAATCTGGCGTTGAATTAGGCGAAGGCGTAATAATTGGTGCCGGTTGCTTTATTGGAAAAGATGCTAAAATTGGTGCCGGGACACGCCTCTGGGCCAATGTTTCAATCTATCATCGCGTCGAAATCGGTAAGAAATGTCTGATTCAATCTAACACCGTTATCGGTGCAGATGGCTTCGGATATGCGAACGATCGCGGAAATTGGGTGAAGATCCCGCAGCTTGGCACGGTTATAATTGGCGATTCTGTGGAGATTGGCGCCTGTACGACCATCGACCGTGGCGCGCTGGATGACACGCAAATTGGTAACGGTGTGATCATTGATAATCAATGTCAGATTGCACACAACGTCGTGATTGGAGACAATACGGCGGTCGCAGGTGGAGTTATTATGGCCGGCAGCCTGAAAATTGGGCGTTACTGCCAGATTGGCGGTGCCAGTGTTATTAATGGCCATATGGAAATCTGCGACAAAGCGGTTGTGACGGGAATGGGAATGGTCATGCGACCAATTACCGAACCTGGGGTATACTCCTCCGGTATTCCGTTACAGTCGAACAAGGTTTGGCGTAAAACCGCCGCGTTGGTTATGAACATCGATGAGATGAATAAGCGCTTAAAAGCTGTAGAGCGTAAAATCGAAGAAGACTAACTTACCAACAACAAACACTAACAATCAACAAGTAAGGTGATGATTTTGCTATACAATTCATTGCCTTTACGATTCTTAGTCTCTATTTGCGGCCTGCAGAATGCTCCTCTTTGAGGGTCACGCAGGCCGTGCTATTGATGATATCAGTAATTTTAGACAGGACGAGTATTTTGAGCACTCCTACTCACAACGATCACGAACATGAAGTTAGCGTAGAAGGTTTTGGTATTGGAGAAATACTTGAGCTGCTTCCGCACCGTTTTCCGTTTTTGCTAGTGGATCGTGTAATCGAGTTCACTCCACATAAAACGCTTCGTGCAATTAAAAATGTTTCCTTTAACGAACCTTGTTTCCAGGGACATTTTCCAAGCAAACCGATCTTCCCTGGCGTACTGATCCTTGAAGCCATGGCACAGGCTACCGGTCTGCTTGCGTTTAAAAGCGTCGGTAAACTTGAGCCTGGCGAACTTTACTACTTCGCAGGCATCGACGGCGCTCGTTTTAAAAAGCCGGTTGTGCCGGGTGATACCATGGTGCTTGAAGTCGTGTTCGAGAAAACGCGTCGCGGCGTAACCTGGTTCAACGGCAGGGCATTAGTCGATGGTCAGGTTGTATGTGAAGCCCAGATGATGTGTGCCCGTAGTCAGGAGAAATAATCCGTGATTGATAAAACCGCCTTTATTCACCCAAGCTCCGTAGTTGAAGAAGGGGCAGTTATTGGTGCCGGTGTTCACATCGGTCCTTTCTGCTATATCGGCTCTCAGGTCGAGATTGGCGAAGGTACCGAGCTTAAGTCACATGTCGTGGTTAATGGCGTGACCAAAATTGGTCGCGACAACCGCATATTCCAGTTTGTTTCCATTGGGGAAATCAATCAGGATCTCAAATATGCCGGTGAACCTACGCGTGTTGAAGTGGGCGATCGCAACAATATTCGTGAGAGCGTGACCATTCATCGTGGAACCGTTCAAGGCGGTGGGCTGACCAAAGTAGGTAGCGATAATCTGCTGATGGTCAATGCCCATATTGCCCATGACTGCGTAATTGGTAATCGCTGTATTCTTGCCAATAACGCGACCTTGGGCGGTCACGTGCAGGTTGACGACTTTGCCATTATTGGTGGCATGACGGCGGTACATCAGTGGTGCATCATTGGTGCCCACGTGATGGTGGGTGGATGCTCCGGCGTTGCGCAGGACGTACCTCCGTTCGTTATTGCTCAGGGCAACCACGCGACGCCGTTCGGTATTAATATCGAAGGGTTAAAACGTCGTGGTTTCGACAAGCCTTCTCTCCATGCAATTCGTAATGCCTACAAGGTGCTTTACCGCAGTGGCAATACGCTGGAAGAGTCGCTCCCCGAGATTGCCGCCATTGCTGCCGAGTTCCCGGCAGTACAGCCATTTAGCGATTTCTTTGCCCGTTCAACTCGCGGCATTATTCGTTAATAAAGAACCGGTATTCAGGTTCGCTGTTTAAGCTGCTCAACTGGATTTAAAAAATGGAAAAGCCCGTTCTGACCATCGGCCTGGTTGCCGGCGAAACCTCCGGCGACATTCTAGGCGCGGGCTTAATCCGGGCTCTCAAGGGCCACTATCCTGATGCACGTTTTGTGGGGGTCGCTGGCCCCCTGATGCAGGCAGAAGGATGTGAGGCCTGGTTCGAAATGGAAGAGTTGGCAGTGATGGGCCTGGTAGAGGTGCTTGGGCGTCTACCTCGCCTGTTAAAAATTGGCAATGAACTCACTCAGCGTTTCAGCGATCTAAAGCCCGATGTCTTTGTCGGCATTGATGCGCCTGATTTCAATCTTCGTCTTGAAGATCGCCTGAAAAAACGCGGCATTCGTACCATTCACTATGTCAGCCCTTCAGTGTGGGCCTGGCGACAAAAGCGCGTTTTCAAAATAGGTAAAGCTACCGATCTGGTGTTGGCTTTCTTGCCTTTTGAAAAAGCGTTTTATGACAAATTTAACGTCTCTTGCCGCTTTATCGGTCACACAATGGCAGATTCAATCCCATTGCATCCTGATAAAAATATGGCGCGCGAGAAGCTGGGTATTCCTGCGGACATCCATTGCCTGGCACTGTTGCCGGGAAGTCGTCACGCCGAAGTTGAAATGCTTAGCGCTGATTTTCTGAAAACGGCACTCCAGCTGCGAAAAACTTACCCCGATCTGCATATCGTCGTGCCTCTGGTGAATGCCAAGCGCCGCGAGCAATTCGAGCGTATTAAAGCAGAAATCGCTCCCGATCTTCCCGCTCACTTGCTCGACGGACAGGCGCGAGATGCCATGATCGCCAGCGACGCGGCACTGCTGGCCTCGGGCACGGCGGCGCTGGAATGCATGCTGGCGAAATGCCCGATGGTGGTCGGTTATCGTATGAAACCCGTGACTTTCTGGATAGCCAAGCGTCTGGTCAAAACGCCGTATGTTTCTCTGCCTAACCTGCTGGCGGGTCGCGAAATCGTGACCGAACTGCTGCAGGAAGAGTGCGTACCCGAAAAGCTTTCTGCCGCACTATTGCCATTGCTGGCCGGCGGAGAGAAGAGTCACCAGTTGAAAGAAACCTTCCTGACGCTCCATGAAAGTATTCGTCGCGATGCAGACGAGCAGGCGGCGCAGGCGGTGATAGAGTTGGCAAATAAATGACAGACATTTTTATCTACCCACAGGCTAATCTTATTGCCGGTGTCGACGAAGTCGGGCGTGGCCCACTGGTCGGCGACGTCGTTACTGCCGCCGTGATCCTGGATCCCGCCAGGCCTATAGCCGGTCTGGCCGACTCCAAAAAGCTCAGCGAAAAACGCCGTGAATTTTTGTATGAAGAAATCAAAGAAAAAGCCCTGGCCTGGTGTATTGGCCGTGCTGTTCCTGCGGAAATCGACGAACTGAATATCCTGCACGCGACCATGCTGGCGATGCAGCGCGCGGTCGCTGGGCTAGCCATCACGCCTGATTTTGTGTTAATCGACGGCAATCGCTGCCCGGCGTTGGCAATGCCTTCACAGGCGGTGGTGAAAGGCGATAGCCGCGTGGCAGAAATCAGCGCGGCGTCTATATTGGCTAAGGTAACTCGTGATCGAGAAATGGTGGAGCTAGATTTGGCATTCCCGGAATACGGTTTTGCCAAGCATAAAGGCTACCCGACCGCCGCCCATTTGGAGCAGCTGGCCCGCCTTGGAGCCACGGCTCACCATCGGCGCAGTTTCGCTCCTGTCAGGCGCGCGTTGGAAAACGTCGTTGAATCGCGCTAGGCGCGGTATTCTGACAGTATCGATTACCCAGTTTTTATAACTGCCACTCTCATATTTTTGGTATCTGAATATGGCTGAACCTCGTTTTATTCATCTACGCGTACACAGTGACTATTCCATGGTTGATGGATTAGCCAAGGTCGGCCCGTTGGTGAAACGAGCGGCTGCCCTCGGCATGCCTGCACTGGGCATTACCGACTTCACCAACCTGTGTGGTCTGGTCAAATTCTATGGATCGGCACATGGCGCGGGGATCAAACCGCTGATCGGTGCCGATTTCAACGTCCACAGCGATATGCTGGGCGACGAGCTGGCACAGTTAACCGTGCTGGCGATGAACAACCAGGGTTATCAAAACCTTACCCTGCTGATTTCTCGTGCCTATCAGCGTGGCTATGGCGCAGCAGGACCGATTATCGAACGCGACTGGCTGGCGGAGCTTAACGAAGGGCTGTTGCTGCTTTCTGGCGCCCGTCACGGGGATATTGGCAAGTTCCTGACCCGTTCTAATCAGCCACAGGTTGATCAGTGCGTCGAGTTCTACCAGCAGTATTTTCCCAATCGTTACTACCTCGAGCTTATTCGTACCGGCCGCCCGGATGAAGAAAACTATCTGCATCAGGCTGTGGCATTGGCAGGGGATACCGGATTACCGGTTGTCGCGACTAATGACGTGCGTTTCCTGGTTGAAGGTGATTTCGACGCGCACGAGATCCGCGTAGCTATTCACGACGGCTTTACTCTCGACGATCCGAAACGCCCCAAAAATTACACCGCGCAGCAATACATGCGCAGCGAAGAGGAGATGTGCGAGCTGTTTGCCGACATCCCCGAGGCGCTGCAAAACAGCGTGGAAATCGCCAAACGCTGTAACGTGACTATTCGTCTGGGCGAGTATTTCCTGCCGCAGTTCCCGACCGGTGATATGTCGACCGAAGACTTCCTGGTGGTGTGTTCCAAAAAAGGGTTGGAAGAACGGCTGGAATTCCTGTTCCCGGACCCTGACGTCAGAGCGACAAGACGCCCCGAGTACGACGATCGTCTCGACGTGGAGCTGCGAGTCATTAATCAGATGGGCTTCCCCGGTTACTTCCTGATCGTAATGGAGTTTATTCAGTGGTCGAAGGATAACGGCGTGCCGGTAGGGCCGGGCCGTGGTTCTGGTGCCGGATCGCTGGTGGCCTATGCGCTGAAAATTACCGATTTGGATCCGCTGGAATTTGACCTGCTTTTCGAACGTTTCCTTAACCCGGAACGTGTGTCGATGCCCGACTTCGACGTCGACTTCTGCATGGAAAAACGCGATCTTGTTATCGAACATGTCGCCGAAATGTATGGCCGTGAAGCGGTATCGCAGATCATTACTTTCGGTACCATGGCCGCAAAAGCGGTTATCCGTGACGTGGGTCGCGTGCTGGGACATCCTTATGGTTTCGTCGACCGAATCTCCAAGCTGGTGCCGCCCGATCCGGGAATGACGCTCGAAAAAGCCTTTGCGGCAGAACCCCAGTTGCCTGAAATTTACGAGGCCGACGAAGAAGTCCGCGCTTTGATCGACATGGCGCGCAAGCTGGAAGGCGTAACGCGTAACGCCGGGAAGCACGCCGGGGGTGTCGTTATCGCGCCGACAAAGATCACCGATTTTGCGCCACTTTACTGCGATGCTGAGGGAAATAACCCGGTTACGCAGTTTGACAAGAACGATGTCGAATATGCCGGACTGGTGAAATTCGACTTCCTCGGGCTGCGTACGCTGACCATTATCGACTGGGCGCTGGAGATGATTAACGCCCGTCGTGCAAAAACAGGTCTCGAACCTCTTGATATTGCTGCTATTCCGTTAGACGATAAGAAAAGTTTCGACATGCTGCAACGCTCGGAGACCACCGCGGTCTTCCAGCTTGAATCACGCGGTATGAAAGACTTGATCAAACGCCTGAAGCCTGACAGCTTCGAAGACATGATCGCACTGGTTGCGCTGTTCCGTCCGGGGCCGCTGCAATCGGGCATGGTTGACAACTTTATCGACCGTAAACATGGTCGCGAAGAGCTTTCGTATCCTGATATTCAGTGGCAGCATGAGTCACTGAAACCTGTTCTGGAGCCGACCTACGGCATCATCCTGTATCAAGAACAGGTTATGCAGATTGCCCAGGTGCTGGCCGGTTATTCGCTCGGTGGCGCGGACATGCTGCGTCGTGCGATGGGTAAAAAGAACCCGGTCGAGATGGCCAAGCAGCGTGGTGGCTTCGAAGACGGTGCAAAATCGCGCGGCATCGACGGTGAACTGGCGGTTAAAATCATCGACCTGGTAGAGAAATTCGCCGGTTATGGATTTAACAAGTCGCACTCTGCGGCCTATGCGCTGGTGTCATACCAGACGCTGTGGTTAAAGGCGCATTATCCGGCAGAATTTATGGCGGCGGTAATGACCGCGGATATGGATAACACCGATAAAGTGGTGGGGCTGGTCGATGAATGCTGGCGTATGGGGCTTAAAATCCTGCCACCCGATATCAACAGCGGGTTGTATCATTTCCACGTCAATGACGAAGGTGAAATTGTTTACGGCATCGGCGCGATTAAAGGCGTCGGTGAAGGTCCGATTGAAGCTATTATTGAAGCGCGCAACGAAGGCGGTTATTTTAGAGAGCTGTTTGACTTATGTGCCCGCTCCGATACCAAAAAGCTTAATCGGCGCATTTTAGAAAAACTGATCATGTCTGGGGCCTTTGATCGCCTCGGACCCCATCGCGCGGCGCTGATGCACTCGCTGGGCGACGCGTTAAAAGCAGCAGATCAGCACGCCAAAGCAGAAGCCATTGGCCAGGTTGATATGTTCGGGGTACTGGCGGAAGAGCCGGAACAGGTCGAAAAATCCTATGCCAGCGTTCCCCCCTGGCCGGAACAGAAGGTATTGGATGGTGAGCGCGAAACCCTGGGGCTGTATCTTACCGGGCACCCGATCACCCAGTATCTTAAAGAAATCGAGCGTTATGGCGGTGGCCAGCGCCTGAAAGATATGCACCCGACCGATCGGGGAAAAATGACCATCGCAGTGGGTTTGGTTGTTGCTGCGAAGGTGATGATGACCAAGCGGGGTAACCGCATTGGTATTTGTACGCTGGATGACCGGTCTGGTCGTCTTGAAGTGATGTTGTTTACAGAAGCTTTAGAGAAATTTCAGCATTTGTTGGAAAAAGACCGTATCCTGATCGCGACGGGACAGGTCAGCTTTGATGACTTCAATGGCGGGCTTAAAATGATGGCCCGTGACTTAATGGACATCAGTGAAGCGCGTGAAAAATACGCTCGTGGTCTTGCTATATCGCTGACTGACAGGCAAATTGATGACCAGCTTTTGAACCGTCTGCGCGAATCGTTGGAACCTCATCGATCGGGGACGATACCAGTGCACTTGTATTACCAACGGGAGAACGCTCGGGCACGGCTCCGATTTGGCGCTACCTGGCGTGTTACGCCAACCGATCGTCTGCTGCTTGATTTACGGTCTCTGGTAGGTACAGAGCAGGTTGAACTGGAATTTGACTAAAATAGGAATGCTATGAGTCTGAATTTTCTTGATTTTGAACAGCCGATTGCGGAGCTGGAAGCGAAAATTGACTCGCTGACTGCAGTCAGTCGTCAAGACGAAAAATTAGATATTAATCTGGACGAAGAAGTGGCGCGCTTGCGTGAAAAAAGCGTTGAACTGACTCGTAAAATTTTCTCAGATTTGGGTGCCTGGCAGGTTGCGCAGTTGGCTCGCCATCCGCGTCGCCCTTACACTCTTGACTACATCAAGCACATCTTTACTGATTTTGATGAACTGGCGGGTGACCGTGCATTTGCTGACGATAAAGCTATCGTTGGCGGCATTGCTCGTCTGGGTGAACGTGCCGTGATGATCATTGGTCATCAAAAGGGACGTGAAACCAAAGAGAAGATCCGCCGTAACTTCGGTATGCCAGCTCCGGAAGGCTACCGTAAAGCGCTGCGTCTGATGGAAATGGCCGAACGCTTCAAACTGCCTATCATCACCTTTATCGACACCCCGGGTGCATACCCTGGCGTGGGCGCTGAAGAACGTGGACAGTCCGAAGCTATCGCGCGCAACCTGCGTGAAATGTCTCGTCTTAACGTACCGGTTATCTGTACCGTTATTGGCGAAGGCGGTTCCGGTGGCGCACTGGCCATCGGCGTGGGCGACAAAGTCAACATGTTGCAATACAGCACTTACTCGGTGATTTCACCAGAAGGCTGTGCTTCAATTCTGTGGAAAAGCGCAGACAAAGCACCGCTGGCGGCTGAAGCCATGGGGATTATTGCTCCGCGTTTGAAAGAGCTGAAACTGATCGACTCCGTGATCCCTGAACCTCTGGGTGGCGCGCATCGTGACGTTCCTGCAATGGCCGAATCTCTGCGTGCTCAGCTTGAAGCTGACCTCAGCGAGTTGGATGCTCTGAACAACGAAGAGCTGCGCGACCGTCGTTATCAGCGCCTGATGACTTACGGTTACTGCTAAATCCCCGTCGTCCTTCGTGATGTAAATGTGTTGGCTATTTGCAACGCGAATGCATCAGGGGATGGGTAAGCGAATAAAATTTAAAGGGCAGTCTTTGGACTGCCCTTTTTTTATTGTCTCCCCAGGCTGGGGTCGATAACCTGTGTGGTAGAAAACCAGAAGGAATTGTCAGATGAATATTATCGCCATCATGCGCCCGGAAGGGGTCTATTACAAAGACGAGCCGATCCGTGAGCTGGACGCCGCGCTAGAGGTGTTGGGTTTTAAAACGATTTATCCCCGTGATCGTGCAGATCTGTTAAAGCTTATCGAAAGCAATGCGCGGATTTGCGGCGTGATCTTCGACTGGGACCAGCATAGCACCGAGCTGTGCGTTGATATCAACGAGCTGAACGAATACCTGCCGCTTTATGCATTTATCAATACCCATTCGACGATGGACGTTAGCGTCCACGACATGCGCATGGTGTTGTATTTCTTCGAGTATGCATTGAATGCCGCCGACGATATCGCCAAGCGCATTCGTCAATATACAGATGAGTACATCGATCAAATCACTCCGCCGCTCACTAAAGCGCTGTTCACCTATGTGGAAGAAGGGAAATACACTTTCTGTACGCCGGGCCATATGGGGGGCACTGCTTTTCTTAAAAGCCCTGTCGGCACGCTGTTTTATGATTTCTTTGGTGCTAAAACCTTGAAGGCCGACGTGTCTATTTCCGTTACCGAGCTGGGGTCCTTACTGGACCACACCGGGCCGCACCTTGAGGCCGAGGAGTATATCGCCCGCACTTTTGGTGCCGAGCAAAGTTATATCGTCACTAACGGCACGTCTACGGCGAACAAGATTGTCGGCATGTATTCTGCTCCGGCGGGCAGCACCGTGCTCATCGATCGCAACTGTCATAAGTCATTGGCGCATCTCATGATGATGACCAACATTATTCCAATCTATCTGCGCCCGCTGCGCAATGCCTACGGTATCTTGGGCGGTATTCCACAGCGTGAGTTCACCCGTGACAGCATTGCCGGGAAGGTAGAGCAAACCAAAGACGCCAGCTGGCCAGTACATGCGGTAATCACTAATTCCACCTATGACGGCCTGCTGTATAACACCGATTACATCAAAAATACTCTCGACGTCGCCTCGATTCATTTCGATTCTGCCTGGGTTCCGTACACTAATTTCCATCCGATTTATGACGGAAAAAGTGGCATGAGCGGCGATCGAATTCCCGGCAAAGTAATCTATGAAACCCAGTCGACCCACAAGCTGCTGGCCGCTTTCTCGCAGGCTTCGATGATCCACATTAAAGGAGATTACAACGAAAACACCTTTAATGAAGCTTATATGATGCACACTACCACGTCGCCAAACTACGGCATTGTGGCATCGGCAGAAACCGCAGCGGCGATGCTGCGTGGCAATCCGGGTCGCAGGTTAATTAATCGTTCAGTGGAAAGGGCGCTGCATTTTCGTAAGGAAATCCAGCGCTTGCGCGAGGAAACCGACGGTTGGTTCTATGATGTCTGGCAGCCTGAAGCGATTGAAGAAGCAGAATGCTGGCCGCTAAACCCCGATGATAATTGGCACGGTTTCGCCAACGCCGATACCGATCATATGTATCTTGATCCTATCAAAGTGACGATTCTGACGCCGGGCATGGATGAAACCGGCAAACTGGCGGCAGAAGGCATTCCGGCCGCGCTGGTGGCCAAATTCCTCGATGAGCGCGGTGTGGTGGTCGAAAAAACCGGGCCTTATAATCTGCTGTTCCTGTTCAGTATCGGCATTGATAAAACCAAGTCGATGAGCCTGATGCGCGGCTTGACCGATTTTAAACGCGCCTACGATCTTAATTTGCGGGTGAAAAACATGCTGCCGGATCTTTACGCGGAAGATCCTGATTTCTATCGCCATATGCGAATTCAGGAACTGGCGCAGGGGATCCACAAACTGATCATCAAACACGATCTGCCTGCGTTGATGCTCAAGGCGTTCGACGTGCTGCCGGAAATGAAAATGACCCCGTATGAGATGTTCCAGCATCAGGTACGCGGTAATATTGAAGAGTGCGAGATAGACCAGTTGGTCGGGCAGGTGTCGGCCAATATGATCCCGCCGTATCCTCCTGGTGTTCCTGTGGTTATGCCCGGTGAGATGATCACCGAAGAAAGCCGCGCGGTGTTGGATTTCCTGCTGATGCTCTGTTCAATCGGCGAGCATTTCCCCGGCTTCGAGACGGATATTCACGGTGCTAAACTGACCGAAGACGGGAAATATCGGGTTAAAGTACTAAAAAAAGGAACCCTGGATGCTTAAATTACGCCAGATTCACCACATCGCCATTATCGCCAGCGATTATGCGGTGAGTAAAAAATTTTACTGTGACGTGTTAGGTTTTGAATTGCAGTCTGAAGTCTATCGTGAGGCACGAGATTCATGGATGGCGAACCTGGCTATTAATGGGCATTACCAGATTGAACTGTTCAGCTTCCCATCGCCTCCGGCGAGAACCAGTCGTCCGGAAGCTTGCGGTCTGCGGCATCTGGCGTTCAGCGTTGACAATATTGAAGCCTCGGTGGCGCATCTCACCGCTGCGGGCGTAGAGTGTGAGCCGGTGCGTATCGACGAACATACCGGTAAAAAATTCACCTTCTTTAGCGATCCCGACGATCTGCCTTTAGAACTTTATGAAATCAACTAATCTGCTTTTTGAAAAGCCAAATCCCACCGCGGAGCTTGCTGATGCTGCCTGAATATCTGGCGCTGCAGCTTGGCGAACGGCGGCGTGTCTGCGTGGCATTAAGCGGCGGGCTAGACTCGACGGTTTTGCTACACGCGCTGGTTCAGCTACGGGACAGCACGTTGCCAGACTTGCAGCTGCGGGCGATGCATGTAAATCATGGCCTTAGCGCGTTCGCACAAAGCTGGACTGCCAGTTGCGAAGCGCAGTGTCGGCAATGGCAGGTTACGTTTTTGCCGCTTGTGGTCAAGGTGAACGCTCGTGAAGGGGGCATTGAGGCCGCAGCGCGCAATGCTCGTTATACGGCCCTGACTTCACATCTTTTGCCTGCTGAAACTCTGCTAACGGCGCAGCATCTCAACGATCAGAGTGAAACTTTTTTGCTGGCACTCAAGCGCGGCAGCGGGCCTGCGGGGCTGTCTGCAATGAGCACAACTACCGAGATTGCCGGGCATCCTGTACTCCGACCTTTGCTCAATGTTGAACGGCAGCGCCTGGAAGAGTATGCCCACCAAAATCAGCTGAGTTGGGTTGAAGATGACAGCAATCAGGATACGCGTTTTGATCGCAATTTTTTGCGCCTCGACGTGTTGCCTCTGCTTTACCAGCGCTGGCCGCATTTTGCTGCCGCAACCGCTCGCAGCGCCAGCTTGTGCGCCGAGCAGGAATCTCTGCTGGATGAGCTTTTACAGGAAGCGCTGGATACTCTCACCGACTCATCCGGCAGCCTGTCGATTGAGGGGCTGAAAGGACTGTCATCTGCTCGACGATTTGCCCTGATCCGTCGTTGGCTGGCCTCACGGGGCGCAAAGATGCCGTCGCGGGAACAGCTGCAACGAGTCTGGGATGAAGTGGCGCTCAGCCGCGATGACGCAGAGCCGCAACTGCGATTAGGCGCTTACAGCATCAGGCGTTTTCGCCAGCGCCTCTACTGGCTGGCGCAGGTGCAGCCTTTAAAAGACACCGTTTTGCACTGGCAAGGCAAAGAGGAGCTGAAGCTGCCCGATAGTTTAGGACTTCTTTCTTTTATAGCTCCTACTAAAGGTGGATTAATCCTGCGTAAACCGCGTGCCGACGAATCCCTCA
Source organism: uncultured Serratia sp. (assembly GCA_963922555.1). Taxonomy (GTDB): domain Bacteria; phylum Pseudomonadota; class Gammaproteobacteria; order Enterobacterales; family Enterobacteriaceae; genus Rouxiella. Next base: position 137 of record CAWUIY010000069.1, on the reverse strand, counting down.
GCGTGCGTTTTCAGGCCAGCGGGGACATTTACAAAGTTGGGCGCGATCGCTCGCGTAGCCTTAAGAAGCTGTGGCAGGAGCTGCATGTGCCGCCGTGGGAACGCGGTCGTATTCCATTAATTTTCTACAATGAGCAG
>CAWUIY010000068.1:0-17820 GCA_963922555.1 uncultured Serratia sp. | reverse complement strand
AAGCTCCCCATGCCTTATCTTCCTCCGCGGTTATTAGCGGGGGAAGTTTTTAATATCCTCCTCCCCTTATGCGTAAGTTTTGCAAAGCCTGAAGAACGCTACGCGCGTTTTCTTTTCAGCGGCTGAGATTGACTCTCTGACTTGACCTCCGGCACCTCCTCCCTGCGCCGCTTATCTAAATCCCTCAGTAATCGATTGATATGCCCATCGCCAAACATTTCCGTGAGTGACGCGGTCAGCTTGCGCCGCCAATTAGGGTATTCGGTATTGGTTCCCGGCACGTTAACTGGCGTATTCATATCCAGCCAGTCTTCCGGCTGCAAGCCCAGCAAGGCGCTGGAACTAATGGCCAGATAACGTTGTAAGCCGCGATTAAGCGTAGGGTTCATCTCCATTTTCTCGGCATGCTTGCCGAAATTCCTGGGCACGCAATGATGACGATGCAGAGCATCCAGCAGCGACTGACGGGTTTTGGCGCGATCGAGACGCAGATCGGCGAGCACCGAGGCGTCTGAATAGATCCCCAATTTTTCCCCCAAGGTGAGGTCATCCCCCTGCCAATATCCGCGCAAGGTGGGAAGGTCGTGGGTGGTCACGGTCGCCATCGCCTGAACAACGTATTTTTCTGGCGCAAGATAAACGCGCTCGTTGTTGTGCTCGAAATACAGCACTTTATAGGAATAAATCCCGCTATCACGCAGGCTGGCGACGATCTCTTTTGGCACCGTGCCAAGATCTTCACCAATCACCATGCATTGATGACGATGACTTTCCAGCGCCAGCACGCCCAGCAGATCGCTTAGCGGATAGCTGACGTAAGCCCCTGCGGCAGCGGTCTGATCTTTCGGGACCCACCACAGGCGCAGCAGCCCCATAACATGGTCAATGCGCAATGCGCCGCAATGACTCATATTAGCGCGCAGCAAATCTATAAACGGCTGATAGGCGCGGGCGCGCATGATGTTAGGGTCCATGGCCGGTAAACCCCAATTTTGCCCCTGTGGCCCCAACACGTCCGGCGGCGCGCCGACTGTTGCGCCGAGGCAATACAGATCCCGGTTGCACCAGGTTTCCGCTCCTCCTTCCGCCACGCCGACGGCTAAATCACGGTACAGACCGATCGGCATGTTGAGTTGCAGGCTGGCCTGATAACACTCGGCAAACTGGGTGTGCGCCAGCCACTGCAACCACAGATAAAATTCCACCTGATGATGGTATTCAGAACAAAAGGCTTTAACCTTTGACGAATGCGGGTCGCGATAGGCTTTAGGCCAGACCGGCCAGCCCCAAAGCTCTTTATCCTGTTCTCTTAGATGTACGTGCAGCGCGTCAAAGACCGCCTGCTGATGCAGACTTTCGCCACCGAGCAGCACAAAATCATTGAAGTCGCGCCTGCGCTGACCGGCAACGGCAATGTTCTGGAAAGCTTTCCACGCTAACTGCAATCCTTTGATTTTAAGTGCCATCACCTTTTCGTAATCGACATTTTCAACGTCGCGTACTTTTTTCAGCGCCCGCTGAGTCGCAGCACTCTTCCACCAGCGTTGCGCCTCTTTGCTGTGGATAAATTCCTCTACCGCATTGACGTCAATATAGATGACATTCAGCCAGCGGCGGGATGACGGACTATAAGGGCTAGCGCTGGAAGGATTGGCAGGATACAGAGCATGAATAGGATTAAGCCCGACAAAGGCCCCGCCGCGTTGCCCCAGCTGTTTCACCATCTGTTTTAAATCGCCAAAATCGCCCACGCCCCAGTTATTCTCTGAACGCAGCGTGTAAAGCTGAATGCAAGCACCCCATAGTTTTACATCATTGAGCAGCGCATCCGGCTCATAGCAGCGTTCGGGGGTGATAATAATCCGGCAGCTTAATGTCTGCTTTTTCCAGCTCAGCGTCAGTTGGTGATAGCCCAGAATCAGGTCATCACCCAGCTCAAGAGGTTGACCAAATTTAGCTTCACCTTCACGCTTATTGCCGTTTTCGAGAGTAAGCTGCCAATGGTAATTGCCTCTGCCGCGCGGTGTCAGGCTGATAGGCCTCTGTGCCGTGAACACCTTGACTGACGGCAGTGGCCCGGCTTCGGGTACCTGCTCGTCGCGGCCCATCGCCTCCAGCAAGGCGCGTTTGGTTTCATCGGAAACGGTTTGCTCCTTGCCGAACATATTGATAAAGCTATCAAGGATCCCAGCTCGCTTTGCCGCCAGTTCGAGTTCATCGCCCTGCATGCCTGCTCCTTAACGTTTTGCTTGCCAAATACGCTGCTGATAATCACGGATGGAGCGGTCAGCACTGAACATGCCCACGCGCGCCGTATTAAGTAGGGTTTTTCGCGTCCATTCGTCACGATCGCGGTAGAGCCGATCAACTTTTGCCTGCGCCTCGCAGTACTCGGCAAAATCCGCCAGAACCAGATACGGATCCCCGCCTTCAAGCAGGCTGCTCAGCATCGGCTCAAAGGCATTTTTATCGCCATTGCTATAGAATCCACTGGCTAGCTCATCCAGTATCGCCTTGAGATGCTTATCTTTTTTCACCAACGCCTTCGGCTTATAACCTTTCTTCTTCAATGCTTTAACTTCATCGACCGTATTGCCGAAGATAAAGATATTCTCTTCACCGACCTGTTCGGCGATTTCGACGTTAGCGCCGTCCAACGTACCCACCGTCAAGGCCCCGTTCAGCGCCAGCTTCATATTGCCGGTGCCAGATGCTTCCTTACCGGCCGTCGAAATCTGCTCGGATACGTCCGCCGCCGGGATCATCAATTCGGCTACTGAAACGCGATAATCCGGAATAAACACCACCTTTATGCGATCGCCTACTCGCGGATCGTTATTGATCTTTTCGGCCACCTGATTGATCGCAAAGATTATATTCTTCGCCAAAAAATAGCCCGGCGCCGCTTTTGCCCCGAACAGGAACACGCGAGGAAGAACGTCCAGTTTGGGATTGCTGCGCACCTGGTGATAAAGATAGATGATGTAAAGCAGGGCAAGATGCTGACGTTTGTACTCGTGCAGGCGTTTTATCATCACGTCGAAAATCGCCTCGGGATTAAGGGTTATCCCAAGTTGCTGCTTAACGTATTCGGCCAACCGCAGCTTGTTGTCATGTTTAATTTGCCGATAACGCTTACAGAATTTCTTGTCTTTGATACTGCCTTCCAGGCCTTTCAATGCATCCAGATCGGTAACCCATTCCACTTTCAACGTCTCATCAATCAAGGCAGACAGCTCGGGATTACACTGCCTGAGCCAGCGACGTGGGGTGATGCCGTTGGTCACGTTATGGAATTTTTCCGGCCACAGCTGGTGATACTCAGGGAATAGGTCTTTCACCACCAGGTCCGAATGCAGCGCCGCAACGCCATTGACCGCAAAACCCGCCACCACGCACAGGTTTGCCATGCGCACCTGCTTGTCATAATGCACCGCCAGCTTGGCCCAAACCGCCTCGTCGCCCGGCCAGTGCTTATCCACCAGTTTCTTAAAGTTGGCGTTAATTTGCTTGATAATAGCGAAATGACGCGGCAACAGGCTGCGAACCAGCCTCTCGTTCCAGGCTTCCAGTGCTTCCGGCATTAACGTGTGATTAGTGTAAGCGAAGGTGCGGCTGGTGATACGCCAGGCGGCGTCCCAATCAAGCTGGTGCTCGTCTATCAGCACCCGCAGCATCTCGGGAATGGCGATCGTGGGATGGGTGTCGTTAAGTTGAATCACTTCGAAATCCGGTAATTCATGGATGTTGCGACCCAGATAATGATGGCGGCGTAAAATATCTGCCACCGAGCAGGCGCATTGGAAATACTGCTGCATCAGCCGCAGGCGTTTGCCTTCTTCATGGTTATCATTGGGATACAATACCTTGGTCAGCTTTGCCGCATCGATGCCTTGCTGCTCGGCCAGCAAAAATTTGCCGTCATTAAATTTCTCTAAATCAAAGGGATGAGCGTGTGTCGCCTCCCACAGGCGCAGCGGCTGAGTTACGCCGTTTCGATATCCGATGACCGGCAAATCCCAGGCTTCACCGCGTAAAGTAAACTCTGGCTGCCAGTAAGATTTCCCGTTTTCGTTCTTGATAATTTTCCCGCCAATGCCGACGTCTACCGCCAGCGCGCTGTTATGGCGAAACCATGGATAGGCATTGCGCTGCCAGTCATCAGGGGTCTCATGCTGCCTGCCGTCGACAAAGCGCTGACGAAAGAGACCATACTGATAGCTCAACCCGTAGCCGATTGCCGGTTGTCCCACAGAGGCCATCGAGTCGAGATAGCAGGCCGCCAATCGCCCCAGCCCCCCGTTCCCCAACGCCGGATCGATCTCTTCTTCCAGCAGGTCCGACAGGTTGATGTCATATTTTTCCAGCGCTTTGGCAACCTGATCGTACCAACCCAGGTTAAGCAGATTATTGCCCGTAAGGCGGCCTACCAGAAACTCCATCGAAATATAGTTAACGTGCCGTTTCACTTTGCTGCGGGTCTTGCCACTGTCCGGGCGAGGCGGTAATTGTTCAGCCAGCGCAGCACTTACCGCGTGCCACCATTGATGCCGGGTCATATCGCCAGCGGAAGTCAGTCCAAACGTTTGCCACTGACGGGTTAAAGCCGCCAAAAAACTTTCCTGCTTAAATGTCGGTTTTGGCATAGGACGATCTCTATCCTTAGTGAGCAAATTGAATGGAATAGCGAGCACGGGTAGGAAGGCACCTATTATTTATAAACCCATTAACGGAAATTGGTTACAATAGGCTCGAATATTTTTAACTGACGATTACCGTCATCACGAGGCCAGAAGCAGCATGGAACAGTTTGAAGCAATCAGCGTTGAGCAGGCTCATAACCGCCTGAAAGAGGGTAACGCAGTGATGGTTGATATCCGCGACATTCAGAGCTTTAACAATGCTCATGCCCCGGGCGCTTTCCATTTAAGCAACGAAAGTATTGGCGCGTTCATGCAGCAAACCGAATCCACCACGCCAGTGATGGTGATGTGCTATCACGGCATCAGCAGCCGCAATGCCGCGCAGTATCTGTTAACTCAGGGATTTGATGCGGTTTACAGCGTGGATGGCGGCTTTGAAGCCTGGTCGAAGAGTTTTCCGCAAGACGTCGAGGCATGATGCCTGCTTGAGCGTTAATTGACCCGAGCTGTTTTTATTCATAATAACAGCTCGGGTAAACAGTAAAACCTTACGAAATTAATCCGTTGGCGGGGGTAACCTTTCTTGACGACTTTCTCTTTAATTTCAGGAAGTGAACTTCGAATAAATAGTATGACAAGCTCGCTACCAGGTAGGTGACTAACAATGAGACGCAGAAATAGATGACGCTATGGTTGCCCATGCCTAACTTTTTGAAAATGATTGTGATGGCAAAAAAACACGCCAGATGCCACATATAAAGCCCGTAGCTTATTTTCCCCGTGTAAACCATAAATTTGCTTTTGAGCACGCGCGACAGCGGATTGACCCTGCCCGTTTTATCCCAGTGATAGACATAAAAAATGATTGCTGTGAACACCATCGCCATAGACGTAGGCAGATATCCACACTTTCCAACCCAGCCAGATGGCAGCCAGAAGGCGCTTAGCCCGGTGGTAACGACCGCATAGGCTGACACAATCAGTCCGATAATTAGCATCCACAATGCGGCGCGAGGCGCGACAGCAAGGTCTTTTATTTTTGCAAAAAGCGCGCCCAATATTAATGCGTCAGTGCAGCTTAATAATGTCGCATTGAACATATACGGATTGTTACCTGAAGCATGGTAAATAAATGAGCGAGCCAACACCGAAAAAATGATCAGTGGAATAAAAACTTTGACCATAACCCTCTCTTTCAGGAAGAAAATAGCAAACGGCCACAGCCAGTAAAACTGCTCTTCGGCCGCCAGCGACCAGGTCTGAATAACAAACCCCGGCGTTGTGCCTGTAATGCCGATATATAAATTTTGCAGATAAATCACAAACCAGATATACCCGTTTGCAGATTGCCCGGTCGCCTTTAGAAACAGATAATTAACTAATAAATAAGCGTAGAACAATGGAAATATGCGCAATAGCCGGTTAAATAAGAACCCCCCTAAATATTCCTTAAAAGGGCGCTGTTTCTGCTCTAATAAAATACTGGTAATTAAGAACCCCGAGAGGCAGAAAAATAAGGGTACGCCTGCCCATCCTAAAGAAAACCCTGGAATTTCCAAATGAAAAAACATAACGATCAGCACGGCGAATCCGCGGACACCATCAAGGGTACGAATATGTTTCATAAGGGAAGCTCTTTTATTAAATAAGGGCATTAACCTGGGAAATAAAAACATATCCCATAACCCTTATTTGCGCAATTACGCCAGACAGACTCGAATTATTCCTAAAAATAATCAGCATCAATCAATAAAAGACAACTAAGCCATTAAAAAATATAACTAAATATTTTTAATTCTCACCTCCATTAATTTCGCTTAATCATTTATTAAGATTATTACCAGTAAAGTAGTATTGACATGACTTATATTTCTTTCAAAACGCTTAAAACAATCCAGTATGATTAACTTAATTAATATGAGCCGCTATAAAATAACTCTGCTTCTCACTTTTCATCATAAATAGTTAAGGAATTATGTCTTTAATTGATTAAAGCCTATTAAATTATGAGAGAAAATGGTCCAACTTTTCTGAAAATTTCAGCCTACCAGGCCGTCAATTTCAGACTTTAGCGAGTAGAGATCATTTTGTTTCCTGCTTATCAGTCTCATGCGTAAACATTTATAAGGCATACACCGCTGTTCGCTAACGTTATAATCAACCATGCGCAGACGGTGGTAAAAATCCCCCCTCGCTTTAGGGTATAATATGTACTTAAAATCAAACGATTACAGGACCCGCTGAACAATATGATAAGAGTCTTTAGCCTGTCTAACCCTCGTATCGCGCAGGCATTTGTCGATCATATGGCAACCCTCAAGATCCCGCTGCAGATTAAACATCAAGGGCAGGAGGTCCAAATCTGGCTTGAGGACGAGTCGAAACTGGATCTCGTCGAAGCCGAACTGGCCATGTTCATTAAAGATCCCTTAAACCCACGCTATCAGGCCGCGAGCTGGTCCACGGGCAACACGCAAACCAGGCTCAGCTACGAACACTATTCTTACTGGCAACGGATCCGTAGTCAGGCTGGCCCATTGACTATGGCGGTCATCTTTATCTGTATCGCGGTCTACATTCTGCAACAGATTTATGGCGACGAGGCGGTGATGAGCTGGCTTTCCTGGCCTGCGGACCACAGCCAATATATCGAAGTGTGGCGCTGGTTCACCCCGGCATTTCTGCATTTTTCCCTGCTGCATATTTTGTTTAACCTGATGTGGTGGTGGTATCTCGGCGGCCCGGTTGAAAAGCGTCTCGGCAGCGGCAAGCTGTTTACCATCGCACTGATTTCCGCCCTTCTCAGTGGCTGGGGGCAGTCTATTTTCAGCGGTTATCTCTTTGGCGGCCTCTCAGGCGTGGTGTATGCGCTGATGGGATATGTCTGGCTTAGCGGCGAATTAAAACCTGAAACCGGGCTTTCGCTGCCTCGCGGACTGATGGTTTTCTCTATTGCCTGGTTGGTATTGGGTTACTTTAATGTGATGGGCCTCGCAATCGCCAATGCCGCTCATGTGTTTGGCCTGGTCGTGGGACTTATCATGGCCTTTTGCGATACGCGTTCACCGCGTCCAAAACGCACTTAGGGGATTTAAGTGAAACAAACACAACGACATGACGCCATCGTCGAACTGGTGCGTCAACAAAGCTATGTAAGCACGGAAGAGCTGGTCGAGCATTTTGCTGTCAGCCCGCAGACTATCCGTCGTGACCTGAACGATTTAGCCGAGCAGAATAAAATTCATCGCCACCACGGCGGTGCAGCGCTGCCCTCCAGCTCAGTTAATGCTGCATATAACGACCGTAAAATCATGTGGTCAGATCAAAAAGCGCGCATTGCTGCTCGCGTAGCTTCACAGATCCCGGACGGCTCCACGCTGTTTATCGATATCGGCACAACGCCAGAAGCAGTGGCACACGCCCTTCTCGAGCATCGCGATTTACGTATCGTGACCAATAATCTCAACGTGGCCACGCTGCTAACGCCAAAAGAAGATTTCCGCATTCTACTGGCTGGCGGAGAAGTCCGCAGCCGTGACGGCGGTATCATGGGCGAAGCAACGCTGGATTTTATCTCTCAGTTCCGCCTTGATTACGGCATTCTCGGGATCAGCGGCATTGACATGGATGGCTCTCTGCTCGAATTCGACTATCACGAAGCGCGAATCAAGCGCGCAATCATCGAAAATTCGCGCAATGTCATGTTGGTAACCGACCATTCCAAATTTGGTCGCAACGCCATGGTTAACCTGGGCAACATGAGCCTGATCGATTACATGTTTACCGATCAGAAACCGCCTGAAAGCGTGATGGCGCTGATCAGAAAGTACGAAGTCCAGCTCGAGCTTTGCTGATGGCTGGCCGGGAAACACGCCTCGTTTCCCGGCTTTCCTCTTCCTCCCCCTCAAAATCTGCGTTCAAATTCACTCTTTTTTCTATTCTGTCCTATCTTATAAACGCGCATTAACGAAAAGTTGAGAGCATTCTTACTGGCTCTTTCGTTTAATCCTCTTGAAATCCGGTTAAAAATGTTACCTGCATCACGCATGAATGTTTTTATTTGGTTAACTCTTGGCTTGTTTGTTGGTTATCGATTACACTAATGAGCGAAAACGAACATTAAAGAGCTATTTCGAACATCTGGAGGAAGATGACGTGGAAACCAAAGACTTGATCGTAATCGGCGGCGGTATCAACGGTGCCGGTATCGCTGCGGATGCAGCTGGCCGCGGGCTGTCCGTTCTGCTGCTTGAGGCGCAAGACTTGGCCTGCGCGACCTCTTCGGCCAGTACCAAACTGATCCACGGCGGTCTGCGCTATCTGGAACACTATGAATTTCGTCTGGTCAGCGAAGCGCTGGCTGAACGTGAAGTTCTGCTGAAACTCGCTCCGCATATCGCCTTCCCTATGCGTTTCCGTCTGCCGCATCAGCCGCATCTGCGCCCGGCATGGATGATCCGCATCGGCCTGTTCATGTATGACCATTTGGGCAAACGTACCAGCCTGGCTGGAAGCAAGAGCCTGAAGTTTGGCGAGAATTCAGTGTTGAAACCCGCCATCACCCGTGGCTTTGAATATTCAGACTGCTGGGTTGACGACGCGCGCCTGGTTGTCCTGAACGCGCAAGAAGTCGAAGAGCGCGGCGGTGAAGTACGCACGCGTACTCGCGTGAACCGCGCATGGCGTGAAAATGGCCTGTGGATGGTTGAAGCGCAGGAAATCGACACCGGTAAAACCTTTACCTTCCGCGCCAAGGGGCTGGTCAACGCCGCAGGTCCGTGGGTCAAACAGCTGTTTGACGAAGGCCTGAAGTTGAAATCCCCTTACGGTATCCGCCTGATTAAAGGCAGCCATATTGTGGTTCCGCGCGTTCATACCGAGCAGCAATCTTATATTCTACAAAACGAAGACAACCGTATTGCCTTCGTTATTCCGTGGATGGACGAATTCTCGATTATTGGCACCACCGACGTGGAATATCATGGCGATCCGAAAAACGTCAAAATTGACGATGAAGAAGTCGACTATTTGCTGAAAATCTACAACAGCTACTTTAAAAAACAGCTCACCAAAGAGGATATCGTCTGGACCTATTCCGGCGTGCGTCCACTGTGTGACGATGAGTCTGATTCTGCGCAGAAAATTACCCGTGACTACACGCTCGACGTACACGACGAACAGGGCAAGGCACCGTTGCTGTCAATCTTTGGCGGCAAGCTGACCACCTATCGCAAGCTGGCCGAGCACGCGATGGAGAAACTGTCGAAGTATTATCCTAACGCAGGTCCGGCCTGGACTAAAAACGGCGTGCTGCCAGGTGGTAATATCAATGGCGATCGTGATGGTTACGCCATCGAGCTGCGCCGCCGCTACGGCTGGCTGCCAGAATCTCTGGCGTTACACTATGCCCGCACTTACGGCAGTCAGACCGATCTGATCCTTGAAGGCGCGACCGGTATAGGTTCTCTAGGTGAAAATTTCGGCCATCAATTCTATGAAGCCGAGTTGCGTTATCTGGTTGAAAAAGAGTGGGTTGTCGAACTGGATGATGCTATCTGGCGTCGTACCAAACTGGGAATGTGGCTGACCAAGCCGGAGCAGGCGCGCGTTGCTGAGTGGCTCAAAGACAATGCCCAGCAGCGTAAAGGCCTGTCCCTGGCCTCCTGATAGCTGAAAGTTGCCCGTTTTTGCTGATAAAGACTTAACAAAAAACCTCTGACATCGCTGCCAGAGGTTTTTTTATTACTCAAAATTAAACGGCCAGGCTAGAGCTTCACCGGCTTGATATTCCAAATCTTCTCTGCGTACTCGCTAATCGTTCTGTCAGACGAGAAATAGCCCATATTAGCGATATTCAATAACGCACGGCGAGACCATTCATCCTGCTGCTGGTAAAGCTCATCAACTTTATCCTGGGTATCGACATAGCTGCGATAATCCGCCAATAGCTGATAGTGATCGCCGAGATTGACCAGGCTATCAAACAGATTGTGATAACGACGCGGATCGGTCGGGCTGAATAACCCGGTGGCAATCTGAGTCAGGACCTTGTGTAGCTCAGGGTCTTTATCGTAGTACTCATGCGGGTTGTAGCCGTTTTGACGCAGCGCCTCAACCTCTGGCGTGGTATTACCGAAAATAAAGATATTCTCCTCACCCACGTGTTCGAGCATCTCGACGTTAGCCCCGTCAAGTGTACCGATGGTCAAGGCTCCGTTAAGGGCAAACTTCATATTACTGGTGCCCGATGCCTCGGTACCGGCCAGCGAAATCTGCTCGGAAAGATCGGCCGCAGGAATGATCAGCTGCGCCAGACTCACGCTATAGTTAGGAATAAACACCACTTTCAGTTTGTGCTGGGTGCGAGGATCGTTGTTGATCACCGCCGCTACGTCATTGATCAGATGAATGATCTGCTTGGCAGCATAATAGGCCGACGCGGCCTTACCGGCAAAAATCACCGTGCGCGGCACAAAGTCAGCCTCGGGATCGTCAATAATGCGGTTGTAGCGCGTAATCACGTGCAGCACGTTAAGCAGTTGGCGCTTGTATTCGTGTATACGCTTAATCTGCACATCAAACAGGCTGTGCGGATCGATGACTACCTCGAGTTTCTCACCGACATAAGCGGCCAGACGTTTTTTATTCTCGTACTTGGCTTTTTGCAGCGCTTTTAAGAAACTCGGATAGTCGATATCTTGTTTCAATTCGGCTAACTGGCTGAGATCGGTTCGCCAGTTGTGACCAATCGCATCATCAAGAAGTGCCGACAGCGGCTTGTTAGCCAGGCCCAGCCAGCGACGCGGCGTGACGCCGTTGGTCATGTTGCAGAAGCGATCGGGATAAATTTTCGCAAAATCGGCAAACAGCGACTTCACCATCAAATCCGAGTGCAACGCCGACACACCGTTGACTTTATGGCTGGCAATCACCGCCAGCCACGCCATACGCACCTTGCGGCCATTGTTTTCATCAATGATCGACACACGCGCTTTCATCGCATTATCGCCGGGCAAGATCTCTTCAACGTGGTTGAGGAAATGCTCGTTGATTTCAAAAATGATCTGCAAATGACGCGGCAGGATTTTGCCAAGCATGTCTACCGGCCAGGTTTCCAGCGCCTCGGTCATCAACGTATGGTTGGTATAGGAGAATACGCGGCTCACCGTGTCCCAAGCCGACAGCCAGCTGATTTTATGCTCGTCGATCAACAGGCGCATCAGTTCAGGAATCGACAGCACTGGGTGAGTGTCATTGAGGTGGATAGAGATTTTATCCGCCAAATTGTCGAAGGTTTTATGCGTATTGTAATGGCGAACCAAAATGTCCTGCACCGTGGCCGAGACCAGGAAGTATTCCTGACGCAAACGCAGCTCGCGGCCAGAATAGGTCGAGTCATCCGGATAAAGCACCCGCGACACGTTTTCCGAATGGTTTTTATCTTCTACCGCGGCAAAGTAATCGCCCTGATTAAACTTACCAAGATTGATTTCATTACTGGCCTGCGCGCCCCACAGCCGCAAGGTGTTGGTGGCGTCGGTATCAAAACCGGGGATCACCTGGTCGTAGGCAACGGCCACGACCTCCTCGGTTTCCAGCCAGCGCGTCTTGGAACCCTCATGCTGCAAGCGGCCACCAAAACGGACTTTATAGCGGGTGTTATAGCGCTGGAACTCCCACGGGTTGCCGTATTCGAGCCAGTAATCCGGTGATTCGCGCTGTTCGCCGTTAACAATATTTTGTGCAAACATGCCGTATTCATAACGGATGCCGTAGCCGCGCCCCGGCAGCGCCAGCGTCGCAAGGGAATCGAGGAAACAGGCCGCCAGACGCCCCAAACCGCCATTGCCCAGGCCAGGGTCATTCTCCTCGCCGATTAACTCCTCCAGATCCAGCCCCATCTCGTCGAGAGCCTGCTTGATGTCGTCGTAAATCCCCATCGACAACAACGCATTAGACAAGGTACGGCCAATCAGAAATTCCATCGACAGGTAATAAACCTGACGTACATCCTGAGAAAGTTGATGGCGATTGGAACGCAGCCAGCGCTCGACCATACGATCACGAACGGCAAACAGCGTGGCATTCAGCCAGTCATGCTGGTTAGCAACGGAAGGATCCTTCCCAAGAATAAACATCAACTTATAAGCAATGGAATGCTTCAGCGCATCAACGCTGACGGTAGGTGAGGTATAGTTAATCGGTGAAGTCATATCGTTACATTCCCAATTCTGTTTGTGGTTCAAAGGCGTTGATAGAGGCTCTTGTAAGCCTGTGCCGCCACTTTCCAACCAAAATCAATTCCCATCGCATGATGCTGCACGTGCCGCCAATGTTTTGGGCGACTCCACAGCACGAATGCACGGCGAATAGCATTGCTCAGCGACTTTCCGGTGCTTTCTTCAAACACAAATCCGCTCGCCGTGCCATCGGCCAGATTTTCCAGTGCACAATCCACCACGGTATCGGCCAGTCCACCGGTGCGGCGCACCAGCGGCAGCGTGCCGTATTTCAAACCATAAAGCTGCGTTAATCCGCACGGCTCAAACCGGCTTGGCACCATGATGACGTCGGCACCGGCGATAATGCGGTGTGAGAAAGCTTCGTGATAACCCAGTTGAACGCCGACCTGACCAGGATGGTCGGCCGCCGCGGCTAAAAATGCCTGCTGCAACACGGCGTCACCAGCACCCAATACCGCCAGTTGTCCGCCCTGCTCCAGCAGCTCCGGTAATCCTTCAAGAACCAGATCCAGCCCCTTTTGACTGGTCAGACGGCTGACCACGGCAAACACCAGCCGTGAATCATCCACATCAAGCCCCATTGCGCGCTGCAAGTAAGCTTTATTGATGGCCTTGGCGCGCAGATCGTCGGCGCTGTAACGCGCGGAGAGCAGCACGTCGGTTTTAGGTTCCCAGATGGCTTCATCAACGCCATTGAGAATACCGGTCAGTTTGCCCTCGCTCAGCCGCTCAAGCAGCAGCGATTCCATGCCGTAACCAAAGGCCGGTTGTGTGATTTCCTTGGCATAGGTCGGGCTGACCGTGGTGACGTGATCGGAATAGAACAGCCCGGCCTTGAGGAATGAAATCTGGCCATAAAATTCAAGCCCGTGCATTTGAAAGAACTCGGTTGGCAATTGCAGCTCGGCCAGATGCTGGGCAAAGAACAGTCCCTGAAACGCCAGGTTGTGCACGGTAAAAACCGTTTTCGCCGGGCGTCCGCGCGCGACGATATAGGCCGAAGTCAAACCCGCATGCCAGTCGTGGGAATGAACCACTTCCGGCTTCCAGTGTGGGTCAAGCCCGCACGCCAGCTCGCAGGCTATCCAGCTCAGCAGCCCGAAACGCAGATGGTTGTCGACATAGGCGTTGGAGGACTGATCGTGATACGGGCTGCCGGGCCGGTTATATAAATATGGGGTATCAATGAGGTAGATCCCTACTCCCTGATAAATGGCATAACGCAGGTCAACGTGGCCGGCGAAGGTGTCGATCGAGGCGACTAACTGCGTCTCTCCAATGCCTTTTTTGACATCGGGAAAAGCAGGGATTAGCACCCGGACGTCATCCCCCTCGGCAATTTGCGCGGCCGGCAACGCGCCAGCAACGTCAGCAAGACCGCCAGTTTTTAACAGAGGAAACAGCTCGGAACAAACATGTAAAACCTGCATTCTCGCTCCTGAATTTTCATCGCGCTAAATACGTTGATTGGCGCGAACTGAAATAAGTGAATAATTCGATCTTTTGCCCGGCGTTATAATTTCGCCAGCATGCCGCGGGTCACCAGAACGATCCCGCTTTCCGACCGATAAAAACGCTTGCTGTCTTCCTCTGCATTCTCTCCAATCACCATGCCTTCGGGGATATGGCAAGCCCTGTCTATCACACACCGACGCAGACGGCAGGAGCGGCCGACATTGACATCAGGTAATAGGATGCTTGAGTCGATATTGCAAAATGAATTGATGCGCACGCGCGGAAAAAGCACCGAATGCACCACCACCGAACCTGAAACAATGCAGCCTCCAGAGACCAGCGAGTTCATGGTCATGCCATGGCTTCCCGAACGGTCTTGCACAAATTTGGCGGGCGGCAGCGGTTCCATATGCGTACGGATTGGCCAATTGGTGTCGTACATGTCTAGCTCCGGCGTTACCGAAGCGAGGTCCAGATTCGCGCGCCAGTAGGCGTCTATCGTGCCTACATCGCGCCAATATGGCGGTAATTCTGTGTTAGACGTCACACAGGACAGCTGGAATGGATGCGCCCACGCTACGCCCTGACGAGTAATTTCAGGGATCAGATCCTTACCAAAATCGTGGCTCGATGCTTCGTTGGCCATGTCTTCTTCCAGTAACCTGTACAAATAGTCCGCATTAAAAATATAGACCCCCATGCTGGCCATTGCCTTATCAGGTTGACCTGGAATCGACGGCGGATTTTTAGGCTTCTCGAGAAACGACTTGATTTGATAAGTTTCTGTGACGTCGATGACGCCAAATTCTGTTGCCTCTTCTAGCGGAACTTCCAGGCAGGCTACGGTACATTCGCCGCCTTTCTCGACGTGATCGATCAACATGCGCGAATAATCCATCTTGTAAATATGGTCCCCCGCGAGGATCACCACGTACTCGGCGTTATAGCGACGAATAATGTCCAGATTCTGGTAAACCGCATCAGCGGTGCCTTTGTACCAGTTCTCAGTCATCTGTCGCTGCTGTGCCGGCAGCAGGTCGACAAACTCGTTCATCTCTTCATTCAGAAATGACCAACCCCGCTGGATATGCTGGACCAGCGTATGCGATTGATACTGTGTGATCACGCCGATCCTGCGGATCCCCGAGTTAAGGCAATTCGACAGAGCAAAATCGATAATGCGAAACTTGCCGCCAAAATGAACTGCGGGTTTGGCACGCGTGTTCGTAAGATCCTTCAGACGCGATCCCCTCCCACCGGCCAGGATCAGCGCTACCGATTTGAGAGGCAGCTGCCTCGCCAACATCATGCGGTCATTAAATTCTAACGTAGCCATAGCTGAACCCTTCCTGATGCCCTGCTAACCTTGGGTCAATACGCAGAGCGTTTTAGCCGTCGCCCGCCAAGACGAGCCTTCCCTGACGTTTCGCTGCTCATTGTCAAAAGGCGCAACACACTGCCAGCGGCCCTCCGGTAATGTCATTTCAACGTCATGTAATGATGCATTGACCACCAGCAACCAGCGGCCAGACAACAGAATTTGCAGGCATTGCTGCCCGCCGTGCTCCCAGCCTTGTGTAGTCATCGGCTCTCCCCAGGGGTCCAGCCAATGCACATCTTCTGACGTTCCCTGCCACCATTTGTCCCGCGTCAGCGCCGGGATTTTTTTACGCAATGCAATAATCGCGGCGACATAGTCGGTCAATTCGCGGTCACCGTTCTGCCAGTCCAGCCAGCTGATTTCATTATTCTGGCAATAGGCATTGTTGTTGCCCTGCTGCGAATTGCCGAATTCGTCACCCGCCAGCAACATCGGCGTACCCTGTGACAAAAGCAGTGTTGCCAGCAGCGCCCGTTGACTCAGACGTCGCTGGTACGCCACGGCCGGAGAGGCAACAAGGCCTTCTTCTCCGTGGTTCTGGCTGTAGTTGTTATCATGGCCGTCGCGATTATTTTCGCCGTTAGCCAGATTATGTTTATCGTTAAAACTCACTAAATCACGCAGGGTAAATCCATCGTGCGCGGTCAGCATGTTGATCGCCGAATACGGCTGGCGGCCTTCATGTTCAAACAGGTCGTCAGAGGCCGAAAAACGGGTGGCAAATTCGCCCAGCCGCAGAGCGCCATGCAGCCAGAATTTACGCATGTCATCGCGCCAGCGATCGCTCCACTCGGCAAAGGGAAAAGGAAAACTCCCAACCTGGTACCCGCCCGCGCCAATGTCCCACGGTTCGGCAATCAGCTTGCAGTTACTCAGCAGCGGATCCGCCTTGATCGCCCTGAATAATGGCGAATCAGCATGGAATTCTGGCGTCCGGCCTAACAAGGTTCCAAGATCGAAACGGAAACCGTCAATGTGAAAACTTTTGACCCAATAGCGCAGGCTCTCGATCGTCCAGGCAATAATATTCTCGTCGACCAGCCGCATCGCGTTGCCGCAACCGGTGAGATTGTTGTCGCTGCCGTCTTCGTTGAGCCAGTACCAGGCTCGATTATCCAGGCCGCGCAGCGACACCGTTGGGCCTTCTACATCCAGCTCGGCGCTGTGGTTAAACACCACGTCAAGGATCACCTCGATGCCCGCCTGATGCAGCGCCCTGATAGCCGTTTTAAATTCGTCCGCCGCGCTGGTGCCGTTGTGCCCACTGGCATAATCCGGTGCCAGAGCACAAGGCCCGAGCACGTTGTATCCCCAGTAATTACTTAGCCCAAGGCGCTGTAATCTTGGCTCGTCGGCGTGATACTGCACTGGCAGAAGCTCCAGCGCGGTAATCCCCAGCTTTTTGAAATACGCCAACATTACCGGGTGACCCAGCGCGGCGTAAGTTCCGCGCAGCGCCTCGGGGATGTCGGGGTGAAGCTGGGTCAGGCCGCGCACGTGCGCTTCATAAATAACGGTTTTGCCCCATGGCGTTGCGGGGGAAACGTCACGCTGCCAGTCAAAATGATCGTCAATAACCACCGATTTCGGGGCCAGATCGGCGCTATCGCGCGGATCGAGTACCTCAATACCGCCATTCAGCCGCGGATCGTCCGTCAGCGTGCCTTCCAACATGCGTGCACTGGGATCGATCAGCAGCTTGTGCGCATTAAAACGATGGCCAGTGGCGGGATCGAACGGGCCATAAACACGATACCCGTAACGCTGCCCAACCTTGCCGCCCGGCAGGTAGCCGTGCCACAAATTGCCGCTTCGCGCATGAAGCGGCAGGCGTTTCTCATTACCTTTTTCGTCAAACAGGCAAAGCTCAATTTTTTCAGCCTCGGCAGAAAACAGGCAAAAATTAATGCCTCTTCCGTCGTAACTTGCACCAAACGGTGCAGGTTTTCCGGGCTGAAGAGAGTTCATCAGCAATCCTCCCGGCGCAGATAAATCGTTGCCAGAGGAGGGATAATGACAGAAATGGAATGCTCGCGCTGATGGCTTGGATGAGGATCGGTGTAGACATGGCCGACATTACCGACGTTGCTGCCGTGAT
>CAWUIY010000067.1:0-17871 GCA_963922555.1 uncultured Serratia sp. | reverse complement strand
CCATGATGCTTAGCGGCTGTATTCCGCGCATCGAAATTGCGACACCGACCGCGCCGATCACCATCAATATGAACGTCAAAATTGAACACGAGATCCATATCAAGGTTGATAAAGACGTCGAAGATTTGCTGAAAAACAAAAGCGATCTTTTCTGAGGAGCAGAATTATGAAAATTAAAGGTCTGGTTATTTTAGCGCTGCTGTGTGGGGGACTCTGGTGCAATACGGCCATGGCGCTCACCGTTGAGCAGGCTAAACAGCAGGGGCTGGTGGGAGAGACATTGTCAGGCTATCTGGCGCCTGTTAAGCAGAACGCAGAAGCGCAGGCATTGGTCACGCGTATCAACCAGGCGCGCGAGCAGCAGTATCAGCAGGTGGCGCAGAGTAATCAGGTGAGTACCAATGATGTGGCCAAACTTGCCGGGCAAAAGCTGGTACAGCGGGCAGGAAAAGGTGAGTTTGTGCGCGGTATCAACGGCCAGTGGCTGCAAAAATAGGTCGTTAGCAGACAAAAAAAAGCGCGCTACATTGAGCGCGCAATATTTACTGCATCACAATCGGTAGAGACAACGATTCTAAAGTGATTTTACCGAGAGCGAAGCGACCGAATTAAGCAGCGGCAACTTGTTTGATCAGTGCGTCGATAGCAACTTTAGCGTCAGCCTGTGCCTTAGCAGCAACTTCTGGACCGTAACCGATGCCTTCAGCGAAAACAAATTCAATGTCGGTCAGACCCAGGAAGCCCAGGAACAGGCTCAGGTATGGAGCAACCAGGTCGCTAGGGGTATCTTTATGGATGCCGCCACGGCTGGTCAGAACAACAACGCGTTTGCCCTTGATCAGACCTTCTGGCCCTTTGTCGGTATAACGGAAAGTCACACCCGCGCGCGCGACCAGGTCAAAATAGTTTTTCAACTGGGTAGAGATGTTGAAGTTGTACATTGGCGCAGTGATAACGATCACGTCGTTCGCCTGCAGTTCGTCAATCAGCTCGTTAGACAGCGCCAGCGCTTCTTCTTGACGCGCAGACAGCGGAGCGTCTGAAGGGCGCAGTGCGCCAACCAGCTCACCGTCGAGTACCGGGATTGGATCCGCAGCCAGGTCACGAACAGTCACCTGAGACGCGCTGTTAGCCGCCTGGAATTGAGAAACAAAGTAGTCTGCCAGTTGGTTAGTCTGAGAGAAGTTAGCCAGAATGCTTGATTTCAGAACCAGTACTTTACTCATTTATAATTCCTTCACTAAGTGGGGATCATACAGGGACGAGATGTCCCGAGAATGCTTGTTACTTTATTGATAAAATTCATTGAGTGATAGTGCAATATTTCGAGATCTACATCCAAATTTTTTGAACAATCTTTTCAACAAATCCATTTCCACCTTTTCAGCATCGGTAATCGCTTGTGATAACATAGTGTTATTCAGGTAAGGCCAGCGCCTGCCGACCATCAAGGAATCTCGAACGTGAAATCACCGCTCGCGGCACTATCAGCACAACTTGACGGGCTGATGCTACGTGACCGACAACGCCTGCAACGTCGTATGCAGGGTGCCAAGAAAGTGAATGACCCGCAGGTATTGCAAGGTCTCACTCAAGAACTCGAAAGCGCGATTCAACAGGGGCTGCAAAAAGTCAGCTCCCGTGAGGCGTCTCGCCCAAACATCACTTACCCGGACAATTTGCCGGTCAGCCAGAAGAAACAGGATATCTTCGAGGCAATTCGTGACCATCAGGTGGTGATTGTTGCCGGTGAAACCGGTTCGGGTAAAACCACCCAGATCCCCAAAATTTGTATGGAGCTGGGCAGGGGAATCAAAGGGCTAATTGGTCACACCCAGCCGCGCAGGCTTGCAGCGCGTACCGTGGCCAATCGCATCGCCGACGAACTGGAAACCAGCCTCGGCAACACGGTCGGTTATAAGGTCCGCTTCAACGATCAGGTCAGCGATAATACATTGGTCAAGCTGATGACCGACGGGATTTTGCTGGCAGAAATCCAGCAAGACCGCATGCTGATGCAATATGACACCCTGATTATCGACGAGGCGCACGAACGTAGCCTGAATATCGATTTTATTCTGGGCTATCTGCGCCAGCTGTTGCCAAAGCGCCCCGATCTGAAAGTGATCATTACCTCGGCCACCATTGATCCGCAGCGCTTCTCAAAGCATTTCAACAACGCGCCGATCATCGAAGTCTCGGGGCGTACTTATCCGGTTGATGTCCGCTATCGCCCGGTGGTGGATGATGCTGATGACACCGATCGCGATCAGCTGCAGGCTATTTTTGACGCGGTAGACGAGCTGGGGCGCGAGAGCAATGGCGATATCCTGATCTTTATGAGCGGTGAGCGCGAAATTCGCGATACCGCCGATGCGCTCAATCGTCTGGATCTGCCGCACACCGAGATTCTGCCGCTGTATGCGCGATTGTCCAACAGCGAACAAAATCGGGTATTTCAGTCGCACTCTGGTCGCCGCATTGTGCTGGCAACCAACGTCGCAGAAACCTCGCTTACGGTGCCTGGAATAAAATACGTTATTGATCCCGGTACCGCGCGCATCAGTCGCTACAGTTTCCGTACCAAGGTGCAGCGCTTACCGATCGAGCCGATTTCACAGGCTTCGGCGAATCAGCGTAAGGGGCGTTGCGGGCGCGTGTCGGAAGGTATTTGCATTCGTCTTTACTCGGAGCAGGATTTCTTGTCCCGCCCGGCGTTCACCGATCCAGAAATTTTGCGTACCAATCTGGCGTCGGTTATTTTGCAAATGACCTCGCTGGGGCTGGGCGATATTTCTGCCTTCCCGTTTGTGGAAGCGCCGGACAAGCGCAATATTCAAGACGGCGTGCGCCTGCTCGAAGAACTGGGTGCGATTAACCATCCTGAAAATGGACGCTACACCTTGACCGAGCAAGGGCGCAGTCTGGCGCAGTTGCCGGTCGATCCTCGTCTGGCACGCATGGTGCTCGAAGCGCAGAAAAATGCCTGCCTGCGCGAGGTTATGATTATCACCGCCGCGCTTTCAATTCAGGATCCGCGCGAGCGTCCGTCGGACAAACAGCAGGCGTCAGATGAAAAACATCGTCGCTTTGCCGACAAAGACTCTGATTTCCTGGCTTTTGTTAACCTGTGGGATTACCTGCAAGAGCAGCAAAAAGCGCTGTCCTCTGCGCAATTCCGCAAGCTGTGCCGCAGCGATTATCTAAACTATTTGCGCGTGCGTGAGTGGCAGGATATCTACACCCAGCTGCGGCAGGTGGTTAAAGAGCTGGGGCTGCGCATTAACAGCACGACGGCCGATTACCGCAGTGTCCACTGCTCGTTGCTCACCGGTTTACTTTCGCACGTCGGTCAGAAAGACGTTGAAAAGCAGGAGTTTACTGGCGCACGCAATGCCCGGTTTGCGATTTTCCCAGGTTCGGGGCTGTTCAAGAAACCCCCTAAGTGGGCGATCGTCGCTGAATTGGTTGAAACCAGCCGCCTTTGGGGGCGTATTGCCGCTAAAATTGAGCCTGAGTGGATTGAACCGTTAGCCAGGCATTTAGTGAAATACAGCTATAGCGAACCCCACTGGGAAAAAGCACAGGGCGCCGTGATGGCGACTGAAAAGGTCACGCTGTTTGGCCTGCCGATCGTCATGGCGCGGCGGGTGAACTACGGCAGTATTGACCCGGTAGTTTCACGTGAACTCTTTATTCGTCATGCCCTGGTCGAGGGCGACTGGCAAACGCGTCATGCCTTCTTCCGTGATAATTTACGCCTGCGGGCAGAAGTTGAGGAGCTGGAACATAAGTCTCGCCGCCGCGATATTCTGGTCGATGAAGAAACATTGTTCCAGTTTTACGATCAACGGATTGGTCATGAAGTGGTGTCTGGCAAACACTTTGATACCTGGTGGAAGAAGCAGCCAGCGGACAGCCTGAACTTCGAAAAAAACATGCTGATCAAAGAGGGTGCGGGCAAGGTTAGCGCTCATGATTATCCTAACTTCTGGCATCAGGGCAATATCAAGCTGCGGGTGACCTATCAGTTTGAGCCGGGTACCGAGGCGGATGGCGTGACGGCGCACATTCCGCTGCCATTATTGAACCAGATAGAAGAACAGGGCTTTGACTGGCAGATACCGGGCATTCGTCGTGAGCTGATCATGGCACTCATTAAGTCATTGCCTAAGCCGATTCGCCGCAATTTTGTCCCCGCGCCTAACTATGCCGATGCGTTCCTTGGTCGCGCGACGCCGTTCGAGCTACCGCTGCTGGAATCGATGGAGCGAGAGCTGCGCCGCATGACCGGTGTGACGGTGTCACGTGATGACTGGCAGCTGGATCAGGTGCCAGACCATCTGAAGATGACATTCCGCGTTGTCGATGAGAAAAACAAAACGTTGCGGGAAGGTAAGAGCCTGACGGCGTTGAAATCGACGTTAAAAGAGCAGGTACAACAAACGCTGTCCGGTGTAGCGGATGACGGCATAGAGCAGAACAACCTGCACGTCTGGAGCTTTGGTACGCTGCCAGATTGCTATGAGCAAAAGCGCGGCGGGTATGAGGTGAAAGCTTACCCTGCGCTGGTGGATGAAAAAGACAGCATTGCTATCAAACTGTTTGATAGCGAGCTTGAACAGTCGCAGGCGATGTGGCGCGGTACGCGTCGATTGCTATTGCTGAATATTCCTTCACCTATCAAGTATCTGCACGAGAAATTACCAAATAAAGCCAAGCTGGGGCTGTATTTTAACCCCTATGGCAAAGTGCTGGACCTGATTGACGATTGCATTTCCTGTGGGATCGACAAGCTGGTTGCCGAGTCTGGTGGTCCGGTGTGGAATGAAGACCGTTTTGCCAAGCTGCATGAACACGTGCGCGCACATCTTAATGAAACGGTGGTGGGTATTGCGACGCAGGTAGAGCAGATTCTTACCACGGTATTCAATATCAATAAACGGCTGAAAGGGCGCATTGATATGACCATGGCGCTGGCGCTATCTGATATTAAGGCGCAAATGTCGGGCCTGATTTACCGCGGATTTGTCACGCAAAATGGCTGGAAGCGTCTGCCCGATACACTGCGCTATTTGCAGGCGATTGAACGTCGAATGGATAAGCTGGCGGTGGATGCGCATCGCGATCGCGCTCAGATGCTCAAAGTCGAGAGTGTGCAGCAGAAGTGGCAGCAGTGGTTCAATAAATTGCCGCCTGTGCGTCAGGCCAGCGAGGAAGTGCAGGAAGTTCGCTGGATGATTGAGGAGCTGCGCGTGAGTTACTTCGCACAGCAGCTTGGAACACCTTATCCTATTTCAGACAAGCGTATCTTGCAGACGATGGAACAGCTGGCCTAATAAAGGTTTTTAAAAAAACTCTCGCTTAAAGGTATTAAGTAAGATTTTCCATAGAGCGAGAGAAAATTTTGGCACTCAATGGGTTTACCGCATTAGTCGAAACGCTGTGAATTGTTTTATCTTTACGAGATGAGGATATAGCAGCAAGAAGCGAAAGTGAGGTGCCTAATCCTTTGGCGTCATACTTTCCAATAGTAACGCCGAATTGCTGTTTTATTTCCTCGCGCTTAGTTGAATCTAACCGGGTGAGAAGTGCTGTTGGATGGACTGATACACCTCTAACAGTCATGACACCGTTAAAATGTGACAGTACGGCAATCGCAAAAGAATCATTATCTTTTTTCTTTTTCAGCTTGTAAAAATGCGCAGTTTCCTCTCCACGATCAGACACCGTGAAAATGTCAGCTATGCCCTTGATGTATCGATTTATATCTATGGATTGTTGAAGATTATCGCTAATCGCTTCATTGTTTAGCATTCCACCAAGTTTACTTTTATAATCAATGGCCAACTTAGCATAAGCAACGCTCAGTTCGCCTGCTTCAGCAGCGGAAATACTTTTTATTTTAAAATCGCCGGATGAACGATAACGATTCTGATTAGGAACTTTGGGACGGAATTGCAGTTTAGTGAAATGTTTAACCAAGCGATTATTCATTAGCTGCATGGGTAAATGTTTGCGGAAAAACCCCTGCATGCCTGAGTTCGGAAGGGGAGCAGAATGTGTCATGATGTCGTCTATGCTCCCCGCCGAGGAACTCGTTTGACTAAGGCGCGAAGAAGGGGGCGTGGAGTGTAAGCTTAGCGTTTCATTTGAATCACGCAGCGCAGGGCCTGAGAGTTGATTCAGTAATTCTCTGCTACGTTGTTCAGCAAGTTCTTGTGCAGTTGGCGCATATAATGTGCCAGCCTGCAAGCGTCTATTCCACTCAACTTGGGTTAACAGCCCTGGGCTAGAGTGATCTGATGAGTTCGAAGTACGTGAGGACCTTGAAGACCGCCTGGAGGGCATATTTAATGGAGCAGCATAAGAACGCATAAATATCCTTTGGGTGACTTAGGTTATTTTGCAAGCTTATGGCATCAAGACCAGGCTAGATAGGCGGCTAGATACCGCACTATAAGATGATGATATTAATTGAGGATTAAACGCCAGTGTCTACACTTATCGCCCCAGACACTGGCAAAGGACTAATGGGCCAGCTGGTTGCCGCTTAATTCAACTAACGCGTCCCTGATTGCCGGTACGGCCAGGGCGCGGTTATCGGCCAGATAACGATCCTGCGCGGCAGGGGCCGAACTCTGAATACCAATCAACGTCCATTTGCCATCTTGCTTAAGCAGCAGTGGAGAACCACTGTCGCCCGGCAGGGTATCGCAACGGTGTGACATGACGCCCTGCTGCGCCCATCCGGTGATCAGACAGTCCTGATGGCTGTATAAATCATCCAGATGATCTTCGGGATAACCGGCCTGAGTCACCTTGCGACCATTAGCCTTTAAGGCAGCGGTCAGTTCTTCACGCGTTCCCTGCCACAATGGCAATGGTTTAATCGGCAGCTTGTGTTTGGTGTCAGTGATGCGCACCAAAGCAAAATCGTAAGGGGCGGCTTTTGGTGGCACAATCCAGCCATCCCCGTCGGCTTTAAGTTTTTTACCTAAAGTCGGATCCACCAGGGTTTCCAGAGCAGTGATTTTATAGCGCCATTTCTCATGCTGAGAAATAAAGCGCAGGGCAATCACTTTATCCAGATTTCCTGGAGGGGCCATAACACAGTGACCTGCCGTTAATACCAGATGATCTGAAATCAGCGTCGCGGTGCATAGATTGCCGCTTGCGGTTTCAATCTGTCCAATCGCCTGCCATGGCCAGGCTTTGACTTCACTGACGTGAGTGCGATGATCCTGGCCAAAAAATAGGGCAGTTTTCTCTTTAAGGCTGATCGCGGGAGCATCTGAATCGCTGTCCGAATCACTTGAATCGGCATGAGCAGGAAGAGCGAAGCAGAAAAAGCACAAGACAAGCGGTAAAGCTATGCGCATATCGTTTTGACCTTGATTGCGGGGGATTACGGGAATTAATAAATAAGATGTTGATTATAGCCGGTTATGGCTATCTGGAAACAGGAGGAAAAGATAACTCGTTGTTATTGTGTTTCTGATTATGCTGATTGATGAGTTACGTTGCGATTAGAAATAAAAGAATAACGTAATCAGGCCGCAAAGAATCAGTGAACTCAGGGTAATTTCGAACAGGTAGCGTCGCAGCATCGTCCATCAATACCTCAAGATTGCCTAAATGATATCCCCGGCTGACGTTGAGTGGGGTATAAGGCCTTAGAAAAAAACACCCGGCGAACCGGGTGTCAAATAATCAGTCTTGATAATGGTGAGACGATTTGCTCACAAAGACTTATTACTTAGCTGCTGGTGCAGCTTTTTTAGCGTGTTTCTTGGTGTGCTTTTTAGCAGCCTGAGCTTTCTGAGCTACTGGCTTCTTGGCAGCGTGTTTCTTAGCAACGTGCTTTTTAGCAGCCTGAGCTTTCTGAGCTACTGGCTTCTTAGCAGCGTGCTTCTTGGTGTGCTTTTTAGCAGCCTGAGCTTTCTGTGCAACTTTCTTCTTGGTAGCGTGCTTTTTAGTAGTACGCTTTTTCGCAGCGTGTGCTTTAGCCGGAGCTTTAGCAGCAGGAGCAGCGGTAGTTGCAGCAGCTGGAGCAGTAGTAGTTGCAGCAGGAGCAGCAGTTGTAGTTTCAGCAGCGAAAGCTGCAGAAGACAGGCCCATTGCAGCGGCAATAACCAGAGCTAATACCTTTTTCATCGTTAATTCCTCAGAATTTTAATTTGTGTATCCACCCCACTGCGGGGCCGGTGAGAGAATACTAGGCCTGTTAGTGTCTGGTGTCCGTTAGTGATTGGTTTCGGCGTGTAACGCTATGTACAAACCATTTAATCATTAAATATCATATTGTTAATCAAGATCTGAGATCATTGTGTACATTAAAAAACGCCACTTAGTTACAACATACAAGTGTTTTGGTTACCTTGGCTCTCTGTGAGTGCATAAATGTCTGTAATTCAGAGGGATATTTAGCAACCAATTAGGATAATTCTGGGCAAGGCGTGAGGGCGGTTGCCCGGTCCTGAAAATACAAAACCGGGCTGAATTTCAATTAACGTTATTACAGTATTTAACGCTATCAGAGATAGCGGCTTTCGAGATGCTTACGGAAGTAATCGGTATTTAACGTTTCACCGGTCGCGTTGGTCATCAACTGATCGGTCGAGAAACGGCTACCGTGCTGCCAGATATTTTGATTCAACCATTGGAACAGCGCGGTGAGATCGCCGCGGCTGATATCATCCTGCAAGGTTGGGATGGCTTTATTAGCGGTCTGGAATAACTGCGCGGCGTACATGGCCCCTAACGTGTAGGTAGGGAAGTAACCAAAACCGCCATCCGTCCAGTGGATATCCTGCATGCAGCCGTTGGTGTAATTACCAATAGTATCAATGCCCAGATACTCCTGCATCTTGCTGCTCCATAGCGCCGGGATATCCTCGACTTCAATTTCGCCTTCAATCAGCGCCTGTTCAATCTCATAGCGCAGAATAATATGCGCAGGATAGCTGACTTCATCGGCATCGACGCGAATGTGGCCCGGCTGTACGCGCTGGTTCAGATTGATAAAGTTGTTGAGGTCTAAGCCGTCGCGCTGGCCAAACTGCTCAATCACCAGAGGGTGAATTGATTTCAGGAAAATATCGCTGGCACCCAGCTGCATTTCAAACAACAGACTTTGTGATTCATGCACACCCATTGAGCGCGCATTGGAAACCGGCTGACCCAGCCACTCTTTAGGCAGATTCTGCTCGTAGCGCGCGTGGCCGGTCTCGTGGATCACCCCCATCATGGCGGTAATAAACTCGTCACTGTTGTAGCGGGTGGTAATGCGCACGTCCTGAGGAACGCCGCCGCAGAAGGGATGGGCGCTGATATCAAGACGGCCAGCGTCGAAGTTGAAGCCTAAACGTTTCATGACTTTAAGGCCCAGCTCTTTTTGCTGTTCGATATCGAACGGCCCCTGAGGTTGAACAAACTGAATCGATTTCTGCTTTTCGACCACTTTTTGCAACAACTGCGGTAACCAGGTTTTCAAATCACCAAATATGACATCCAGTTTGGCCGCCGTCATGCCCGGTTCATAAAGGTCCAGCAGGGAATCATAGCGGCTGATACCTGCGGCCTGTGAACGATACGTCGCTTCTTCACGGCTGAGTCTAACCACTTCACGCAGGTTATCAACGAAACCTTCCCAGTCATTAGCCGGGCGCTGACGACGCCATGCATGCTCACAGCGCGCACCGGCAAGCGATTTAGCTTCGACCAGGCTCTCTGGCAATAAAGCCGCATGCTGGTAATGACGCGCCATTTCGCGCAGGTTGGATTGCTCAAGGTCGTTGAGATCCTCTTGCTTCGCCTGCTCAAGCCATTCACCGACTTTGCCCGCGGTCAGGATCTGGTGCTGCAGTACGCTGAGTTCGGCCAACGCTTCCGAACGCGCCTTGCTGCCTTCCGGCGGCATCATGGTTTGCATATCCCATCCGGCGATGGACGAGAGATGGCTAAAACGTGATAACCGGGTAAATGTTGCACGTAACTGTGAATAAGCTGTCGCCATGATCTTCTCCATGCTTTAAAAATAATATGAAACCCATAGCGGAAACCGGTATGGGCCAGGCCCGATTATTGCGGTTCGATAGCCAGATTAAATGAGGGCTTTATCGGCCAGCTAAAACGCATGCTGGCACCTCCGAGCGGGCTGGCGTCGACCATTACCCGCCCCTGATAGGCCACGGCGATGGAATGAACAATCGCCAGTCCCAGACCACAGCCGCCGGTAGCGCGATCGCGACTAGGGTCGAGACGAACAAAGGGTTCGAAAATACGCAGCCGTTCTTCCGGCGGGATCCCCGGACCGTCGTCTTCAACCTGTAAATTGGCTTCTTCGCCTTCAAGCCACAGGCTAATACGCAGCGTGTTACGTGCATAGCGCTGGGCATTGTTCACCAGGTTATCGAGCACGCGCTCCATTAGTCGTAAATCTACACCGCCAAAATCCGCGGATTTATTAACGCTCAGCTCAATTTCATGCTCAGTATTGACCAGGCGGAAATCATCAGCTTTATCTTCGATCCATTCCGGCAAATTGATTTTAGTTAAATGCAACGCCACCTGCGGACGATCCAGTCTTGCGTAAGTCAGCAGTTCGTCAATCAGCGATTCCAGCTGGCCAATGTCGCGGTTAATGGCCTGTTGTTCCGCTTCAGGCAAATTTTCACTTATCGCCAGTCGATAGCGCAAACGCACGAGAGGGGTGCGCAGCTCGTGGGCGATACCGTCGATGAGCTGCTTCTTGCTGGCGATCAGGGTATTGATATTGTCGGCCATCTGGTTAAAGGCAATGCCTAACCGATTAAGGCTTGAGGTTGAATCAAAATTGGTACGCTCGTCGAGATGCCCGTTACCGAGCCGCAAGGCCGAATTTTCAAGCTTCAACAGGTCCTGCCAATGGGGGCGCATCCATAAGAAAACCGGCAGAGCCAGCGAAAGGCCAATGAAGATCAGCAAGCCTAAATCGAGCAGCCGCATTTCATGCATGTAAAACAGATAGGGTATAGGGCCGACTACCAGCACATAATTGCTGCGCGGAACTCGCTGAATAAAGGTGTATTCGCTGTCTAGCGCGATAATTTCACCGTCGCGCAGTTGGGCGTCCAGTGCCGGACTCAATTTGCGTTTACCCAAGGGTTCGATGTGCAGTTTGAACGAAAGATTCAGTTCCAGCGTGCTAATTGTTTTGTTCCAGTCGCGAATTGGAATTTCGCGTAACTCACTGCGCATTAGGTAAAGTGAGCTTTTCATCAGGTCATTCATTGACTGACGACCGGTGCGTTCGGCAGTGACCTTATAAACCAAGCCGACCAGCATCGCCATAACCAGGAAACACACTAGCAACAGCAGAAAAAACTGCACAAAAAGCTTTCTCATCCCTGCACTGACTCCCAGGCATTAGGGGCAAACAAATAACCTTTGTTACGCACCGTTTTTATGCGGAAAGGTTCCAGAGCGTTATCGTAAAGTTTGCGGCGCAGGCGAGAGATTGCGACATCGATGCTGCGATCGAGGCCGTCGTAGCTGACTCCCCGCAGATTAAGCAGAAGCGCTTCTCGATCCATAATGCTGCCGGCGTGAGTGGCCAGTTCCCACAGCAGATCAAAGTCAGAAGTGGAAAGGGTGATCGTCTCCTCGCCCAGCGTAACTTCCCGGTTAACGGGGTCAATGCACAACTGACCAAAATGCAGGGCGTTGCCTTTCTGAATCGGTTTCCCGGTTTTTTCTGGTTCGCTGCTTACCGATGTTCGCTGGCGCAAATGCAGACGCAAACGTGCGAGCAACACCGCAGGCGGCGTCGTTTTCAGGATATAGTCGTTGGCGCCCATTTCTAGCGACAAAATATGGTTCATATCGCTGTCGAGTGACGTCAGCAAGACAATCGGGCCATCGTAGGCCGGACGCAGGTCGCGGCAGAGCGTCATGCCGTCTTTTCCGGGCAGCATAATATCCAGCAACACTAAATCAGGCTCTTCAAGAGCAATCCTTGCCTGAGCCGTGTCGCCGCGAGGCTCAACCAGAACTTCAATGTCATGCTTGCCCAAATAGGCAGCTATAAGCTTGCCGACCTCGGCATCATCTTCTACAAAAACGATTCTATTCATTGGTTTACTGTTAACATAAAAATCGGCCTCCAGAATAGCGCGAGCGGGGCATCAACGCTATGGCACAGTCTACATTAACGCAGGTTTTGCCCATGGGTAAAAGCGGAAAACCCCTTAACTCACTGGCAAAGTAGCAATAAACTATGTCATTATATAAAGCTATGCCATTATATAGATGATTGTGTTTATCGTTTCAAAACATTATCTTCAAAATAGTAAGGTCTTTTCTAACTCACGTTAGATTGGTTAGCACTGGCCCCGAGAGGAATGGAGATGGCTGATAGTCGCCTGGTACCCGATGTGCGCAGTGAGACAGCGTCCTTTAATTACATGGAATACCTGTCCGCATCGTGCAAGAAGCAATGGAGTTTTCTCGATGCCATCTACGGCGTGTTACCTTTTTTCGGCATGGTGCTGAGATCCCGCACTACTCACGAAAAGTCTAATCAGGACAAGCTTAACGCGCTGGCTTTACAGGTTGTATCTACCCAGGTTAGTGACGAGATTAATATCGTCCGGTTGATTGAGCTGGCACAGCAGCAAAATATTTACAGCGTAGATATTCATCTTCCTTATGGATTAACCGAAGAGCAACTGGCCGCAATTCATCAGGAATGCAAACACCCGTTAGCATTATCGCAAAATGATGAGCATCTGGCTGTGCAAATACTTTTAGAAACTCCAAAGCATTAAATAGCCAATCAACTGGCTTTTCTTTTTCATATCTTTCTAAAAAGCTTCGATTACCCGTGACTACAACCAAAGACAACCTGCTCTTTGGCTGTAGCCCTTCTTTAATACTTTACGGTTACTTAAACAAATCTGCCGTCACGGTTAAATTACCCCCGCTCTGGTTCTGCCACTGGCGAGTAACGTGGTAGAACTTGGCACCTTCAGCATCGGCACGTTTGGCGACTTCCTGAGAAACGTCAGTAATGCTGTTAAAGTGGCCGGTGAAAGTGACGGTTTTGAACGGCGTCATTTGCGCGGCCGTGACATCGTTCACTTCTTCAATTTTATTGCCGCTTGGCGTCGT
Organism: uncultured Serratia sp.; assembly: GCA_963922555.1. Lineage (GTDB taxonomy): Bacteria > Pseudomonadota > Gammaproteobacteria > Enterobacterales > Enterobacteriaceae > Rouxiella. Next base: position 4,719 of record CAWUIY010000067.1, on the reverse strand, counting down.
TACTGAGTAACGTTTACCGGTCGAAGACTGAGTCTGGAAGAACAGGCCGACATCACGGCTTGGACTGCCAGAAGAGGCGACGCCAGGGATTTCAACTTTTTTCGCCTCTGCACCACCGGCTGCCAACGCGGCACGGCCTGCATCAGAGTTATAAGGAATCGCATCCGGGCTTTGGGTGACACGCTTGGGCGCATCTTTCTTATAAATGAAAGCGGTAACGTACTGATTGCCGCCGTTGTTTGCATCAATCTGACGAACAATAAAGAACGAATAAGCGCCTTTAGCTTTTGCCGCTTCGCCAATTGCCTCAAGCACGTCAGGCTGGCTGTGGAACAGACCGCTGACGGTGACAGTATCGAAAGGTTCGAGCTGGTAGGCAACTTCCTTTGGCAACTGTTTAATGCCACTGACGCCATTAACGCTGTTTAAAGCCGGTTTTGGGCTCGCTTTAGGGGCATCTTTACGATAGAGGTCAGCGACTACGCGCCAGTTGCCGCTCTCGCTAACGCTATTGGTGTCAAGAATATAGAAGTATGCCGCGCCTTCTTTATCAGCACGTCTTGATGCTTCATCAGAGGCATCACCCAGATTGTTAAAATGACCGGTAAATGCAATGCGATCAAAGGGTTTCAGGGCAGCTGCTTTCTCGGGACTGATTTCTTCTGCTGCCTTGGCTGCAGACAAAACAGAGAGTTGCGAGATTAATAAAACAACGGCCGATGCGATGATCGTTTTCGTCTGCTTCATAAAAAATCCTTTCACCTTGCGCAGTAATGTTGAAACATGCTGAATTATTGATGTGTAACAGATTAGCTCCCGATTATTACATGTAATAATGGCGAGCGCTTGAGTAATTTTTTAAATAATTTCGCAGCATAATCCGTGTTTTCGTCACTCTATTTTCATTAAATAACTTGTATAAGTAGAGCCGCTCAATAAGTAAGTGAAATAATTGTTAATATTTTACATTTTACTCACTTTTTATCTCGTCTGCTGCGGTTTTGTTCACTAAAAATAGAGTGAATGATCTGGTTTTATTGGCATTTTGAAGTGAATTAAATACGTTATTTAGCCCGTTGGCAGAGGGATTGTGGCTTATGGCGTTTTTAGGTGATTTAACCCTCATTACTACGCATTGTGTATAGCTTATTAATCAGATATTCAGTAGGTTATAGCCGGCCTGAAATATCCGCCAACATTTTGGCGAAACAAACCAGCAGGTCTTTTAATTTTGTATCAATATCGATGACAAGCATTATCAAATAAAAGGGTGAAGGGAATAATTATGCGTATTGGTATACCAAGAGAACGGTTGACCAATGAAGCCCGCGTTGCAGCAACACCGAAAACGGTGGAACAACTGCTGAAACTCGGCTTTACAGTCGCCATTGAACAGGGCGCAGGTAAGCTGGCTAGTTTTGACGATGCTGCTTTTGAAGCAGCCGGCGCAACGGTTGAAGCGGGCGATGCCGTTTGGCATTCCGATATCGTGATGAAGGTCAATGCACCTCTTGATGACGAAATCGATAAATTACAGGCAGGATCTACTCTGGTCAGCTTTATCTGGCCTGCCCAAAATCCTGAGCTGATCCAAAAGCTGGCTGCGCGTAACGTGACCGCCCTGGCAATGGACTCCGTGCCGCGTATTTCTCGTGCACAGTCAATGGACGCCCTGAGCTCAATGGCTAACATCGCCGGTTATCGCGCGATCGTCGAAGCCGCTCACGAATTTGGTCGCTTCTTTACCGGACAAATCACCGCAGCGGGTAAAGTGCCTCCGGCAAAAGTGATGATTATCGGTGCAGGTGTTGCAGGTTTGGCCGCGATCGGTGCAGCCGGAAGCCTCGGTGCGATCGTTCGCGCTTTTGACACTCGTCCTGAAGTAAAAGAACAAGTCCAGAGTATGGGGGCCGAATTCCTCGAGCTGGACTTTGAAGAAGAAGCAGGCAATGGCGACGGCTATGCCAAAGTCATGTCAGAAGCTTTTATTAAAGCTGAAATGGCGTTATTCGCCGCGCAGGCTGAAGAAGTTGACATCATTGTCACCACCGCGCTGATCCCGGGTCGTCCAGCACCGAAGCTGATCACTCGTGAAATGGTTGAGTCAATGAAACCAGGTAGCGTGATTGTTGACCTGGCCGCGCAGACTGGCGGTAACTGTGAACTGACCGTTGCAGACACCATTACTGTGACGCCAAACGGTGTGAAAATCATTGGTTATACCGATTTGCCGAGCCGTTTGCCAACTCAGTCTTCTCAGCTTTACGGAACCAACCTGGTTAACCTGCTGAAATTGCTGTGCAAAGAGAAAAACGGTGAAATCGTTATCGATTTCGAAGATACCGTGGTTCGTGGCGTTACCGTTGTTAAAACCGGTGAAGTCACTTGGCCAGCTCCGCCAATCCAGGTTTCCGCTCAGCCGCAGGCCAAGGTCGAAGCACCGGTTGCCAAGGCCGAAGCCAAACCTTCGTCGCCGTGGACCAAGTACATCATTATGGCAATTGCCGTGGTGCTGTTTGGTTGGCTGGCTGACGTCGCGCCGAAAGAGTTCCTGTCACACTTTACCGTTTTCGCACTTTCCTGCGTGGTGGGTTACTACGTGGTCTGGAACGTCAGCCACGCGTTGCATACCCCATTGATGGCGGTAACCAATGCGATTTCGGGCATTATTGTCGTGGGTGCTTTGCTGCAAATCGGTCACGGCGGATGGGTCAGCTTCTTGTCCTTCGTCGCGGTACTGATTGCCAGTATCAATATCTTTGGCGGATTTACCGTCACTCAGCGCATGCTGAAAATGTTTCGTAAGAATTAAGGGGTAGCATATGTCTGGGGGTTTAGTTACAGCTGCATACATTGTTGCCGCTATTCTGTTTATTTTCAGCCTTGCAGGACTGTCGAAACACGAGACGTCCAAGCAGGGGAACATCTTTGGCATGACCGGGATGGCGATCGCGTTGATCGTTACCATCCTTGGCCCTGAATCAGGTCACACTGGCTGGATTATCCTGGCAATGGTGATCGGCGGCGCGATCGGCGTTTATCTGGCGCGTAAAGTTGAAATGACCCAAATGCCTGAGCTGGTTGCTATCTTGCACAGCTTTGTTGGTCTGGCGGCGGTTCTGGTTGGTTTCAACAGCTACCTCGACCGCGGCGCAGTGCCGATGGAAGGGGTGATGGAAAACATCCACCTGGTGGAAGTGTTCCTTGGCATCTTCATCGGCGCAGTGACCTTTACCGGTTCTATTGTTGCTTTCGGCAAGCTGCGTGGAATTTTCTCTTCCAAGCCGCTGGCACTGCCGCACCGCCACAAGCTGAATCTGGCAGCGCTGGTCGTTTCCTTCATGCTGCTGATCATCTTTGTTCGCACTGAAAGTGTAGGAACTCAGGTCTTCGCGTTGCTGATCATGACCGTGATTGCTCTGGCCTTTGGCTGGCATCTGGTGTCATCTATCGGTGGCGCGGACATGCCAGTAGTCGTATCGATGCTGAACTCTTACTCGGGTTGGGCGGCGGCGGCAGCAGGCTTTATGCTGAGCAACGACCTGCTGATCGTCACCGGTGCGCTGGTAGGTTCGTCGGGTGCCATCCTGTCTTACATCATGTGTAAGGCGATGAACCGCTCATTTATCAGCGTGATTGCAGGTGGTTTCGGTACCGATAGCTCTTCCACTGGCGACGATCAGGAAATGGGTGAGTACCGCGAAGCCAGTGCCGAAGACGTGGCAGAAATGTTGAAAAGCGCCAGCTCGGTGATTATCACCCCAGGCTACGGCATGGCGGTAGCGCAGGCGCAGTATCCGGTTCAGGATATTACCGCTCGACTGCGCGCCAAGGGCATCAAGGTTCGCTTTGGTATCCACCCGGTTGCCGGTCGTCTGCCAGGTCATATGAACGTGCTATTGGCCGAGGCCAAAGTGCCTTACGATATCGTGCTGGAAATGGACGAGATTAACGACGATTTCAGCGACACAGACGTGGTGCTGGTGATCGGCGCTAATGACACCGTCAACCCGGCGGCACAGGAAGATCCGCGCAGCCCAATCGCCGGTATGCCGGTGTTGGAAGTATGGAAAGCGCAAAATGTGATCGTGTTTAAGCGTTCAATGAGCACCGGCTACGCTGGCGTTCAGAACCCGCTGTTCTTTAAGGAAAATACGCACATGTTGTTTGGCGATGCCAAAGAAAGCGTAGAAGGGATCCTGCGCGCGCTGTAATAGCCACGTAGTTTCCAGTGAAATAAAAAGCCAGTCATCACGACTGGCTTTTTTAATGGGCAAATCCTTCACTTTTATATCTGGCTATTCCGTGCCAGCTGCTTTGATATTTTCCGCGCTTTCTTCCAGAGTAATCGGGCAGACGAAATCATCAGGTTTAATTGCCAACAAGTCACATTTTAGATGATCAATAACCTGTTCAGTGGTGTTGCCAAGGAACGCCGCCGAAAGCCCGGTACGTCCAATCGCACCCAAAACCACGACACCTGCCTGCAAATGCTCGGCAAGATCAGGGATAACCTCTTCAGGAAGCCCTTTCTCGACGTGGGTATATTTTTCGTCCAACTGGAATTTTTGCCGTAACGCCTTCATCGCAATCAAATGCTGACCGCGGATCGCGTCGTTATAAACGCTAGGATCGAAATCAGGCAATTCAATTGCAATATTGATAGGCGTTACTGGATAAGCGCCAACCAGATGGACTTCTGTCTGATTGACGTGTGAT
>CAWUIY010000066.1:0-17930 GCA_963922555.1 uncultured Serratia sp. | reverse complement strand
TTCCCAGAACACGCCCTCAGCAGCGCTGACGCCTGCTGCACGGGTGCGCACGGTCACTTTATCGGCCACGATAAACGCAGAATAGAAGCCCACGCCGAACTGACCAATCAGCTGGCTGTCTTTTGCCTGCTCGGAGCCTACAGACTGCAGGAACGCTTTGGTACCGGACTTGGCGATCGTCCCGAGGTTATCAATCACCTCGTCGCGAGTCATACCAATACCGTTGTCGCTCAGCGTCAGGGTACGTTTTTCTTTGTCGAACGACAGACGGACATGAAGATCGGCATCGCCTTCGTACAGATCAGGTTTTGACAGCGCGCAGAAACGCAGTTTATCCGCCGCATCCGAGGCATTGGAGATCAGCTCACGCAGGAAGATTTCTTTATTCGAATATAGCGAGTGGATCATCAGGTGGAGAAGCTGTTTTACTTCCGACTGAAATCCGCGGGTCTCTTGTCCTTTCATACTCATCAAATACCTCAATCAAACCGTTTGAGTGGTTAAAACATTACTGTGTTCAAAACAGACTGAGAATGAAATGGGGTACCCAAGGGGATTATTCAAGAGGAGGCGCAGAGGAAATGTAAAAATGAGCGTTAATTGATTATTTAAGAAGCGAACTTGAGGAGTGATTAAAAGCTTTGAAATGAATGAGGTAGGTTACAGGCAGCCTGTCCAGAGAGTTTAAGTCCTTTATAAGCTTTTCAAACACCTCGCCTAATGAATTGAAATACAATCAAACGTTTCAAAAATCTGTCTATATTGTTGACGCTATAGCAAGCAAGCTAGCCAGAGGGTTCATCCCCGGGAGCTGAGTAAAATCAGTGACCGGGGAGAACTCACGCAGCCAACGCCGCTAAAGCTTCAAATACGACGCGGGATCAATACTTGAAGGTATGGCGACCAGCCAGAGAATGAGCCAGGGTGGTTCCATCGACCATTTCCAGCTCTCCACCCACCGGCACGCCATGAGCGATTCGGCTGGCGACAACGCCGTACTGACCGCACATCTCAGCGATATAGTTCGCTGTCGCGTCCCCCTCAACCGTTGGGTTGGTCGCGAGGATCACTTCCTGAATGCTTTCACTTTCAAGACGCTCTTCCAGCCTGCCCAAACCAATGTCATCGGGACCAATGCCGTCTAACGGGGACAAATGCCCCATCAGCACGAAATAGCGCCCGGAGAACTGACCGGTTTGCTCGATGGCATGGATATCCGCCGGGCTTTCAACCACACAAATCTGACCATTTTCTTTGCGACGTGGATTGGCGCAAATGGTGCAGATTTCCTGCTCGGTAAAGGTCCGGCAATCGGCACAATGGCCAATTTCAGACATCGCCCGAGTCAGGGACTGCGCCAGCCGCATTCCGCCGCTGCGATCGCGCTGCAGCAGCTGGAAAGCCATACGCTGCGCCGACTTCGGGCCTACACCCGGCAGGCAGCGCAACGCCTCCATTAATGATTCAAGGAGTGGGCTGGTTTGCATCAGAATGGCATCTTAAAGCCCGGTGGCAACTGCATGCCGCCAGAAACTGCTGCCATTTTTTCTTTCTGAGTTTCATCAATGCGACGAGCAGCATCGTTGAAAGCTGCAGCAACCAGATCTTCCAGCATGTCTTTGTCATCTTCAAACAGGCTTTGATCGATCTCAACGCGACGAACGTTGTGCGCGCCGTTGATGGTGATTTTAACCAGACCTGCACCAGATTCGCCGGTAACTTCGATGGCTGCGATTTCCGCCTGTGCCTGCTGCATTTTTTCCTGCATTTGCTGGGCCTGTTTCATCAGGTTACCAATGCCGCCTTTTCCAAACATAATCTTCTCTCTTTGCGTCGGGCCGCGTATGTGCACCATGCTCCTACTGCGGCGGTTAAATGGGGCGAATACTTTCTTCGTCCAGCTCGGCGTCAAAGAATCGACGCAAAGTCTGGATATTATTATCCGCGATAATCGACTGACGCGCCTGCGCCAGTTTTTCTTCGTAAATTGCCTGCCGCCACTCTAGCGGGGTGCGGGTCTCAGGACTGTCGTCTTCGATCACGCTCAACGTAATGTCTTGCTGATAAAGGGCCGCCAGAGCGTCTGCCAGCGTTTTCTGTGCCGTTGGCGAGTTTAGATGACGCTGTGTCGACCGCAAATGCAGACAGAGGGTAGCCGAATCCGGGCGTTCAAGGAAAGCGTTAAGCGCTAATTGCTGTACCAGTTTCGGAATAGTCAGCTGCTGGATGATGGCAGCCCACTCATCTCGTTCGATCGCCTCTTCTGCCAGACGCGAAGCCAGTTCTGGCGATTTCTCATGCTCCAGAGCGGCACGCAGAGCCTTGGGGGTCGCGACAGGTTCTGGAGCAGCCTCCGGCTCATTGACGGTTTTCCAGCGGTAGGCCTCTGGCTTGGTCGGCGCAGCGGGTGCTTTCTTCTGGGCAGTCGCGCCCGTGCGCTCTAACGAACGCTCGGTGACTGAAGCCAGTCGCTCCAGCACCGAATTTGCCGGCTGCGCTTTTCCTGGCGCGGCCGGCTCAGCTTTTTTTGGGGAAGTGCTTCCCTGCTGTCGATGTAGCTGTGTTCGCGCCTGTAACAGCTGCGCGGTGGAGTCCGGTATTGCCGTTTCGGACTGCGGCGCAGCCTGACGAGTCGGCGCGGGCTGCGGCTGTTGTGGCGCATTATTTTGCTGCGGCTGCGGCATCGATTGAGGCTGTACGGCGGCTACGCGAGGCGCATTGACTTCCGGCTCGGCAATAAACACTTTCGGATGAAACGCTAACGCGCGCAGCAGGGTCATTTCGACGCCCATCCGCTTGTCAGGTGCAAACGGCAGTTCTTTACGGCCAATGAGCAGCGTTTGATAGTAAAGCTGGACATCGGTTGGCGGAATGACTCGCGCCAGCTCGCGCAGACGCTGTTCAATCGCGGCATAATGATTGTCTAGCACTGATGGCAACAGTTGAACCATGGCAATGCGATGCAGCAGCGCCAGCGTTTCTACTAGCAGGGTCTCCCAGTCGACACCGCGCGAGGCGGCATGCTCGACCTGCTCCATCACTTTCGCACCATCGGCACTGACCAGTGCTTCAAGGATCGCCAGCGGCTGCTCGTCGTCAAGCGTACCGAGCATCAGGGATACCGTCTCGGTGGTCACCTGCCCTTGCCCCATGGCGATCGCCTGATCGGTCAGACTGAGCGCATCACGCATACTGCCATCGGCAGCGCGGGCCAGCAATTGCAGAGCGCGGGCTTCGCTGGTGATTTGTTCAGCGTGCAAGACTTTATCTAGCTGATTGCGGATCTGTTCGACGTCCAGCGCCTTGAGATGGAATTGCAGGCAGCGCGACAGAATGGTCACCGGCAGCTTTTGCGGATCGGTCGTCGCCAGCAGAAATTTAACGTGCGAAGGCGGCTCTTCAAGCGTTTTCAACAGCGCGTTGAAGCTGTGGCGCGAGAGCATGTGCACTTCATCAATCAGATAAACTTTAAAACGGCCACGCGCCGGCGCGTACTGCACGTTGTCGAGCAGCTCGCGAGTGTCTTCGACTTTGGTACGCGAGGCGGCGTCGATTTCTATCAGATCGACGAAACGGCCCTGCTCAATCTCACGACAGTTATCACAAACGCCGCAAGGCGTGGAGGTAATGCCGGTTTCACAGTTAAGGCCTTTCGCCAACAGGCGAGCGATAGAGGTTTTACCCACGCCGCGGGTGCCAGAGAATAGATAGGCGTGATGGATCCGCCCCAGCGACAGGCCATTAGCCAGTGCCGTCAGCACATGTTCCTGACCAACTACGTCAGTGAAAGTTTGGGGGCGCCACTTACGGGCAAGAACCTGATAGCTCATTAATACCGGAGAAGTCGAGGGGTCTGTAGCGTTATGTTATCACAGCCCCGCCCGCACGAGCGAGGGCTAGAATAAACGAGTCAATCCGAAGACCTTCGAGTTGCAGGTAGGCGGCAACGGCGCGCATCCCCGGGAGCCGACACGGGTCAGTGACCGGGGTAAGCAAAGGCAGCCAACACCGCTGTAACTCGAAAGTATATCCGAAGTCATTCAAGTTACAGGTAGGCGGCAACGGCGCGCATCCCCGGGAGCTGACATGGGTCAGTGACCGGGGTAAGCAAAGGCAGCCAACACCCCTGTAACTTGAAGGACGAAGGATATTAGTGACCGGCGAAATCAACGAGGCAGTAACAGTCGATCCCAAGACCGTTTAGGCGTTTTTCGCCGCCCAGCTCTGGCAGATTGATGATGAAGGCCGCGTTGGAGACTTCACCGCCGAGGCGGCGTATCAGTTTTGCGGTGGCTTCGATGGTGCCGCCGGTTGCCAGCAGGTCATCGATAACCAGCACTTTATCGCCCGCCTTGATGGCATCGGTGTGAATTTCCAGCTTATCGGTGCCGTACTCCAGTGCGTATTCTTCAACGATGGTTTCACGCGGCAGTTTGCCCGGCTTGCGCACAGGAACAAAACCTACGCCCAACGCCAGCGCGACAGGGGCACCAAACAGGAATCCGCGGGCTTCGGTGCCAACCACTTTGGTCACACCGGTATTGCGGTAACGCTCTGCCAGAAGATCAATAGTAGCCTGATAAGCTTCTGGAATTTCTAGCAAACTTGTTACGTCACGGAACAGTATGCCCGGCTTAGGATAGTCGGGAATGGTCTTGATACTGTCTTTAATAAACTCAAGCTGCTGTGCAGTAGCGGTCATAACGGTAGCGCTCATAATAAAGTCGATTCATACCCGAACAGCGCCATAGCGGTTTGAACCATGCGTCCTTCCCCGAATAAATCGGCGTAGCAAAGGACAACGGCAAACGAGTCTGGCGAGCTGTTCAAGAAAATAAGTTGGGGACGACGCGAGGTCGAGCCGCCCAAATCTATGCAAAGCCACTTTAAAAAGCAACCCACAGCCGGACATGATCGCCTGTTTTATTGCTTCAGGTCAACCACTGCGAACTGCCAGATTACGATTAACTGCGCGTAAAGCATGATTTCACCCCACGTTTGCCGCATAATCGGCGGAAATAATCGGTGTGGAGAAATTCGGTGAGTACGCAAAGCCTAATGCAGTCGCTGGAGCAGCAAATTGAAAGTCTGGCGCGTGAAATCGAGCCTATCGCCCACGCCACAGCCCAGCAGGCGCGCTTTGACGTCACGCTATTTGCGACCAAGGGCACGCGCCTGCGCGAATATCTGGCCGAGGTGCGGACCAATTTCGCCCAGCTGCGGCAGGTGGTCACCGAGAATCGCAGCGCGCAGGTCGCCTACGTTGCCGAGCGTCTGGTCTCGCAGATAACCGCCCTGCAGCGCGAAATCGCGACCCAAACGCTGCGCCAGGCAGATAAGCAAACAGAAGCCAAAAGCAGCGACTACTACAGCAAGCTGGTCGAGCATCAGCAGTATGAACGCCGGTTAATTGCCATGATTCAGGACCGAGAAAGCAAGCTGGGTCGCGTGGAAACCTTTAAAGAGCAGCAACATATTCAGAAAGAATTGGCCGCCCTGGAAGGACGTCTGATGCGTTGCCGCCAGGCACTGATCAAAATCGAACGCAGTATCGAGCGTCAGGAGCGCGGTTTTTGACGCTCTTATCACAAAATTTGAAAAATACCGTCGTTTGTTGATTCAAAAACTCTATACTAGATTTCTTAATCACAGGCTAATGGATGCGAAACGTTAATCACGCAGCGGTTGGCTTATATAAACCTTTTTCAATCACGCCAAGTTTACTGGAATGCTTATGTCCATAGAAAACGCCCCTCCCGAACTGCAGCTGGCCGTAGATCTCATCTATCTGCTGGAATGTAATGAAATTGCTCCCGACGTAGCTCTGGCGGCATTGGAGATTGTGAAAAAGGATTATCAGGAAAAGCTCAAAAATCCGGTCGGCAGCTTGTCAATCAGCTATCGATAATCTCGCCTGCCCGTTTTATTTATATTAACGACGAGCAGACGAGGTTTATATGAATCGGGTTTAATCGTTCACCGACCCGTCAGACCAATTTGGTCTCTCCCGGCGGGGTAAGAGGCCGATTGATTTCCTGAATTTCATTGCCATCCTTGCTGTGCAGATATACCTCCAACTGATTGAAAGCAATATTGATATCGTTATCTGTACACAGCTGGTCAATTTTACGGTTCAGCTCATCTACCGTCACGTTGCGATCGCCCAACTCACGAACGTATACCCGCAGCTCATGGTCCAGCGTGCTGGCACCAAAATTCAGGAAGTACACGGTCGGTGCCGGATCGCCCATCACCCGCGAACTTTCGCTTGCCGCTTGCAGTAAAATCTCTTTTACCTTATCTAAATCAGAGCCATAGGCGACTCCCACTTTGATCACCACGCGAGTTACCGTATCCGACAGCGACCAGTTAATCAGTCGTTCGGTCACAAACGCCTTGTTGGGAATGATGACCTCTTTACGGTCAAAGTCGGTAATGGTTGTCGCACGGATACGAATCTTGCTCACCGAACCGGAATAACTGCCGATCGTGACGGTATCGCCGATACGAATCGGGCGTTCGAACAGGATAATCAGACCCGATACGAAGTTGGCGAAAATCTCCTGCAAACCAAAGCCCAGTCCCACCGACAGCGCGGCCACCAGCCACTGAAGCTTGTCCCAGGATACGCCCAGAGAACCCAGCGCGGTCACTGCACCAATGACGGTGATGGTGTAGGTCATGATAGTGGTGATGGCGTAAGACGTGCCCTGCCTTAGCTGGAGCCTGGATAGCACCAGCACCTCCAGTAAACCGGGCAAGTTGCGGGTGAGCACGTAGGCAATAATCACCGCGCCAAAAGCCAGCAACACGCTGCCCAGAGTCACCGTCTGTACCACGGCTTTGCCGGCAACGGTCGCAGACGAGTGCCACATGGTAATGCTGTCGAGATAGGAAATTACCGTCAGCAAGTCTGACCAAATCAGGTACAGCACCACGGCAAAGACGATAAACAGCGCCATGGTAATTAATCGCAGGGTCTGCTGGTTAATCTGATCCAGCCCCATCGGCGTTTCTTCGACCTGCTCAGTGCCGTCGGCTCCTTCTTTGGAATTCAAGACCTGACGGCGCGCCAGAGCACGGCGATAGGCCAGACGCCTTGCCGCCACGCTCAACCCACGCAATGCAATACGCCCGGTAATATTCCAGATAATCAATAAGTAAAGGCTTTCGAGCCAGCGACTGGCCAGACGCAGCGTGGTATAGAAATAGCCGGCAAACATCAGCCCCATCAGGAATACCGGCGCAAGAGCGATCGCCGTGACAATCACCAAATGGAAGCTATGCGCATTTTTTTCACGCCAGCCGTCACGGAACATCGGGAACAGCAGCACCGACAATGTGGCTAGTGTCAGCAGGATAACGACCTGGCCGATAGTGTCATCCACCAAACCCAGCGGGACTTTCTCTCCTCGCACGGTCCAGAAGATAAGAGGCAGCATAGTCAGCGACAGGCGCAGAATAGAACGGCGATAGTGCGCGCAGGTTGAGGCTTCCATATTGAAATGGCGCTCGCTGACGCCGCGCGGTGCCAGCAATCGATAGCAGAATCCCATTACCAGCTGGAAGACAGCAATACGCTGCGCCAGGGTCCAGAGAAAACTATTGATGCTGATATCGCAGAGAGAGAACCAGTAGCCGATTGCCAGCGTCAGTAACATGCCTGGCGCAACGCGCAACACCAGCAGTAACAGGGCCTGTGGAGTATGCAGTTGTGAATCGCGCTTCAGCTGGCCGACATCGCTACTGAGCTTTTCAATGCGATTTTTGATCGATTTTCTTCGCCACAACAGGATCAGAATCACCACCACCGTGGGCAGGGTAACCGGTATCGAACGCACCAGCCCTTCACGTAAATCGATCCAGGTGACTTTCAGGCTCAGACCGCTGATTTGCGATTTGACGTCTTCAGGCAGCGATTTCAGGAACTGCCAGTCCATAGGTTTGTTACTGCTCACCCAAAAGATCTGCTGGGTTAGGGTATCGTTCAAGGTTTGGTTAACGCTTAACAACTGTTGTTGGTTGATTTGCAGATTAATGGCCAACGCCAGCTCGTTACCCAGCTGTTTATTAAGCTGATCCAGCAAATCACGTCGGATATCAACGATTTGTTCCAGAGCATCGCTAATATCGTCGTTAATCGTTTCCTTGCTGTTTTTCACCAGATTCTGAATGTAGTCGTCACCCTGGAAAAGCTCGTCGCGCTGCTCGTTCAGATTGAACTGTTCGAGGCGCAGATCGGCGATTTGCGTCTGGGTGTCCGTCATCAGATTGGCCGTCGGCTGGGTATTTTGCTGCTGCTGGTAAAGAATTCTCGACAGCAGCAAACTGCCTTTCAGCACGCTTATCTCTTCGCTCAGGTCATGTTCGGACTGTGAAGAGCGATCGAGCCAGTTTTTAATGGTGATATTTTGTTGAAGCAGCTTGTTGCCTTCTTCCGTCGCAGCAATCAAACGCTGGCTGAGAACGCGGTTAATGCCCAGCTCTTGGCTGACCAGCGGATCTTTTTGCAAATCGGTGGTGCTATCCGGCGTTTGCGCCTCTTTGGCGGTACGTTCGGAAAGCGTCAACCGTTTGCCGTTGATCACTTCCTGCAAGGTCTGGGTATAGGCTTCCAGCTGCGCAATATGGGCATTAATATAGTCGCGTTGTTTTTGATACAGGTCCTGCAAGGTAGTGTTGGCTTCCAGGCTGCTGCGCTGGAAATCGACTTCTTCATTGAGCAAAGTCTGCTCGGTCACCAACATTGCCTGCTGTGTTGGGCGCAAATCCTGCTGATTAGGCCCCATGCCGTTTAACTGATTGCGCACCTGCTCCAGGCTTTGCGAATAGCTGTACATGGCACCCTGCGCCCTCTCAGGCTGGGTCTGCAATGAAATAAGCTGGGTGTTAAACGTCGAGAGATCGTTTTGCGATGACTGCAAATCATTGAGAGTGTCGCCCAGCTCATTCTCAAGCTCGCGCAGCGGCATTGCCAACAGCGTGGTTTTTGTAGAAGCATCGGAGGTCTGATTTTGCAATTTAACCAGACCATCAGTTGCCTGGCGTAGCTTGTTCGGTGCTTCGGCTAACTGCTGCTTAAGCTGACTCTGCTGCTGGCGGACTTTATCAAGCGCGTCCAGTAACTCCATCGTGTGATAGAGATCCTGCTGGGTGAGTTTTTCAACCGGCGTCAGCGTTTTTTGCCTGCCCAGAGCATCAAGCTGATTTTGCACGTCACTGCGCGCGGGAATGTCGACATTCCCTGCGGCCGAGGCGTGTGGGACCATCAGCATTGCGGCAAAAAATACCAATACCATCAGCAGGAAATTTGTCAGTCCTGAAAGGGATAAACGCGTTGGGCTGGAACGAAAATAACGCAAGTCAGCGTATCGGCTAAACATAGTCAACTTAATTCAATCTGAGATGAATAATCTTAGCACGCCCGTTGCACACTGCGAATGAGGGGATAGTGCCTCGCGTCAGTCAAACTTGTAAAAGTTTACCTTGCCGGACATGTTTAGATGAGACATAACTAATTACTTTTAATCAAGCTTGGACATATCCGCCACATCTCGATATAAGTATCCATAAATGACTTGCCTGATTGTGGAGGTCGTCACCATAACCTTCCATATACAGTGCCTTACGCGCCTTATGAAGGGATCTCATCTCCCCAACAAATTCACAATTGTGAAATATGATTTCCTTCTGAAAGCGTCAGTTAGCAACAGTCATCGTGACGCAGTAAATTCTCAAAAAATTCATGCAATACGCACATTGGAAAGTCAGACTTCGCGGGGAGTTTGATTTACATCGATTCATGAAAGTATGTAACATAGAACGCATATACTAAAAAATAGCAATGGAATGTAATGATTGGCATCCAATGATTACAATTTAAAAATCGGACACTTGAGGTTTATTTATGAACAAAAACAGAGGGCTAGCGCCTCTGGCGGTCGTTCTGATGCTAACCGGTGGATTAGCTCTTACAGGATGTAACGATAAACAAACCGATCAGGGAGCCGCCAAAGCTCCTGAAGTGGGCGTCGTCACATTAAAAGCCGCACCGTTGAATGTTACAACAGAGCTGCCTGGACGCACGTCAGCCTACCGCATCGCCGAGGTTCGCCCTCAGGTTAGCGGGATCATCCTGAAACGTAATTTTGTGGAAGGCAGTGAAGTGCAGGCGGGTACCTCGCTTTACCAGATCGATCCGGCGACCTACCAGGCAAGCTATGACAGCGCCAAAGGCGATCTGGCCAAGGCACAGGCCAGTGCGCAGATCGCTCGCGTAACGGTAAGTCGTTACAAGCCGCTTCTCGGCACGAATTACATCAGTAAACAAGATTATGACACGGCAACCTCAACCGCGCTGCAGGCTGATGCCTCGGTGGTTGCGGCCAAGGCTGAGGTTGAAACTGCTCGCATTAATCTCGCTTACACCAAGGTTATCTCGCCTATCAGCGGCCGGATCGGCAAATCATCCGTTACCGAAGGTGCGCTGGTGACCAGCAGCCAGACTGATGCACTGGCCACCGTGCAACAGCTTGATCCTATCTACGTTGACGTGACCCAATCCAGCAATGATTTCCTGCGTCTGAAGGAAGAACTGGCAGACGGTTCGCTGAAACAGGAAGGCGGCAAGGCCAAGGTCACGCTGATCCTCGATAACGGCAAACAGTATCAACAGCAGGGCACGCTTGAGTTCTCCGACGTGACCGTTGATGAAACCACCGGCTCGATAACATTGCGTGCCGTGTTCCCTAATCCACAAAATTCTCTACTGCCTGGCATGTTTGTCCGTGCCCGTCTCGATGAAGGGGTGAACAACAATGCTCTGCTGGTTCCTCAGCAGGGGATCACCCGCAATCCTCGTGGTGATGCGACTGCAATGGTCGTGGGAGCAGACAATAAAGTGGAACTTCGTACTGTGACAACCCAGCAAGCCATTGGCGATAAATGGGTCGTGACAGAGGGTCTCAAGCCGGGCGACAAAGTGATTGTTACCGGCCTGCAAAAAGTGAAACCCGGCGTTCAGGTAACAGCTCAAGAAGCTGACCAGAACGCGCCAGCGGCAGACGCCACGAAGTCTTAAAAGGAACCGGCAATATATGGCTAATTTCTTTATCGAACGCCCTATATTTGCATGGGTAATTGCCATCATCATTATGTTGGCGGGGGGTCTTTCGATCCTCAAATTACCTATTGCACAATATCCCACCGTTGCGCCACCGGCCATCGAACTAACGGCGACTTATCCAGGTGCCGATGCGCAAACGGTGCAAGACACCGTTACCCAGGTTATCGAACAGAACATGAACGGTATCGATAACCTGATGTATATGTCTTCTACCAGTGACTCTTCAGGCGCGGTTCAGATCACCCTGACCTTTGCCTCAGGCTCTAACGCCGATATCGCGCAGGTTCAGGTGCAGAATAAACTGCAGCTGGCGATGCCGCTGTTGCCGCAAGAAGTGCAGCAACAGGGGATAAAAGTACAGAAATCGAGCAGCAGCTTCCTGATGGTGGCAGGTTTCGTTTCTGACGGCGATATGACTCAGCAGGATATCGCTGACTATGTCGCTTCCAACATTCAGGACCCGATCAGCCGTACTTCGGGCGTCGGTGACGTTCAGCTGTTCGGTGCGCAGTATGCAATGCGTATCTGGATGGACCCGAATAAGTTGAATAACTACCAGCTGACGCCGGTCGACGTTATCAGCGCCATTACCGTGCAGAACAATCAGGTGGCCGCGGGTCAGCTGGGCGGAACGCCGCCGGTGCCGGGTCAACAACTTAACTCTTCTATTATTGCGCAGACACGTTTGAAATCGGCTGACGAATTCGGGCAGATCATCCTGAAAGTCAATCAGGATGGCTCTCAGGTCCGCCTTAAAGACGTGGCAGATATCAAACTCGGCGGTGAGAGCTACGACGTTATCGCACGCTATAATGGCCAGCCTGCCGCCGGGCTGGGTATCAAGCTGGCAACCAACGCCAACGCCCTGGACACCTCGTCAGCGGTTAAAGCCGAGCTGGCCAAGCTGCAACCGTTCTTCCCGAACGGCCTGAAAGTGGTTTACCCGTACGACACCACGCCGTTCGTCAAAATCTCGATTCAGGAAGTGGTGAAAACGCTGGTCGAGGCTATCGTGCTGGTCTTCCTGGTGATGTACCTGTTCCTGCAAAACTTCCGCGCTACGCTTATCCCGACCATCGCGGTGCCGGTTGTATTGCTGGGGACCTTTGCCATCATTGCTGCTTTCGGCTATTCGATAAACACCCTGACGATGTTTGGGATGGTGCTAGCCATCGGCCTGTTGGTGGATGACGCCATCGTGGTGGTCGAAAACGTCGAGCGTGTCATGGCCGAAGAGGGCCTGCCGCCGAAAGAAGCGACCAAGAAGTCCATGAGCCAGATCCAGGGCGCACTGGTCGGTATCGCCATGGTGCTGTCGGCGGTATTTATCCCGATGGCCTTCTTTGGCGGCTCTACCGGGGTTATCTATCGCCAGTTCTCGATCACTATCGTTTCGGCGATGGTGCTGTCGGTGCTGGTGGCGTTGATTCTGACCCCTGCACTGTGCGCGACACTGCTCAAACCGGTCCCGAAAGGCGATCATGGTAAAACGACCGGTTTCTTTGGCTGGTTTAACAAGAAGTTTGAACAGAGTACGCACCACTACACCACCAGCGTCGGCAACATTCTGCGCAGCACTGGCCGTTATCTGATCATCTATTTACTGATCGTGGTCAGCATGGCGTACATCTTTGTTCAACTGCCGACCTCCTTCCTGCCGGAAGAGGACCAGGGGGTATTCCTGGCGATGGCGCAGCTGCCGGCCGGAGCGACTCAGGAACGCACGCAGAAAGTGCTGGATGAAGTTAGCGACTATTTCCTGACCAAAGAAAAAGCCAACGTTAACTCGGTGTTTACTGTTAATGGCTTCGGCTTTGCGGGACGTGGTCAGAACACCGGTATCGCCTTCGTCAGCTTGAAAGACTGGTCCGAACGCAGCGGCTCGGAAAACAAGGTCGCGGCAATCACCGGCCGTGCAATGGGTCAATTCAGTAAAATCAAAGATGCGATGGTCTTTGCCTTTAACCTGCCCGCCATCGTCGAGCTGGGTACGGCAACCGGCTTTGACTTTGAACTGATCGACCAGGCTAACCTGGGTCACGACAAGCTTACTCAGGCGCGTAACCAGCTGCTGGGCATGGTGGCTCAACACCCAGACCTGCTGGCGGGTGTGCGTCCTAACGGTCTGGAAGATACGCCACAGTATAAGTTGGAAATCGACCAGGAGAAGGCCACGGCATTGGGCGTGTCTATCTCTGATATCAACACCACGCTGGGCGCCTCGCTGGGCGGCAGCTACGTGAATGACTTTATCGATCGCGGACGCGTGAAGAAGGTATATGTTCAGGGCGATGCAAAATTCCGTATGCTGCCTCAGGACATCCAAAACTGGTACGTTCGCGGCAGTTCGGAGCAAATGGTGCCCTTCTCTGCCTTCTCTACCGCCAAGTGGGAATATGGTTCTCCCCGCCTTGAACGCTATAACGGCCTGCCGTCAATGGAAATTCTCGGCCAGCCGGTCGATGGTCGCAGTAGCGGTGAAGCAATGGCCATGATGGAGTCTCTGGCTGCCAAGCTGCCAAGTGGAATCGGCTATGACTGGACCGGAATGTCGTATCAGGAAAGGCTGTCCGGTAACCAGGCACCTTCCCTGTACGCTATCTCGCTGATTGTAGTATTCCTGTGTCTGGCCGCGCTGTATGAGAGCTGGTCGATTCCGTTCTCGGTCATGCTAGTGGTGCCACTCGGGGTTATTGGTGCACTGATAGCTGCTGCGATCCGTGGACTGAGCAACGACGTTTACTTCCAGGTCGGTTTGTTGACCACTATCGGGCTGTCGGCAAAAAACGCCATCCTGATTGTCGAGTTCGCCAAAGATCTGATGGATAAAGAAGGCAAAGGGCTGATTGAGGCAACGCTGGAGGCGGTGCGTATGCGTTTACGCCCTATTCTGATGACCTCGCTGGCGTTTATCCTTGGCGTTATGCCACTGGTTATCAGTACCGGAGCAGGTTCTGGCGCGCAGAATGCCGTCGGTACTGGCGTAATGGGCGGGATGATTACTGCCACGTTGCTGGCTATCTTCTTCGTGCCGGTGTTCTTTGTGGTTGTCCGACGCCGCTTTGGCAAAAAGACCGATGAAGCAGGTCATGCCCGTCCGGCTGAAACGACGCATCAATAATATCTATTTACTCAATAATTTAAGGGTCGCGAAAGCGGCCCTTTTTTTGTCCTCAACGCCCAGCCTTCTCCCCTCATGTTTTAAAAATTTCAAATTCATGCTTGAAGCGTATGATTAATACGAGCATAATAATTGTTATAGTATAACATTACATTTTGGAGTTAATGATGAGAGAGAACATTCATCCTGCCTATCGCACCGTGGTTTTCCACGACACCAGCGTTGACGAATATTTCCGCGTCGGATCTACCATCAAAACCGATCGTACGATTGAACTGGAGGGTAAGACCTTCCCCTACGTGACTCTGGATATCTCTTCTGCTTCTCATCCGTACTACACCGGCAAGCAGAAAGAGTTCTCAAAAGAGGGCAGCACCGCACGCTTCCAACAGCGTTTTGGCAGCTTCCTCGGTAAGAAAAAGTAAGACTTTTGGAGGGATAAATGCAGGTATTGAGTTCGCTGAAATCAGCAAAAAATCGCCATCCTGATTGCCGTATCGTTAAACGTAAAGGTCGTCTGTATGTGATTTGCAAAAGCAACCCGCGCTTTAAAGCCGTGCAGGGTGGCAAAAAGAAACGCTGATGATAGCGTGGATGGAGGCTTAGCCAGCCATAAAAAAAGCCCCGTTGCTGCCCAACGGGGCTTTGTTGCATCTTTAAGAAGTGGAAACTAAATACCTCCCCGTCAGCATCTGGCTTTTCGGGGAGGCGGGTTGTTATTTCATACTAGCGACAATCGATTCGACGTTATGCGTAAAGGCTTTCTCATAGGTCGTCGCCGGACCCTGTGGACCAGACAGCGATTCAGGATACAGTTCACCGCCCGGCTGTGCGCCTGTTGCCGCGGCAATCTGCTTCACTAAACGCGGATCGGTCTGATTTTCGATAAAGTAGGTTTTCACCTTCTCGTCTTTAATCTGCGTAATCAGTGAAGCCACACCGCTGGCGCTAGCCTCGGACTCGGTAGAAAAACCAACCGGTGCCAGGAACGTCACATTGTATTCTTTGCCGAAATAACCAAACGCATCATGGCTGGTTAACACTTTACGCTTGTTC
Organism: uncultured Serratia sp.; assembly: GCA_963922555.1. Taxonomy (GTDB): domain Bacteria; phylum Pseudomonadota; class Gammaproteobacteria; order Enterobacterales; family Enterobacteriaceae; genus Rouxiella. The sequence goes on along the minus strand of CAWUIY010000066.1, from coordinate 2,628 downwards.
ATTGGAATACCGCTGAACTCCTGTTTTGCCCAGGCATCGAGCTTTTTCAGGCTATCAATGTATGCGCCGCCGTGCTGGCGGTAGTAATCGGCATCTTGCGGATCAGCGGCAATCAAGGCGTTCATGACGTTAGTCGCGTAAATTACCCCGTTCGCCATGCTGTTCCAGGCGTGCGGATCGGTAACCATTTTTCCGTCGTCCTTCATCTGACGAGAATCCACGCCCTGAGAGGCGACGATAACCTTACCGTGATAGCCCGAGGCGGTGATCAGGCGGTCCATCCACCCTTCCATGCCCAATCCGCTAACAAAGACCAGATCGGACGAGGCCAGCGTTTTACTGTCGCGCGGCGCGGGTTCAAAACTGTGCGGGTCGCCATTCGGGCCGACAAGGCTGGTCACCTTGACGTGTTCACCACCGACTTCCTGCACGATATCCCCGAGGATTGAGAAACTGGCAACGGCATTAACCGTTTTGGCCATCGCCAGCGGGCTCGACAGCAGGGCAGCTACTGACAGAGCAACAGGTAAAAGTTTCATTTCCACTCCTTTATAAGACCTTCTTTTATGGGTACAACTTAACGTCGCGAAGCGGTCAACATGCCGCCGCGCGTTCCAAACAGAACAGAGATAAAGAAAATCACGTTGGCGCTGAGCACAATCGCCGGACCGGCGGGCAACGAAGCGTAATAGGACCAGATCAGGCCAATGACGCTGGAAATCATGCCAATCAGCATGGCAATCAGCAGCGTATGTGGCAGATCACGACCCCAGAAGCGCGCGCTGGCGGCGGGTAACATCATTAATCCGACCGACATCAGGGTGCCGAGGATCTGGAAACCGGCGACCAGGTTAACCACGACCAGTGCCAGGAAAATACCCTGGATCACGGCCAGCCACTTGCCTGCGCTGACACGCAAAAACAGCGCGTCAAATGACTCAATGACCAGTGCGCGATAAATGCAGGCCAGAATCAGCAATGAAACGCTGCTGATCGAGCCCACCATCAGCAAGGCATGGGAATCGATCGCAAGAATTGAACCAAATAAAACGTGCAACAAGTCAACGCTCGAGCCTTTCAGGGAGACAAGGGTCACGCCGAGCGCCAGAGAGCCAAGATAGAAACCGGCAAAGCTGGCATCCTCTTTGAGCTGCGTGCGGCGGCTGACTACGCCAGAGAGCATCGCAACGGCCAGACCGGCAATAAATCCGCCGACGCCCATGGCTACGAGCGACATGCCAGAAATCAGATAACCAATCGCTGCTCCGGGCAAGACAGCGTGGCTGAGCGCATCGCCAACCAAACTCATGCGACGTAATAACAGGAATACGCCCAGAGGCGTGGCGCTAATGGACAAGGCGAGGCAGGCGATCAGGGCGCGACGCATAAACCCGAATTGCACGAAAGGATCGACTAGCAGATGAAACAACATCATGAAATAACTCTCCGCTGCTCGCTGAACTCATCGGCCAGGATGCAGGCATGATCGCGATGGGGGAAATGGCACAACACTTCATCGGCGGTCCCCCAAATGTTTTGTTGCTGGCTCAGGAACAGGACCTGCGGGAAATGACGGGCAACCATCGCAATGTCATGCAGTACGGCGATCACCGTTTTCCCCTGCTCGTGCCACTGGCGGATGACTTTGAGCAGCAGCTCGGTCGTCTGGCTGTCGATGCCGGTGAAGGGTTCGTCAAGCATGATCAGCGGTGCCTGCTGGATGAGCAAGCGGGCGAATAACGTACGTTGCAGCTGTCCGCCGGACAGCTCACCGACCGCAGAATGGCGCATCTCGGCCATACCCACGGTTTCGAGCGCTTCGAGCACCTGACGTTCGGAGTCACGACTAATACCACCAAACAGGCCGCTCTGAGGCCAGCAACCCATCGCGACTAAATCGAACACGCTAATAGGAAACTGGCGATCCAGCTCCGCCTGCTGCGGCAAATAAGCCAGCTGAGGACGCTTATTTTTTATCGAAGGGCCGGTGAACTCGATACTTCCGGCGATAGGCGGTTGCAGCCCTGCCAACGTTTTTAAAAAGGTCGACTTGCCAGCGCCATTCGCGCCGATCACGGCTGTCAGGGAGCCTGCAACAATGTTTCCGCTTAAAGGCATTGCCACCGCGCGGCGTTCGTAGCCCACTTCAAGACTGGAGATTTTTATCATGGTAAAGAGATGGCCCAATAAATCCCTGACCACAAAATTGCTAATAAAATTAAAGCAATAGCACAGCGGGAAAAAGCAGAAAGGGTAAAAAGCGTCTTAGTCATAATGGATAGCTCTAGAGATGTTATAATATAACACCACATTTTGAGCGATTTTTCAAGTTAACTGACGGCAAACATTCAAAACATGGGGTCAATTGCTGTGATAGATTGCGTTGGCTCTCAATTTTGAGAAATAATGCGCTTGTGAAGCGTCAGGAAAGCGTAGGCATTTATCAATAATTAGTTAAAATCTTTTAAATCAATACATTAGCCTCTTTAGCAATGATTGCTTTTTTTAATTTCATTTACCCTTTTGACAAAAAAATATGCAATAATTCATTCAGACCATTTTTATGATCAGATAACTCTTATGAGAAAATTGATTCCTTACGATTTTCAGGGAAAAAAACCAGGCATT
>CAWUIY010000065.1:0-17954 GCA_963922555.1 uncultured Serratia sp. | reverse complement strand
ATTCAACGAACTGTATGGGTCCTGAAAAATCATCTGCACTTGGCGGTTAAAGCTAAGGCGATCTCTGCCGCTAAGGTCTGAAATATCCTTGCCGTTAAAATAGATTTTGCCTTCACTGGTTTGCAGCAGGCCAACCATTGCGCGGGCGAGGGTTGATTTACCGCAGCCTGACTCGCCAACCACGCCCAGCGTTTCGCCGCGCATGAGTTCAAGCCGCACGCCGTTTAGCGCCTGAACAAACTGGCGCGGCTTACCCTGAATTTTGTCCATCATCGAATGAGCGACCGGGAAATGCACCATGGCTTCTTCGACGCTAACGATCGGCAGCTCGGGTTTTATCCGTTTCTCGCCTAAGTTCTCGCTCATATTACAAGCCCTCCAGCAGCGGTTGTGGCGATGATGAAGACGCTAAAGCCCGGTCGAGATCGGCATGATGATGGCAGGCAACCTGATGGTTTGAGTTAATGGATCCCAGTTCAGGAACTTCGCGCAGGCAAACCTCGGTTTTATAGCGACAGCGCGGATTAAAGCTGCACCCCGGCGGCAGACTGAGCAGCGACGGCGGAGTGCCTTCAATTGATAACAGCGGTTTGCGCTCGCCGCCACTTTGCGGAACCGAGGCCATTAAACCTTGAGTATAAGGATGGCGGGGGCGGCTAAATATTTCCTCTACCGGCGCAGTTTCGACGATGCGTCCGGCGTACATGACCGCCACGCGGTCACACAGCTGGGCCACTACGCCGAGATCGTGGGTAACGAAAATAATGCCCATGCCGAGCTGGTCGCGCAGGCTAAACAGCAGCTTGAGGATTTGCTCCTGAATGGTGACGTCCAGCGCCGTAGTCGGTTCATCGGCCAGCAACAGGCGTGGATTACCCGCCAATGCGATAGCGATCATTACACGCTGGCGCATTCCGCCTGAGAACTGGTGCGGATAGTCATCGAGGCGCATTTCCGGAGCCGGGATCCCGACCTGTTCTAGCAGCTCGATAGCCCGCTGCCGACGCTGCTTGCGAGTTAAATCGGTATGCGCGTGCAGGCTTTCTTCAATTTGACGCCAGACGGTGAGCACCGGATTAAGCGCTATCATTGGCTCCTGAAAGATCATTGCGATCTGGCCGCCGCGAATTGATCGTAGCTCTGCCGGTTTCATGGCAGAGATCTCGCGGCCCTGCCATTTTACCGAACCGGAAATCTCGGCGCTCGGCGGCATTAGTCGCAGCAAGGAGCGGAGAGTCACGCTCTTGCCAGAACCTGATTCACCGACCAGGCCAAGTATTTCGCCTGGCTTGAGGCTAAAACTAACGTCCTGGATCGCCCGCAGGCTTCCGCGAGAGGTATGAATTTGGGTGTTGAGCTGGCTCACATCGAGCAAATTTTCTGTATTAGTGTGCTGTTCGCGCGTTTGGCTGGGCATAGTTTGCTCTCATTTTTGCTAACGGCTTAAAGTTGGGTCTTTGATGCTGGAACATTATCGATTGCCGGGGCGTAACCAGTCTGACAACAGGTCGCCAAACAGGCTGAATCCCAATCCGGTCAACACGATCGCGATGCCGGGGAAAATCGTCAGCCACCAGGCGGTATCCATAAAGTTTTTACCGGAGGCAATCAGTACGCCCCATTCCGCGGTAGGTGGCTGCGCGCCAAGGCCGAGATAGCCAAGGCTGGAACCCAGCAAGATCGCCAGCGCCATATCGGTCATCCAGTACACCAGCGTCGTGGTGATCACATTGGGCAGCACGTGACGAAAAATAATGCGCAACGGGCTATAACCCATGACTTTTCCGGCAGCAACATATTCGAGGCGCTTTTGGATGCTGACTTCACCGGCAATCAAGCGGGCGTAAAACACCCAGTAAATAATGCCAACGGCGATATACATGCTGTTCAGGCCCGGACCAAGAATCGCCACGATCGCGATAACCAGCACCAGCAGCGGAAATGTCACCACCGCGTCAACGATACGCTGGAACAAGGTTTCGGCTATCCCGCCGCAATACCCCACCAATAAACCCACCAGCGTGCCAAACACCATAGGGAAAAGGGTGGTGAAAAAGGCGATTTGCAGATCGATTTGATAGGCATAAACCACGCGAGAAAAGATGTCGCGGCCAAAGTTATCGGTGCCGAAAAAGTGTTGCAGGCTCGGACCTTTCAGAATGGCACGGTAGTCAAACTTTAGCGGATCGGCGGTGGCGACCAGATGTGGGAAAAAGGCAGTCAACAGGCTGAAAGCCAGAATGACGCAACCTAAAACCGATGACCACGGCAGATGCTTGCGCCATTTGCGGGTGATTGAGCGCTGGGCAATAAGTTCACTCATCTTGCTCTCCTCGGATCAATCATTACCTGCACGATGTCGGTGATCAGGAAAATCAGTGACACCAGGACAGAAAGCACGATCACCAGCCCCTGAATCATCGGATAATCGCGGCTGAAAATGCTGTCGACCATCAGCCGAGCGATACCTGGCACGGCAAAGACCGTTTCGGTGATCACCGCGCTACCGATGGTGGTGCCAATATTTAGGGCAAACAGACTCAGCATCGGGATCAGCGAATTGCGCAGCACGTGGCGCATTAAAATGACCCGCGTGCTCAGGCCTTTGGCTCGTGCAAAGGTCACGTATTCGGCGTCAAGCACGGCAATAATCGAGTTTCGCAGGCTGCCAATCAGCACCGAGGTGATACTAACGGCCAGCGTCAATGCCGGTAAAAACAGGTGATAAACGCGTTGCCCGAAGCTATCGCCGTAACCTCCGACCGGAAACCAGTGCAGCTGAGCGGCAAAAATAGTCAGTAAAACCAGCCCTATATAAAACGATGGCATCGACAGCGTGACCTGCGACGCGCCACGAATAGTGATATCGGTGGCGCTGTTGCGTTTCAGGGCTGAAATAAAGGCCAGCGGGATAGCCATGATTATCGCAAACAACGCCGCCATTCCGGTCAGCAGTAAAGTCACCGGCAAACGCTCGGCAATCACCGAGGTCACCGGCGCGTGCATCGCGTAGGAGTTACCCAAATTCCCGGTCGCCACCTGACGTACAAAATAGACAAACTGCACCGGCAAAGGCTGGTCCAGACCTAACTCTTTGTTGATTCGTGCCACGTCGGCATCGGTCGCGCGGTCGCCTATCATTGCACTTGCTGGATCGCCCGGTAGCAGACGCACGATGGTAAAGGTCACCACCAAAATGACCAGCAAAGTAGGCACGATCAGCAATATGCGCTTTAAAATATAAGAAAACTCAGTCACTGATTTTCCTCATGAAATCGTCGTAACTGAAGCTGTAGCTTGTGGCTTCATTCATTCCTGCACCCGTTATTGCAGGCTTAAAGGAATTTAGGTGTTGCCACCTTGCTACAGCTCCGGTTACCAGGATTTTCTATGGTAGATATTTTGAAGATTACTTATCAGCAACCTGCTACTTCTTCAGCCAAGTTGAGGTGAAGATATTGTTCCCCAACGGGATTTGAACAAATCCCTGCACGTCTTTTTTCAACGCCACAGGGTAGGAGCTTTCATACAACGGAATAGTCGGGCCAGTGCTGTTATAAATGTCTTGAATTTCTTTGTACTCTTCCTTGCGCTTGGCCGGATCGGTCTCTTTCTGCGAGGCTTCAAACAGCTGATCCAGCTTGTCGCTTTTCCAGCCAGAGTGCAGCGCCTGAATGTTTTTCGAGTAAGCATAATAAGAGGTGATTTCGTTCGGATCGGCGATATCGTCAGTCCATGGCCCGATACGGGTGCTGAAATTACCCTTACGGAAGTTAGCGTTGAGTGTGGCGTTATCCATCTGATTAATAGTCAGTTTTACGCCAATCTGTGACCACATTTGCTGTAAGCCGGTCGCGATGCTCAGGCTATCTTCGTTACCCGCCAGAATATTCATGCTGGTGGTAAAACCGTTGGGATAACCCGCCTCTTTCATCAGCGCCTGCGCTTTCGCGACATCAACCGGATACAGTGGCGCAGTGCCCGAATTCAGCGGCGTTGAGGTCGACATAAACGAGGTCATCGGTTTGCCAAGACCAAAGGTGACCAGCTGGATAATGCCGTCTTTGTCGGTTGCGTAATTCAGTGCTTCACGCACTTTAGGATTTGCCAGCGGATTCGGCTTGCCGTCAATGTCTGGGCGGGCGTTTACGCTGCCGACTTCAACGCGAGTCGAGGGGAACAGTTTCATATTGAGCGCCGGGTTCCCTTGCAACTCTTTCACGCGGGAATAAGGGATAAACTCGGCGCCATCCAGCTCGCCCGATTGCAGCTTGAGAATGCGCGTCGCATCATCGGGCACGATTTCAAACTTGATGCTATCGAGATAAGGCAGGGCCTTGCCGTCCGCGCCTTTTGCCCAATAATACGGATTACGCACCAAGGTCATGGTGGAGTTATGCTGCCAGGATTTGAGGATAAACGGCCCAGATCCTACCGGATGTTCGGCGAACGCGGCGGCCTTGTCGTGATCGGTCGCGCCCGGTTCGGCTTCAAACAGTTTCTCCGGCATGATGGCGGTGTTAAATACGGTCAGCGCGCTGAGGATCGCCGGATCAGGATGAGACAGGTGCACAACCACGGTATGGGGATCGCTGATAGTCACGTTATCGATTGCGCTGACCAGAAATTGCCAGACACCGTTGCCGGGCTTAGCGGCGCGTTCCAGTGACCACTTGACGTCCTGAGCGGTGATCGGCGAGCCATCGGAGAATTTAGTATCGGGGCGCAGGGTGATAGTCAGACTTTTGCCATCGTCGGAGAGTTTCCACGCCGTAGCAAGTCCTGGCTTGATGCCTTTTCCATCGTCGGTAGGCAACAGCAGCGTGTCGTAAAGGTTCGAGAGGATCCAGATATCGTTATTACTTTCGTTTAGGACCGGCTCAAGGAAATTACTGTCAGCATAGCGGCCATAAATCAGGGTGCCGCCGCGCTGTACTACTTCGGCGGCCTGCGTTGACAGCGCGCTGAGTGCGCCTGCGGCAAATAAGGCTAACAAGGTCAAATTTGTCTTAACTTTCATTACCATGCCCCTCTGTTCATCAGAATAAAGTGCTCGTCAGGAAAGAATATTTTTGCCTCAGGAAGTGCCAAGGCGAAACCTGTAAAAATGCGTTTAAAGATTGTGTTCTAGTTAACTAATACGATATTTGAAGCATTGGTCACGGATTGTCAATAATTCGTGCAAAAAAAATGCAACAAAGTGGTTTTGATTAAAATTCGAGGCTAAATTAAACGATTTTTTTCAGCCAATGGCTTGCATTGATGCAAAAAACGGCATTATTGTATTAGCAGACCAGTACAGTTACCAAGGCAGGCTATGGAATTCCACCTCGACCGTACCTCTTCGATTCCGCTGGGCGCCCAACTGCGCGGAACCATTGAATATGCCATCACGTTTGGCGCGTTAAAGCCCGGTGAGCAGCTACCATCGGTGCGGGAAATGGCCGATCTGCTCGGCGTTGCGCCAATGACCGTGGCGCAGGTATATCGCGAACTCAAAGCGGCGGAGCTGGTGTACAGCAAGCCCGGTGCGGGAACGTTTATCGCCGACGCGTCGGCGCTGCTGGCTTCTTCCGGTCCGCATCTCAGCGAACTGCATCAGCATCTGGATGCGCTGATAAATTGTGGAATATTAATGGGTTATAGTGCCACCGACTTGGGGGCGTTGGTCAGTAATCGCTTCAGCGAGAGGCAGCGTCAGTTAAAAAGGAAAACGGTTTTCCTGATTGGCAACTTTATCGATGCAGCGCGTGACTATGCCAACTGTATCGCCGAGACGCTGGGTGATATCGCCGAGGTGGAAGCCACAACGTTAAGCGATCTAAAAAATGATGACCTGCTGCGCCAGCGGGTGAGCAATGCGGATTTGCTGCTGACTTTTGCCCACCGTCGGCGCGAGGTGAGTCAGCTCATGCCCGGCCAGCCGTTACTGAATATCAGCTTTATTCCTTCAGAATCAACACGCCGCTCACTGGCTTCGTTGGATCCGTTGACCAAAACGCTGGTGGTGTCGATTTTCCCTGAATTCACCGCTTTGATGACCCACGGCGTAGGGCGTTTTGCCCCTCACGTGACACGGGTTAGCGTGGTTCATCGTGACGATCCGCAGCTTGAAGAACTGATAAAAGAGACCGATGCACTGGTTTACGCAACCGGCGCTCAGGATCTCGTATCTCAGCTACGCGAGGGACAAATCTCTTTCGAGTACAGGCATGTTCCTGATGCGGGAGAAATTCAGCGGGTCGTTGTTCCGCTACTGCAACAGGGTATTTTTCAAGCGTCCAACACCGGGGACCTTAATGAAAATCTGTGAAATGAACTGGCAGCAGCTGGAGCGCTATCTTGCCACTGACGATCGGGTGATTGTGCCGCTGGGCAGTACTGAACAGCACGCGTATCTGAGCCTTTCTGTCGATTCGATTCTGGCGGAAAGGGTGGCTTCTGAGGCCGCAGAGCCTTATGGTATACCTGTCTTTCCGGTTATGCCTTTTGGTATGACACCCGCGTTTAGCGATTATCCTGGCACTATCAGTCTGAGCATGAATACCTATATTGCCTTGCTCAATGACATTCTCAACAACCTGAAACGTCAGGGGTTTCGGCGTATTTTATTTGTTAACGGCCATGGCGGTAACTCACCGGCGCAGAACATTATCAGCGAGTGGATGGTCAATAATCCCGGCCTGACGGTGCAACTGCACAACTGGTGGAATGCGCCAAAAACGCTGGAAAAAGTGCTTTCAATCGATCCGGTGGCATCGCATGCCTCGTGGATGGAAAACTTCCCCTGGACGCGTTTGGCAGAGGTTATCCAGCCCGATCGGCAGAAGCCGATGGTGGACCTGGTCGCGCTGCGCAAACTCGACCCGACACGGGCGAGGGCATATCTTGGAGACGGCAACTACGGCGGTTTTTATCAGCGTCCCGATGAGGAGATGCTGGCAATCTGGCAAGTTGCACTAGCGGAAACGCGCGAAATTATCGACGCGCTATAGTCCGTGATCCTGCTACCGCTGTTTCGAAGAATTTAACTCGGAGGTAGAACTGATGTCAGTAGCCACTCTGGTTGAAGAAGATATTTATCCCGAACAGCCGCAGGCGCTGTCGCCCATTGTGATTTGGGGCGCAGGAGCCATCGGCGGCGCAATAGGCGCTTCCTTTATCGAGTCTGGTCGTTCGGTTATTTTTGTTGATAACGTTGCCGAACACGTCGAGGCGATCAATTTGCACGGCCTGCGCATTACCGGCCCGCTGGGAGAGCGCAAGGTACAGGCTCAGGCCTATCTTCCTGAACAGCTGGAAGGTTTTTACAACTGTGTACTGTTAGCGGTCAAATCTCACCATACTCCGGCGGCAATCCATCAAATAGCGCCGCTGCTGTCTCCTGAAGGCTACGTGGTCTCAATGCAAAACGGCCTTAACGAGCGAGTGATCGCAGACGTGATTGGTGTCGAACGCACAGTGGGGGCTTTCCTCAATTTTGGTGCCGATTTCATTGAGCCGGGCATTATCCATCATGGTGGACGCGGCGCAGTGGTGATCGGCGAGCTGGACGGCATGACTCGTCCGCGCACTGAAGAGCTTTACAGCCTGCTGCTCAACTTCGATTCGGCGGCGATCCTGACCCCGAATATCTGGGGATTCCTGTGGGCCAAGATGATTTACGGCGCACTGTTGTATGCCACCGCGCTTACCGACGAGAGTATCGCCGACGTGCTTGCTATGCCGCGATTCAGGCCGGTGCTAACCGCGCTGGCGCGTGAGATTGGCGCCGTCGCTCACGCGCAGGGCATCGTGCTGCAAGGCTTTGACGGTTTTGAACCTGCGGCATTTCTGCCTGACGCCAGCGAGGAGCTGACGGCTCAATCGTTCGATGACATGGTGGCGCACAATCGACGCTCGGCAAAATCTCACTCCGGGATCTGGCGTGATCTGGCCGTTCGCAAGCGCCAGACCGAGATTGATGCGCAAATCGCCCCCGCCATTGATATTGGCATTGGATTTAACCTGCCGATGCCGTTGACCACTCGACTGGTTCATTTGATACATCTTATTGAGCGCGGCGAGTTGCCGCAGACCCTGGAAACGCTGGCAATGCTTGAGATTAACGAGGCGGGAAGTCCCTATGCAAAATCCGTTTGATTATTCGCAGCGCACGGTGCTGGTCACCGGCGCGGCGCAAGGTTTTGGTCGTGCCATTTGTCTGGCTTTCGCTGAACGCGGTGCGCGGGTTATCGCCTGCGATATTCTCACTGAGCTGGTTGAAGAAACGGCGGCGCTGTGCGGCGAGCGCTGTCTTGCCGTCGAAGCGGATATCAGCAATCCACAGGCGGTTAACGCGCTGTTTGCCTCTTTGGAGCAGCAGGGGGTGAGCGTCGATACACTGGTCAACAATGCCGGTGGCGTGGTCGGTCAGCAGGGGCAGCCGGTCGAAGAGGTGACTTTCGCCCAGTGGCAGGCGATTGTGGCAGTAAATCTCAATGGCGCTTTTTTGATGTCGCAGGCCGTGGTTAAAGGGATGAAGCAGCGTAACTTTGGCCGCATCATTAATATTTCCAGCGGCGCAGGACTGGGCGTAAGCCTGACTGGCATTCAGGCTTACGCCAGCGCTAAGGCCGGGCAGATTGGCCTGACTCGCCAGCTGGCCCACGAGCTAGGACCTTGGAATATCACGGTAAATAATGTGGCCCCTGGTTTTGTGCGCAGCAACCCTTCTACCGAAAGACAATGGGAAGCGATGGGCAAGGAAGGGCAAGAGCGGCACGTGCAAAATGTGGCGCTCAAGCGTCTTGGAAAAGCTGAAGATATTGCCCACGCCGTGCTTTATTTTGCCTCCGACTGGGCAAACTGGGTAAGCGGCCAAATTCTCTCCGTCGATGGCGGAAAATAATGTTGTAAGCGGCTTTCTGCTCTGAGAGCCGCTCCCCGATTTTACCTCGTTCTGACCCCTGTGATCACAAAACGTTATGAACTATATTGTTCGGTAAATTATCACTGTGAGTGACTTGTTTTGTCATACTTGCTTACATAATCTTTACGTTGCCCTAAAAACAGTCTACCGGTAAATTCTGGATAATGGCCCTTTCGGTTGAACGACCTTTTTCAGCTGTTTTCTTCCCATCACTTGTCGAACTTAAGAAATTTATGCTGCCAAATGCCTCATCTCGTTCCAGAAACCGCAAAACCTTGTGGTTCATTATTGCTCTCATCGTACTGGCGATCGTAGCCTGGTTCCTGTTCTTTCATAAGAGTGCATCCACTCGCGATGGTGCAGCGGGCGGCAACGATCATCGCCAGCACGGCATGCGTGGCGGTATGCGCGGTATGCCTGGAATGGGTGGGCCTACACCGGTTCAGGCGGGTGTGGCAACGCAGGCTAACGTGCCAGTCTATTTGCGCGCCCTGGGCACGGTGATCCCTAATGCCTCTGTCACGGTGACCAGCCGAGTCGATGGCCAGCTGATGAAGGTGTATTTCACCGAAGGCCAGAAAGTCGAAGCCGGGCAACTGCTGGCACAGATTGATCCGCGCAGCTATCAGGCGACGCTGGAGCAATATCAGGGCGATTTGGCGCAAAATCAGGCGCTGGAAAAAAGTGCTCAGCTGACGCTGGCCCGCTATCGAAAACTGTATGCTCAAGACTCTCTGGCGCGTCAGGATCTGGAAAGCCAGATTGCGACAGCGGGTCAATACAGTGGCGCAGTCAAAGCCGATCAGGCGCAAATCGATGCCGCCAAGCTGAATCTGGTCTATGCGCGCATTACCGCGCCAATTAGCGGTCACGTTGGCCTGCGCCTGGTTGACCCAGGCAATATCGTCAGCAGCAGCTCGACGACCGGCATTGTCACTATCACCCAGACGCAGCCGATTGCCGTCACATTCAGCGTGCCGCAAAGCAATCTGCAAACCATCCTTAAGGCGCTACGCAGCGGACAAACACTGCCAACTACGGCTTTTGATCAGGACGGTGAAAAGGCGCTGGCGCAGGGCAAACTGCAATTTATGAGCAATGAAATCGATACCAGCACCGGCAGCGTGAAGCTTAAAGCGGTATTCGATAACAACGATGATGCGCTTTATCCTAATCAGTTTGTTAATGCGCGCTTGCAGGTTGGCACGCTGGAAAACACCACGGTAATTCCTTCAGCAGCGTTGCAACTAAGCTCCGACGGTGATTTCGTTTATGTGATTAAAGCCGACGGCAGCGTAACGCGTACCGCAGTCAAAGCGGGGCCTAATTATGGCGACGATCAAATTGCCGTGTTGTCCGGTATCAAGCCCGGCGATCAGGTCGTGACCACCGGTATCGACAGATTGAACGACGGTACTAAAGTCCAGGTCGTGACCGCAGCGAGCGCAGCAGCCTCGGCGGCAGGCACCGCACAGCCCGATAAAACCGGCGTTGATAAAGCCACCACCGGCAAAGACAGCGGGAAGAAATGAATCCATCACGCCTCTTTATCCTCAGGCCGGTAGCTACCATCTTGCTGATGGTGGCGGTGCTGTTGTCGGGTATTTTTGCCTACAATATGCTGTCTACCTCGGCGCTGCCGCAGGTGGATTACCCGACCATTCAGGTGACCACGTTGTATCCAGGGGCAAGCCCGGACGTGATCGCCTCGGGTGTTACCGCGCCTCTTGAGCGTCAGCTTGGACAGATGTCCGGCCTGAGCCAGATGTACTCCACCAGTTCTACGGGTTCATCTATTATTACGCTGAAATTCTCGCTTGATCTGTCGCTGGACGTCGCCGAGCAGGAAGTTCAGGCGGCAATCAACGCGGCGAATAGCCTGTTGCCGAGCGATCTGCCGAATCCGCCAACCTATAAAAAGGTTAACCCGGCCGATAGCGCGGTGATTACTCTGGCTGTGACCTCTGATTCGCTACCGTTAACGCAGGTACAGGATCTGGTCAATACCCGCGTGGCGCTCAAACTTTCGCAGATTTCTGGCGTGGGTCTGGTGAGTCTTGCGGGCGGACATCAGCCTGCGGTGCGTGTGCAGGTGAATCCGCGCGCTCTGGCGGCGCATAACCTGACGCTGGAAGACATCAATACGCTGATCAGCAACAGCAACGTTAACGGCTCCAAGGGCGGTTTCGACGGCAAGCATCACTCGATCACCATCGACGCCAACGACCAGCTGCGTACTGCCAAAGAGTACGGCAACCTGATCGTGACCTACAGCAACGGTGCTGCGCTGCGCTTAAAAGATATCGCAACGCTGAGCGAAGCGCCTGAAAACGAATATCTTTCTGCCTGGGCCAACAATAAACCGGCAATCATTATCAACGTACAGCGCCAGCCGGGTGCCAACGTGATTTCAGTGGTTGACGATATCAAGGCGCAGTTGCCGAAATTGCAGGCTTCGCTGCCGGACTCGATTAAAGTCACTATTCTGTCGGACAGAACGCAAACTATCCGTGCCTCTATCAGCGACGTTCAGTTTGAACTGCTGTTGTCGATTGCGCTGGTGGTCATGGTGACCTTCCTGTTCCTGCGCAATATTGCCGCCACGCTTATCCCAAGTGTTGCCGTTCCGCTTTCGCTGGTTGGCACCTTTGGTGTGATGTACCTGTGTGGTTTCAGCCTGAACAACCTGTCGCTGATGGCTCTGACCATCGCCACCGGTTTTGTTATCGATGACGCCATTGTGGTGGTCGAAAACATTTCCCGCCGTCTTGAAGAGGGTGAAAGCCCGATGGAAGCGGCGTTGAAAGGCTCGCAGCAGATTGGCTTTACCATCATTTCTTTAACTTTCTCGCTGATCGCCGTACTGATCCCGCTACTGTTTATGGGCGACGTGGTAGGGCGTCTGTTCCGTGAGTTTGCGATTACGCTGGCAGTTTCGATTGTGGTGTCGATGCTGGTGTCGCTGACCCTGACGCCGATGTTGTGCGCCTATCTTTTGCGCCATATTCCGGAAGAAAAACAGAGTAAGTTCTATCGCAAGGGCGGACAAGTCTTCGACAAGCTGATCGCCGGCTATGACCGCATGTTGACCGTAGTGCTCAATCATCAGCGCCTGACGCTACTGGTTGCGCTAGCGACGTTAGTGTTTACCGGTTTGCTGTACGTGATAGTGCCAAAAGGCTTCTTCCCGTCGCAGGATACCGGCATGATCCAGGGTATCACGATGGCCTCCCAGGATGTGTCATTCGGCGAGATGGGCCGCCGCCAGCAGGCGTTGGCAGAAGCGATCCTCAAGGATAAAGACGTTGAAAGCGTGGCTTCGACCATCGGCGTTGACGGCAATAACACCAGCCTTAACAGCGGACGTTTGCAGATTAACCTCAAGGCTATCAACCTGCGTGACGATCGTGCCCCGGCAGTGATTGCCCGCCTGAAACAGGAAACCGCCTCGGTGCCTGGCATTCAGCTGTATATGCAGGCTTCGCAGGATTTGACTGTTGATGATCAGGTTACGCCAAGTCAGTATCAATTTACTCTCGACGATACAGACAGTGCCAATCTGGTGTCCTGGACGCCGAAACTGCTCGACAAGCTGAGCCACGAACCCGAGTTCAACAGCGTGGTCAGCAACCTGCAGCAGCAGGGGCAGGTGGCGTATGTTGATCTGAACCGTGATGCGGCTTCTCGCTACGGCATTACGGCTTCTGACGTCGATACGGCACTGTATAACGCCTTTGGCCAGCGTCTGGTCTCGACCATCTTTACTCAGTCGAACCAGTACCGCGTGGTGTTGGAAGTGGCGCCGCAGTACCAGCAGTCGCCAGCGTCGTTTGATGATATTTATCTTGCGACCAGCAACAATAATAATTCTACCAGTACCAGCAGTACGAGCAGCAGCAGTTCGAGTTCAAGCTCCAGTTCCAGCAGCAGTTCAGACTCAAGCACCTCTGACTCGACCAGCAGTGACAGCAATAGCTCATCGTCGACTTCAAACAGTTCGACTACCGGCATGGTCAAGCTGACTTCAATTGCCAGCATTCATATGCGCACCGGCGCGCTGTTGCAGGCGCGTTTGAACCAGCTGCCAGCTGTCACGGTGTCGTTTAACCTGAATGATGGTTACTCGATTGAGCAGGCGCAGAAAGCTATCAAGCAGACCAGTGAGGAAATAGGCCTGCCGGACAGTATTACCCTGCGTTATCAAGGGTCTGCGGCTTCGTTTGAGAGCGCCACTGGCAATACGCTGTGGTTGATCCTCGCCGCGCTGCTGACCATGTACGTGGTATTGGGCATTCTGTATGAAAGCTTTATTCATCCGGTGACGATCCTCTCCACGCTGCCATCGGCTGCGGTTGGGGCGTTACTTTCACTGCTGTTTAGCAATACAGAATTCAGCCTGATCGCGCTGATCGGCGTGATACTGCTGATCGGTATTGTTAAGAAGAACGCGATTATGATGATCGACTTTGCGCTGGAGGCGGAGCAAAAGCACCACATGTCACCGCGCGATGCGATTCATCAGGCCTGTTTGCTGCGTTTCCGTCCGATCCTCATGACCACCATGGCGGCACTGATTGGCGCATTGCCTCTGATGCTGGCAAGCGGTAGCGGCGCGGAACTGCGTCAACCGCTGGGTCTGGTGATCGTCGGTGGTTTGATCTTCAGTCAGGTGCTGACGCTGTTCTCAACGCCGGTTATCTATCTGATGTTTGACCGACTTGCCACCCGCTGGCGTCCATCGCGCCGTAAAGTACAGGAACAGGAATGAATATTTCCCGCTTCTTTATTTTCCGACCGGTAGCCACGCTGCTCCTCACCTCGGCAATTGTTTTGCTGGGGTTGTTGGGCTATAACCTGCTGCCTGTGGCTCCGCTGCCACAGGTCGATTTCCCGACCATTATGGTGACTGCCAGCCTGCCGGGTGCGAGCCCGGAAACGATGGCAGCAACCGTTGCCACACCGCTGGAAAGGGCGATGGGCACCATTGCCGGGGTCAGTGAAATGACCTCGTCAAGCTCGCAAGGGTCGACGCGTATCGTGTTGCAGTTTGATCTCGACCGCGATATCAACGGTGCCGCACGCGATGTGCAGGCGGCAATCAACGCCTCGCGATCGCTGTTGCCGAGCAGCCTGCCTTCGTTGCCGACCTATCGTAAAGCTAACCCGGCGGATGCGCCTATCGTCATGCTGGCGCTGACCTCATCAACCCGCAGCAACGGCCAGCTTTATGATATTGCCTCCAGCCAGTTACAGCAGAAAATAGCTCAGGTCAACGGCGTGGGGCAGGTTTCACTGACCGGTAGTGCGTTGCCCGGCGTGCGTATCGACCTGCGTCCCCAGCTGATCAGCTCTTATGGTATCTCGCTGGATACGATCCGCACCGCCGTTGCCAATAGCACCACCAATCTGCCTAAAGGTGTGCTGCAAGGCGACGATCAGTCGTGGATGGTTGAGGACAATGGCCAGCAAAGCACGGCGGCGCAGTATCGCAAACTGATTGTCGCTTATAAAAATGGCACCGCAATTCGCCTGAGTGATATCGCCAACGTTTACGATTCGGTCGAAGACAAATACAACGTAGGCTATTACAACGGTACGCCTGCGGTGATGATTGCGGTAACGCGTCAGGCTGGCGCTAACATGTTGGATACTATCAATGCGATTAAAGCCGCATTGCCTGTGATGGAGAAGGAGCTGCCGGGCGACGTCAAACTTAATATGGCGCTGGACCGTTCTCCGACCGTTTCCGAATCTTTGCGCGATACGGAAATGACGCTGCTCGAAGCCACGTTGCTAGTTATTGCTGTGGTGTTCGTGTTCCTGCGTAACGGCAGAGCGGTGTTGATCCCGGCGCTGGCATTGCCGGTTTCGCTGATCGGTACCTGTTCTATCATGTATCTGCTGGGCTATAGCCTCGATAACCTGTCGCTGATGGCGTTGATCATCGCCACCGGTTTCGTGGTCGATGACGCCATTGTGGTGCTCGAGAACATCACCCGGCATATTGAAGAAGGGCTGAGTCCGGTCAGAGCAGCTATTCGCGGGGCGGGCGAGGTGGGGTTTACCGTGCTGGCGATGACACTGTCGCTGATAGCGGTATTTATTCCTATCTTGCTGATGGGCAGCATTGTTGGGCGTTTATTCCGCGAATTTGCGGTGACGCTGTCGCTGTCGTTGGTTATTTCGATGGTGATATCGTTAACCCTGACGCCAATGCTGTGCGCCCGTTTCCTGAAGCGCAAGCCGCCGGTTGAGAAGCGCCAGCCGCATATTTATCGCCTCATTGAACGTTGGTTGAACGGCCTGTTAAAAGCGTATTCCAACGGACTTAACTGGGTCATGCGGCATCAGCCGTTAACCATGGTGGTTCTGCTGCTCACGGTGATACTGAATTTCTATCTCTATACCGTGGTCGAGAAGGGCTTTTTCCCCGAGCAGGACACCGGCATGTTGATGGGCATGCTGCGTGCTGACCAGAATACTTCGTTCCAGTCGATTCAGCCGCAGATGATCAATTACGCCAAGATTATCCAGCGCGATCCGGACGTTTCGGCGGTGCTGAGTTCGGCAGGTAACGGCGGCTTCGGGTCACGAAACACGGCAATGTTTTTTGTCAGACTGAAAGATTTCAGCGAGCGTAAATCCACGGCTAACCAGGTCGCAAACCGCATTATGATGGAAACGGCCAAGCTTCCCGGCTCGCAGCTGTTTCTGATGGCGGCGCAGGATCTGCGCGTCGGCGGACGAAGCTCCAACTCCGAATATCAGTACAGTTTGCAGGCTGACGATCTTGCCCTGTTGCGCGATTGGGGACCTAAAGTCAAAGCTGCGTTGACGGCATTGCCGGAGTTGACCGGGGTCGATACCGACTCGCAGACCGGCGGCCAGGAAGTCATGCTCACCATCGATCGCGACAAGGCGACCCAGCTGGGCGTCAATGTGAAAACCATCGATGCGATGTTAAACAACGCGTTCTCCCAGCGTCAGGTAGCGACGATTTACAAAACGTTGAACCAGTATCACGTCGTGATGTATCTGACGCCGGACTTTACCAACGATCCCGCCGTGCTCCAGCAGATGTATGTAGTGACCAGCTCAGGTAAACAGGTGCCGCTGTCGGCATTTACCACCTTCAGCAGTGCCAATGCGCCGCTGTCGGTTGCGCATCAGGGGCAGTCAGCGACCACCACTATCTCCTTTAACCTGGCAGACGGTGTATCGATTGAGCAAGGGCAGGCGGCGATTAAAACTGCAATGGCGAAAATTGGTCTGCCAGACACCATTCAGGCCGGTTACGCAGGTACTGCGCAGGCATTTCAGGCGCTGGCGCAGCAAATGCCGTGGCTGATATTGGCGGCGCTGGCGGCGGTTTATATCGTGTTGGGGATGTTGTATGAAAGTTATATCCATCCGCTGACTATTCTCTCAACGCTGCCATCTGCCGGGCTTGGCGCACTATTATTGATGCTGGTGACCAATACCCAGCTGACGGTAATAGCGCTTATCGGCATCCTGCTGCTGATCGGTATCGTGAAGAAGAACGCGATTATGATGATCGACTTTGCGCTCGATGCTGAGCGACGGCTGGGGCTGACCCCGCAGCAGGCGATTGTTCAGGCCTGTCTGATGCGTTTCCGCCCGATTATGATGACCACGCTGGCCGCCTTTTTCGGCGCATTGCCACTGGCGCTGGGCAGCGGCGGCGATGCCGATCTGCGCAGTCCGCTGGGATTGGCGATTGCCGGTGGCCTGGCGATGAGCCAGGTACTGACGCTGTTTACCACGCCGGTTGTCTATCTCTATATGGACAGAAGCAGCCGTGCGACCAAGCGTTTATGGGCGCGTATTCGTCCGCACCCTACGCCATCAGGATCTGAAGGCCATTCGAAATGATTTTTAATAAAGTGAAGCCCGTGATGACATCGATTAAAACAGGTTCCCCAGTGTTTCGTCTGGCTCCGCTAGCGCTGGTTTTAACGTTGGTTGGCTGTACCGTTGGCCCCGACTATCATCGTCCGGCGGTGGTCATGCCAACCGCATTTAAAGAGGCCAAAGGCTGGACGGCGACGACGCCAAAAGACAATCAGAGCAAGGGGGACTGGTGGTCGGTGTATCAGGATCCTCAGCTTTCGGCGCTGATGAGTCAGGTGCAGATTTCCAACCAGAACGTGGCGCAGTATGCCGCGCAGTACCGCCAGGCGCAGGCGCTAGTGACACAGGCGCGAGCCGAGTTGTTCCCACAGGTTACCGCAACGGGAGACAGCACGCGCAGCGCGACTGGCTCGGTTGCCGCCAATAAGCAGTCGGTGAGCCTGGGCGCAAGCTGGGAGCTGGATATCTGGGGCAAGCTGCGTCGCACGGTTGAAGAACAGAAAGCCAGCGCGCAGTCCAGCGCGGCCGACTTGGCGAATGCTACCTTGAGCGCTCAGTCCGAGCTGGCGCAGGATTATTTTCAGTTGCGGGTGATGGACGCGCAGATTGCGCTGTATCAGCAAAGCGTTGCTGACTATCAGCGTTACCTTAACGTGATCCAGAATCAATACAACGGCGGTAATACGTCGCGGGCAACGCTGGCTCAGGCACAGACGCAGCTTGAAACCACCAAAGCTTCGGCGCTGGATTTACAGTGGCAACGTGCACAGCTTGAACACGCGATTGCGATTCTTATCGGTAAGCCTCCGGCGCAGTTCAGCCTGGCTGCTGAGCCAATCAAGTTTACCTTGCCGTCGATTCCGGCGGGCCTGCCTTCCCAGTTATTGCAGCGCCGACCGGATATTTCGGCCGCCGAGCGTAACATGGCATCGGCCAATGCGGCGGTGGGTGTCGCGACAGCGGCTTACTATCCTGACTTGACGCTCAGCGCCAGCGGAGGTTTTACCGGGACCGCGCTGCATAATTTGTTCTCGCTGCCGAATCGCGTCTGGTCATTAGGGCCAGAACTGAGTCAGACGGTGCTGGATTTTGGCGCGACTCGCGGTAAGGTCGCCGAAGCAGAAGCGGCCTATGACGCAGATGTTGCTGCCTATCGCCAGACGGTGCTGAC
>CAWUIY010000064.1:0-18003 GCA_963922555.1 uncultured Serratia sp. | reverse complement strand
ACTACCTGCACAAACACTTTCATGTCATCAATATTACGCAGTGGCATTAGGGCCTTTATGTGGAAAGTCATTGTCGATTTAGGGGTGTTCCAAGGGTAAATCGCTTTAGCCAAAATGACTATTCCCTTAGTGCTTTGTTTTAGGAAATTAACTTTGAATAATGTTCGAACACCTGCCGTCATAATGATATTTGCATTGTGCGCCTTTGCCTTAGGTTTTACTGAATTCGTCAGTATTGGGTTGGTAGCAAATATTTCGGAAGATTTGAGAATTACCCTGAGCCAGTCAGGTTGGTCAGTTATGGCTTATGCATCGGGGGCATTTATTGGCGCTCCTTTTTTAACCGCTCTCACAGCAAGGTGGTCAGGCAAGCGGGTATTAATGATGGCTATGACTTTGTTTACATTAGGGAACCTTGATGTCTGCCTTTCAGGATCATTAATCCCTTTGCTTGCAGGACGTTTTATTTCTGGTTTGGGTCATGGTGTTTTTCTAGCGGTAGCGTCAACCACAGCCACCAGGCTGGTTGTAAAAGAGAAAGCCGGGTCCGCAATTTCCATCGTTTTCGGCGGTCTGACTGTGGCGTTGGCGCTTGGCGTTCCGCTGGGGACCTATGCAGGGAATCTGCTAGGCTGGAGAAGCATTTTTGCTGTTATTGCGGCTACAGGTGCCATTTCCTTTGTTGCCTTGATGTTTTCCATGTCTGACGAACTGGCCAATGTGGCAACAGAAACTAGAACTTTCATTGGACTAACAGCGTTGTTTAAACCCCGTTTGCTGGCCTCTGCGTCAATTACGGTGCTGGCCTACGCCGGGGCATTTACCTTCTATACCTTTATCTCACCCACGCTTTTGCAAATAACGGGTTTAACCGAAAAAAGCAGCAGTGCCATTTTAATGGTTTATGGGGTGATGGCTGCGCTAGGTAATATTGTGGGCGGAAAATTATCTGACCGCAAAGGCGCTGACTATGCGGCCATGACTATCTTGATCGGTTTACTCATCGTATTAGCAGGTATCTGGCAATTGCAGTCTTTCACCTGGGCGATGGTGATATTAATCGGCGTGCTGGGGGCTTTGACTTATGCAGCAGTTCCCGCCTTGCAAGCCCGTGTCATTGCAATATCAGACAGTGAGGCTGTGCAATTTCCTGAAGTTGCTTCAGGGATAAATATTGCTGGATTCAATGGCGGAATTGCTTTGGGGTCTATCATCGGTGGACTGAGTTTACAGTGGATGGGCCTGAGAAGCATTGCTGCGACGGGAGCGTTCATTATTATGTCTGGTATAGCGGTAATGGCATATCAAATGGTGAGGGCTTCGGCCATTAGGTCGCAAATTACCAGTAACGCTGAGGAAAATGTGTAGAAAGATATTATTATAAGAAAATAATAGGGTGGCGACTTGACCCAAATGCCAGGTCACTCACCCTTGAATCTGCGAAGCTGAGGGCGTTTAGCGCATCTTGCCAAACCGGTTCTTTTTGTAATCGCGATAGCCTTTGAAGAGATAACGAAGTTTTAAAAGCTTCTGTTTTTCAAAGAAAACGACGCCAAAAATCAAACGCATATTTTCGCGTTTATAGTCCTCAGTATACTCAGGGAAACGGTCCTGAATCAGCAAGCGGTTTCTTATGATGTAATATTTTCGAATAGCAGCATGATGCATAACCCACATATGACGGGTGAACAGATAGGGATGGAGCTTGGTGTTCCCTAGCTTGTGTTCCATGTGCACATCGCCAAAAGTATAAATTTTAAAGTTATTCTGAGTCAGTTTGTAGCAAAGATCGTGGTCAACCTCATCGATGAACAGGCTGTCATCGAAACCGCCAATTTTGGTGTAAGCCGCCAGATTCAGAAGATTGCCGGATGTTATCACGCGCTGAGCATAACCCTCGGGCTGATCCTGATAGGTCATGGGTGTAAATACCGCGATGCTCGGGTCTTCGAGTTTCTTGGCCTCGAAAGCCTCAATAAAGCGGGTCATTTGTACCGAATCGAAGCACGAATCCTGATCCATAGTCACAATCCACTGGTAACTTTGTTCAAGTGCGCGTCGACATCCCTTATTCAAGGCGGTCGCGATACCTAAATTATCCAGATTAGGGATATATTCGACTTTATCAGCGCCTTCACCGATCAGGCTCAATAAGTTGCTGTTATCACAGGCCGAATTATCAACCACATAAAGGCTATTTAAGAAGCCAAGATAGGTTTTGATATTTTCGACTTCTTTTTCTGACGGATTATACCAAACCACAACCCCCGCCAATGGTGTGCTATTGGCATTATATTGTTCATCGGACATTTAAGAACGTCTCCATATGGATTTGGTTTTGTAAACAATCAAAAGGGCGACAACAGCTTCTGTGACCAATACTGAAATAGCAGCACCGTCAGCGCCAGCCAGCCAGATCAGCGGGAAGATAGCAACGGTATTCAGTATTGCGCCAAACCACAGTATCTGGCTGAATTCTTTTTTCATCCCAATGATTAACATTCCCTGAACGCCTAAAACTGTACTGACGCTAATAAAGAATACCATTGGAGCAAGGATGATAAGTACAGACACCGAGGCCAGATACGTGTTGCCGTAGAATACGGTAATAATTTGATGGGCAAAGACCATTAACAGCAGTGAGATGAGCAGGACAATCGCATTTTGCCCGTATAAAAGGGTGCGGATCATCTTTAGGCCTTTGGCTTTGTCATGAGCCATCAGAGAACTGATACGCGGATAAAAGACCTGGGTAATTGGCCCCATCAAGCCCTGAATAGCCATGCGGATCTTGTCAGCGGCAACGTAAAAACCTACGGTAACAGGACCGGCTGCAAACCCAAGGAATACAGGAATACTGTTTACATAAACACTACCGGCAATATTGGATAAGAAAATATAGCGGCCGTCGTTAATTTGTTCTTTTATTTGAGCATAGCTTGGCAGGCTCCATTCGATCCATTTTTCACGATAGATCATATAAAAACTGAACAGCGAACCAAGTATAAATCCGGCTCCAGTAATTAATGCTACTATCCAGGTATCAGCAGGAGAATGCACGCAAATGAATATTAATGGCAGGGTGACTATTTTTGCAGCAATATTTGAGATTGCCATCCAGCCCATTTTTTCCTTGCCCTGAAATAACCAGGAAGGTAAATAGGCGGCGCCAATTACTGACGTGTACGAGACAATGATAACAGAGGAATATTCCTTGATACTTGGAATAAAAGCCACAACGGCAAACATGAACAAGGCACTAAGAATAACCAAAACGCTCTTACAGAACAAAACGCCCCAAAAAACCTGACTAACTAAAGTTTTGTCGTCTTTGTGTATGGCAATTTTGTTGGTAGCAGAAAGGTCGAAACCGTACTGTACAATAAGGGTGAAATATTGAACAAATGCGAATGAAAAGCCCAGGATTCCGTATTCACTCGGCCCTAGAACTCGGACCAGATAAGGGAGAGTGATTAAGGGTAGAATATATCCTGCTCCCTGTATCATGAAGAGCGACAATATATTCTTTACCATGTTTATGTTCACTAAAATGATACTCCCAAAAATAAAATGTAATTATGTTGTATCGTCATAGCTGTCGCCAACTCAAAGCCGCTAGCAAACACGGCCTAAAATAAATAAGAATTGACTGAAAATCTTTCACAGCTTTATCCCGTGAAGAAGTCGGACAATTCATTAACATCATTGCGGGCAATAACCGATCCCCGTCACAAAATTTACTCTGGCAGTGTAGCCCCTTTAGGCTTAACTTTTCAAGGTTCAACTCTTTTAATCAGACACCTGGAAGAAATGCCTATACGCGCATCAATTAATACGCATAGATCATCACGATTTAAGTAAGACCCGAAGTGATATGTCAGAATAGTGTCGAGAGTTTTAACATTTTATGATGTGAATCAAGGAAATTAATTAGAGCTTTAAAACTTAAGTGTAGATTGCTGATTAAGGTTTAGATTAAGCACAGACATTGCCTGAGAAACGACGCCGAGTAATGTCGTTTGGCTCTCCCCATCACGAGCCTGAACCGACAATCCATGCAGCACGGTAGCAAAATAATGCCCGAGAGCGGTAGGATCAGCATCTTGGTGGAGCTGCCCTTCTGTGGCCGCTTTTTCAATGCGCGCGATAATTCCCTGTGTCCTAATCTGACGTCGCTGTGTTAGCCATGCGGCAAGAGATTTATTTTCATCGCTAACGCCACTGGTTGAAGAAACCACCATGCAACCCAAGGCGCGCTCAGGCTCGGCGTAGAGTCGCACCGCATTCTCCAGCAGGCTCCGCATTGCCGTTTGAATGTCAGGGGCGGTAAGGGCTATTTCAGCAAACCCTCCTTCATGCTGTTCATAATATTCAATCGCTTCGCGAAATAGCTGTTCTTTTGATCCAAAGGCTTTATAGATACGCGCCGAAGCAATCCCCAATGCGCTAACCAGGTCAGACAGCGATGTCCCTTCATAGCCACAGCGCCAGAACAGGTCTCTGGCATGGGTCAACGCGGTTTCTCGATCAAACTGTCTGGGTCTTCCGGCCATCTTGCTTTCTCTTTTCAATGGTTAGCGGACGTTTTATCCGGCTTTCAGGCAAATAGTAATGAAAAATCACAATAAAATCAGGTGACTTTGAAGGCGATCTAAGCAGTTTGTGCCTTTGACGGTGAAAAATCTGGTCACAAGGCTAATTCAACCCTATTGTTTGTCAATCGACAAACAATAGGAGAGGACATGAACACAATCAAAGGACCTAGCTTACACCTTGCACAGTTTAGTGACGATATTGCACCTTTTAACAACCTTGAAAGCATTGCCCGCTGGGCGGCAGAAAAGGGATTTAAGGCTTTACAAATTCCGGCCTGGGATCGCCGGTTGTTTGACGTCAATATGGCTGCCGAGAGTCAACATTATTGTGATGAGATTAAAGGGTTGCTGGCAGAGCAAGGGCTAGTTATCAGCGAATTAACCACGCATATTTTTGGTCAACTGATGGCTGTACACCCGGCCTATGAGGCGCTTTGCGACAATCTGGCACCTGCCCATTTGCGGGGGAAACCCGCAGCGAGACTCGAGTGGGCCGAACAGCAGCTTGTTGCCGCTGCAAGAGCTTCTGCAAGACTCGGTCTAACAGAAATGGGGACTTTTTCCGGCTCCCTGGCTTGGCCCTACTTCTTTCCGTTTCCACAGCGTCCTGAAGGGCTGATTGAGACAGCATTCGACGAGCTTGCTCGCCGCTGGCTGCCAGTTCTGAACGTCTGTGACCAGTTGGGGATCAATCTGTGTTATGAGGTCCATCCAGGAGAAGACCTCCACGACGGCATCACTTTTGAGATGTTTTTGGAAAAAACGGGGCACCACCCGCGCTGTAAAATCCTTTTCGATCCGAGCCATTTTGTTCTGCAGCAGCTTAACTATCTCGATTACCTGGATATTTACAAAGATTTTATCCGCATGTTCCACGTTAAAGATGCCGAGTTTACTCCGACCGGGCGGCAGGGGATGTATGGCGGTTATCAGTCATGGATCAACCGGGCGGGGCGTTTTCGTTCAACCGGCGACGGGCAGGTAGACTTTAAAAGTATCTTCTCAAAACTCGCGCAAAACGGTTATCAGGGATGGGCGACGCTGGAATGGGAATGCTGCATCAAGAATAAAGAACAGGGTGCTCAGGAAGGCGCTGATTTTATTCAACAACATATTATTCCTGTGACCGACAAGGTGTTTGATGACTTCGCCGCTGCGCCGGTCACTCGGCAGCAGCTGAATGAGCTTTTGGGGCTTGATAATTAACAGGGACGGTGATCACCATGATGGAAATAACAACAAAACAGACTTTGTCGCAACAGCATCACTATTTAGAAATAGATCAACGCCGACTGCATTTTGTCACTCAGGGACACGGCCCGGCAGTATTATTGATACCTGGCTGGCCACAAACCTGGTACACCTGGCGTTATCTAATGCAGACGCTTGCCGATGCAGGTTATACCGCGATTGCCGTGGACCCGCCGGGAACCGGGGATTCAGAACCGCCGCGCAACGGTTACGACACGGGGAATATTGCCACTGTTTTAAATCAACTGATGCAGCAGCTGGGGCATAGTCAGTATGCGCTAGTCGGTCACGATATTGGTATGTGGGTAGGTTATGCGTTAGCGATGGATTACCCCGAGGCGGTAAATCGCTTGGTGCTAACAGAGGCTGTTATACCTGGCTTGGCAGCGGCTCCGAAAATATTTAGCGATCCAGGTGAGAATATTTTTTTGTGGCATTTCATGTTTAATCAGTTGGCCGATTTGCCGGAGCTTTTGACGGCCGGGCGTGAGGCGCAATATCTTGGCTATATATTTGATAAATGGTCCTGGCAAAAGCAGCGCGTTGCGGCGGATGTTTATATTGAGGCTTATCGCGCACCGGGAAAACTGCATGCAGGATTTAATTATTATCGGGCGATCCCCGAGACGATTCGCCAAAACAAGCTGCGCGCCAAAGCCTTTCTCACGATGCCGGTTTTAACGGTTGGGGCAGATCGCGCGACGGGCGATGCCCCTTTCCAGACTATGCAACCTTATGCACCCGATCTCACCAGCGCCATTGTCAGCCATTGTGGGCATTTTATTACCGAGGAGTGCACGGAGGAGTTTAATCAATTAGTGACCGATTTTCTTGCTGAGAATATAGGCAACGAAAAGACGGCGGCTTTGCGCTAAACACCGTTAGTAGAGAACAGAAAACCTGTATGCCAGCTATGGCATACAGGAAATCTTAATGCGCCTCGAGCGGGCATCATCAATTAGTTAAATACCATCCCACCGTCGATCAGCAGTGACTGGCCGGTCATATAGTCGGAATCCGACCCGGCGAGATAAGACACACAGCCTGCGACGTCTTCCGGCTCGGAAAGGCGTTTAAGGGTAATGTTTTTAGCAAACTCTTGTGTGCCATAGCCCACTGGCTTGCCCGCTGCGGCAGAAACCTGACGGTCGATTTCTTCCCACATAGGCGTTTTCACAATTCCAGGGCAGTAAGCATTTACCGTGATGCCATAATGAGCGAGGTCGCGTGCGGCGGTTTGTGTCAAGCCACGCACTGCAAATTTGCTGGAGCTATAGATGGCTAATTCAGGGTTACCGACATGACCCGCCTGTGAGCAGGCGTTGATGATTTTACCGCCGTGGCCCAGGGATTTGAAGGCTTTGACTGCCGCCTGAATTCCCCAGATAACGCCTTTCACATTGATGTTATAGACTTTATCAACGACTTGCGGAGTGATTTCTTCAATCAGCGTGGTGGGTGCGATACCCGCATTATTGACGATAACGTCAAAGCCGCCGAGCTGTTGCTTGGCGGCCTCTACGGCGGAAAAGACCTGATCGCGGTCTGAAACGTCGGCAAATTGCGCGATGGCTCTGCCACCGGCGTGGTTAATCTCTTCGGCGACTTTTTTGGCCGTTTCGGCATTGAAATCAACGACGGCGACGGCAAAACCGTCTTTAGCCAGACGAAGAGAAATAGCGCGACCAATTCCCTGGCCAGCACCGGTTACTAAAGCCACTTTTCCATTATTAGACATACAACTTATCCTCATTGATGTATTGAGTATCTTGTCCAGGTGACTACGCGTCAGGCAAAGGGCGTGATGGCCCTTTGCCGTTACGTGAGCTAGAACAAGCTTTACGCCAATGAGTTGTAATGTTCAATAAATGTAAACGGAGATTAACCTTTTCTTGATCTTAGCCAATATTAAGGCAGTTTTGCAGCCTTTCTGATTGCATATTCATAACCCTGAATACCAAAGCCGCAGATCACGCCTACCGAGATATCAGAAAGGAAAGAATGATGGCGGAAGGCATCACGTTTATGCACGTTGGTGATGTGTACTTCGAACAAAGGTACGCTGATCGCAGTCACGGCATCGCGGATCGCTACGGAGGTGTGGGTCCAGGCAGCGGCGTTTAGCACTAACGCACTTGCCTTGCCACGACATGACTGAATCTTCTCAATCATTTCACCTTCATAGTTGGTCTGGAAGAATTCAATCTCGACTTCACACTCTTTGCCAGTCTGCACGCACAGGGCTTCGATATCGGCCAGGGTGTCATAACCATAGGTTTCTGGCTCACGGGTGCCAAGCAGGTTGAGATTACATCCGTTAAGTACCACAATTTTACGCTGCATTATTTTTCCTTAATCCTCAAATCCAAATAGCTTTTTCGGGGTTTCCCACATGATTTTTTTCTGAGTATTTTCATCCGGGAACAAATTGTCGAACAGCATTAACAGCGTGCCGAGATCCATGCGGTGCTCGGCGCGCAGGAACGGCCAGTCTGAGCCCCACATGCTGCGGTCCGCACCAAAGGCTTCTAAAAGAGCGAGCTGATATTGATGGCCATCGCTGTAAGGGAAATTCTGGCGGCTAAACTTCGACAAGCCTGAGAGTTTGATCCAGCATCTGTCGGTTTCCGCCAGAGAGAGCAGGGCCTGGAAAGCGGGTTGCTGCAAACCGGCGCTTACGTCGGGACGTCCAGAATGATCAAACAGCAGCTTGGTTCTGGTGCGGGCCAGCATCGGCATGAGTGCCAGCAACTGATCGTCCTGTACCTGAATCGCTGCGAACATATCGAGTTCTGCCAGCTTGCCCATCATGTCATCGAAAGCGACAAAAGGATCAACACCCAGCATCGCGACGTTCATCGCAATACCCACCACGCCCGCTTTTTTTAGCTCGGCCAGGCGATCGAGGCTGCTATCGAAAGGCACGACGGCAATACCTCTAAAACGGCCATTGCCTTTTTCAAGCGCGTCTAGCAGGCAGCGACTGTCAGTGTTGTAGCCTGACGTCGGGCCAACGATCAGCGAATGGCGAATGTTATAGGCCTGCATCACCGCCTGATAATATTACACGGTACCGATCTCATGCCCGTCGGGGCGATAAGCCGTTTCGGCGATATACGGAAAATTAACCGGATCGAAAACGTGATGATGGGTGTCTATTTTTGGCTGGTCAAAAATGCTCATGCCTTGGCTTTCCCTGCAACAGAATAAGTGACCTGCTGGTTACGTGTCTTCTGGAACTCTTCCAGTGTCTGGCCGCGCATCGCTGAATAGATGTGCAAATTAGAAACGCCAACCACTGCACCCAGTTTTTCCAGCAGGAAGAAGCTTACACCGTACTGAATCATTGAACGCCAGTCGAGATCGCGAAGCATGGTTTGTTCATCGGTAGTCAGTTTATTTTCATCAAACATCGCCTGCGGTTCTGTTTTGAATCGTTCGCGCCAGGCAGGCTGGATCATGCGGTGCAGGAAACGGTTCAGGCGCAGTGCTTTCAAACTGCGCGCCTGAGTGAAGGGATAGGTGCCTTCAAGCTTTTCGACACCAGCCATCTGCTGGGCAATTTTATCGCGCTGGCGCTGCTGGACATCGACCGGCGCCTCGCGGGATTTGTTCTCCAGCACCAGCGTCGCGATACCGGTCATTGAAGGCAGGTAATAGGCCTGATGCAGTTTCTCAACGTTGGCTGACAGCGCGCCGCGCATCACCAGCCACATAATTTCTTCCGAGCCTTCCATGCCGCTGAGGGTGGCATATTCGGCGATGGTCATCTCGGTCAAACGCTCTGGATCATTGACCAGCATGTCAACGAACTGCTCGTCCCACTCTGGATTGTTGAATCCGCAGCGCTCGCCGTGAACCTGATGCGAAACGCCGCCGGTCGCTACAATAGCAACGGTGAGATCTTCAGGGAAGCTTTCAACCGCACGGCGCAGTGCCTGACCCAGCTTGTAACAGCGACGGGCTGTCGGGATCGGGAACTGTAAAACGCCGATCTGCAACGGAACAATCTGCGTCGGCCAACCCTTTTCGGTATGTGGCATTAGCGCGGAAAGCGGGGAAAACAGCCCATGGTCCAGTGGCTTGTCCATAAAGAAGGACATGTCAAACTCGTCAGCCATCAGACTGGCCCCGATGTGCTGAGACAGCGCTGCATGGCCTTTGACGGCGGGCAAATCACGTGGACCACCGCCTTCGTCGGCGACTTCATAATGATCGTCGATGCCTAACGTGAAAGCAGAATAGTGATCGAAGAAGAATGAGGTCACGTGATCGTTAAACACGTACAGCAATACATCAGGTTTTTTTTCATCCAGCCATTTTTGCATTGGAGCGAAGCTTTCAAAAATCGGCGACCAGGCGCTTTCATTTTGTTTATTGTGGTCCACTGCAAATCCTATCGTTGGGGTATGAGATACCGCCAAACCACCGATAATTCTAGCCATCCTTAATACCTTTATTCGTCAGTTTGTTGGATCCGCCTGAGCGGATCCCAAAGAAGTTGTGATGCGTTGCTGATTTATTTAATCAGCGAACATTCATCGTGCGTGACAGCTCCGGGATATCTTTCAGGTCGATACCCTTAATCATTTCCGCCGGATGTGCCGCGCGATGCATCAAAATACTCAGGCCAGCCAGCAGTGCCGGAAGGGCCAGAACCAGGAAAATAACGTTTTGTCCGCTGAACAGGCCAAGCAGGATCCCGCCCATTGAGGAGCTGATAATCGCGCCGGTGCGGCCAATGCCGTGCATCCAGCAGACGCCGGTTGCACGCATCTCCGTCGGGTAAAATGCCGGAGAAAATGCCTGCAGGCCAGTTTGTGCGCCGTTAATACAAACGCCGCTCAGGAATACTAATACGGCCAGCGTAGTCGCTCCAAAGTTGCCGATACCCTGAGTCAGCAGGCAGCCCATGCCGACCAAATAGAACACGGCAATCACGCGGCGGGCCTTAAATTTATCCATCAAACCGCCAACCATCAGACCGCCGAAGGTTCCACCAAGCTGGAACAGGCCAGCGACGATTGCCGCGCGCTCCATGCTGAACCCGCTATTACGCATAATGGTTGGTAACCAGCCATTCAGCAGATAGATAACAAACAGGCCCATAAAATAGGTCAACCACAATACCAGAGTGCCTTTCGCATAGCCTTTTGTGAACAGTTGGAATACTTTCGCCGTCTTTTGGATAACCGGCGCTTTCAGCACAAATTTGGTATCGCTGGAAAACACTCCGCCCGCACGGCGCAGCACCTTGGCAATTTTTTCCTGTGCCACGTTGCGCACCACCATGTACATCGCCGATTCAGGCAGGATCCACATCAGCACCGGTAACATCAGCAGCGGTACGATACCGCCGGCAAACAGCACCGATTTCCAGCCAAAATGGGGCAACAGGCCAGCGGCAATAAAACCGCCCAGACCCGATCCGATGTTAAAACCGCTATACATTACAGTGATAAGCAGGCTGCGACGGCGCTCGGGCATATATTCGGAAACCAGTGTCACGGTGTTAGGCATTACCGCACCTAAACCCAGGCCGGTTAGAAAACGCAGCCCTGCCATCTCCATCGGAGAGTTGGCAAACGTGCTAAGCAGGCTAAACGTCGCAAAGCACAGGATCGAGATCAGCAAAACACGTTTGCGACCAAAGCGATCGGCATAAGGACCCGCAACCAGCGCACCGATGGCCACGCCAAACATGGCCGCGCCAAGAATCGGCCCCATCTGGCCGCGTGTCATTCCCCAATCATCCATCAACGCGGGGGCAATAAATCCCATAATTGCCGCATCATAACCATCAAACATAATGATGATGAAACACAGCGATAAAATCAGCCATTGATAGCCCGAAATAGCACGGGAATCTATCCAGGCTTTTACGTCGATAATACCGTTTTGACTCATAGGGTACGCTCTCTATTTTTTTTATTAATGTGTGATCGGTGTAAAACTTTCTAAAAAAATTTTTGTTTTTTAATCGATGCATCCATGCAGAGAGTGACGGGTCATAAAAATAATTTTATTTATTAAACAATATGTTGTGCTGTATTTGTTTGCTTCCCGTTTAACCAACTTAGGGGCTGAAAAGAGGAATGTCTGCCATAAAATCGTTATGGAGATATGATTTTTATTTATAACCTCTATTTTTTTTATAGTGAAATGACAATCAGTTTTGTTGCTTAAATTGTGGGTTTAAAAGTGACAGAATTTGTTGAAGGAACCACGTGCTACCTCTGCTTTTCGCAGTGGTGTATTCTTTGTTTATGATTAGCAACACTACTTACGAAAAACTGGACAGATTATGAATTCCTCTCTTTTTTATCGTTACCACGGTTTGGGCAACGACTATCTGGTTTGCCATCAAAGCGTGGCGGCGCAATTCTCCCTAGAGCAGATCAGCCGGATTTGCGACAGGAATTATGGAATTGGTTCCGATGGTCTGTTGATTGATATTGATGATGAAGATGTTCCGCGTGTACGTATCATCAATCCCGATGGTTCAGAGGCAGAAAAAAGCGGTAACGGGTTGCGCATCTATGCTCGTTATCTTTTTGATATTAAAAGAGTCAGCCATCAGCCTTTTCGGGTGAATACTCTCGGTGGTCAGGTAAGCTGTGAAGTGACCGAAGGCGCTCACCAGGTGATCGTTGATATGGGGCAGGCGAAATTTAATCCTTCCGCGTTGCCAGCCACGATTGAAGGCGATGCGATGCTGGACCAGCCGCTGGTCGTTGGCGGACATAATCTTGATGCCACGCTGGTTTCGATGGGCAACCCGCACTGCGTGATCCGAGTCGAGAAGCTGGATCTGTCTTTGGTGCATCAACTGGGTCCAGAGATTGAAACCCTGGCAATTTTCCCCAAGCGCACCAATGTGCAGTTCGTTGAGGTCATCGATCGCGCGAATATTACTATTGGGATTTGGGAACGTGGGGCAGGGTATACGCTGGCGTCCGGTAGCAGCAGCTGTGCGGCGGCCAGCGCAATGCGTAAACTGGGTTTGGTCGATGATAACGTGACGGTCACCATGCCGGGCGGTCAACTGGCCATCTCGTTCTCGGGAGATTTTATGGTCAACATGCGCGGACCGGTGCAGAAAATTGCCAATATCACGCTCGATGCTGACTGTTTTTTTGATATGAAATGATGAGTTGCCAGCTCTCTCGTTAAGGGAGAGCTGGCTGAGGTCATGCTTATAGGTTTGGGGTATTTCCTGATAACGCCTTGTTTGCCATGAATTTAAATATTAGCTGTTTTGGGGCGCAGGACCTTTTCGGCGATAAGCAGCAGGCGGCGGCGGGTGATAAATCTCTGCAACTGACCAAGTAGCCAGTTATTGCAGCCGGTGATCACATAATTGCGGTTTTTATCGACCGCCTGTAATGCCTGACTCACCACGCTACTGGCCGACATCCTTTTCCCTACCGACGCTTCCTCGGCATTAACAACGTCAAAAAAGGCAGTATCCGTTGCTCCAGGGCACAGTGCCAGCACGCGAACGCCGCGCGCCCGGTTTTCGGCCCACAAGGCATTTGAAAACGACAGCAAGAAAGATTTGGTCGCGCCATAAATCGCCATATAGGGATCTGGCTGCATTGCCGCGGTAGACGCCACGTTGATCACCACGCCCGAGCCGCGTTTAACCATGGCTGGCAGCAGTGCATGGGTCAGCTCGACCGGAGCCAGGCAGTTAATTTTTATTTCATCGCGCTGCCGTTGCATGCCAAGAGTGTCGAAAATGCCATAGGTGGCAAAGCCCGCATTGTTTATCAAGATATCTGGCGAAAGGTCCAGTGCCTTAAGCCTCAAAATGACCGCCTCGGTGGCATCCGCCGCAGTTAAATCCTGAGTAATTACCCAGGTCGCTATGCCAGATTCTTGCGTGAGTTTAGCGGCTAGCGCCTCTAGTTTGGGTTGTGAACGTGCCACGAGAACCAGATTCACACCGCGTGCGGCAAGCTGTTCGGCAAATACCAGACCAATCCCTGAAGACGCGCCGGTTATCAGCGCCGTTGTACCTGAATAATTAAAAGATTTCATGCCTGTTTCCCTGTTTGCAGATATGCTAAAAGCAGGATAAACCGTGGAGTCTGGTCCACGGTCAAGCGTGATTTCATGCAGATAAAGGGGGCGATAAATGCGGATTGGTGAACTCTGTGCAAAGGCGGGCTTGCCCAAAGACACGGTGCGTTACTACGAGCGGCAGGGGCTGCTGGAAAAGATCCCGCAGCCAAACGTCAGCAACAACTATAAAGTCTATTCAGCGGTAGATTTACAGCGTTTAAAGATGATCAAACACGCCAAGATGCTGGGTTTTACCCTTGGGGAAATCTCCGAGGTGTTGGCGATATGGGTTGAGGATCAGTTTACCGTCGAGCAGAAGAGGGCCAGCCTGCAACGCAAGCTGGTTCAAATCGAAGAGAAAGAGCGGGCATTGGCCGAGTTGCGTGCCGGTATTATCAATGCCCTTAACAAGGTTGGACAACCCTGTGATGATGCGTTTTGACCCGATTACCGCTGGCGACCCAATACTGAAGCCCCAACTAAACCCCCCTGACTGACAAATTTACCCGGCACAATCAGCGGCTGGGAATACTTATGCAGAGTTAATTGCCTGACTCGCTCATCCAGAGCCGCTACCAGCCGTGGCACGGAGGCAAGACCGCCGCCAACCACCACTTTGGTCGCGCCAACAATGTTCACCAGCAGCGTCAGGGGTTCGCTGACCAGCTGCAACCAGGCCTCAATCGTTAGCCCGGACTGTGCATTATCATCCTGCCAGCCGCTGATGATCTCCTGACTGGTCAAAGTTTGCTGGTGGAGCTCATGATGCAGCCGTTCCAACCCTCGCGCCCCGCCGAGCATATCCAGACAGCCGGTCTGCCCGCATCCGCACGGCATACGCGGTACGCGCACCAGATTATTATCCAGCACCAGCTCGGTGCGGGTAATCGCTCCGTGACCCCATTCGCCGGTGACGCCGCCGTGGCCGCGCACCAACTGGCCATTGAAAACTATGCCGCCGCCAACGCCGGTGCCCAGAATAATGCCGACCACAATCGGCATGCCCATGCCTTCGCCGACGTGCGCTTCGGCCAGCGCGAAACAGTCAGCGTCATTGGCCACGCTTACCCGACGTTTCAGCGCCTGCGAAAGCTCGGCGGCCAGATTATGCCCGGCGAATCCGGGAATATTGGTCGCCATGACTTCGCCGCTCTGTGGCGAAACCAGCCCTGCGGTTGAAATCGCCAACGGGGTGTCTTCGGGATGCCCGACACCGTGCTCGGTCAGCAAGGTTTGCAAAGCCAAAACAAACTCTTCCCAGGAATGAGTTGGAGTTGCCACGCGCGCCAGCTCGGAGACTTCACCCTGCTGCGGCGAGAGACCGAATTTAATATAAGAACCGCCGATATCGGCACAAAACACCACCGTGCCTGTATTTACCATCATGAACGCTTGTCCAGTAAGTCGCGCAGCCCGTCGCCCAGCACATTAAAACCAAGCACCGTCAGCATAATTGCCAGACCGGGGAACAGCGAGAGATAGATATTAATGCCGAGAAAGTTTCGACCATCACTCATCATTGTACCCCATTCGGGCATGGGCGGCTGTACGCCAAGACCAAGAAATGACAGGCTGGCCGCCGCGAGGATCACCGTGCCTGCTGTCAGAGTTGATTGCACGATAATCGGGCCGATGGCGTTGCGCAGAATGTAGTGCACCACAATGCGGTACCACGATAGCCCCAACGCCTGCGCGGCCTCGACATATTCCATGCGTTTCAGCCCCAGGGTCAGGTTACGGCTGAGGCGCGCATAGACCGGGATGGCAAACAGCGAAATGGCAATCAGCAGATTAACCAGACCGCCGCCGAGAATGCTGACCACTAAAATTGCCAGCACGATGCCGGGAAAGGCGAACAGCATGTCCATTACCCACATAATCACCATATCAATATATCGACCGGCCATCCCCGACAGCACGCCAAGCGGAATACCTACCAGCATTGCCAGACCCACGCTAAGCACCACCTCGATAATCGATATTCGGGCGCCGTAAATCACTCTGGCGAAGATATCCCGGCCGTAATCGTCGGTGCCAAACAGGTGATCGGCAGAAGGAGGCAACAGGGTGTTAATCAAGTCCTGAGTATAAGGATCGTGCCCTGAGACCCAGGGGGCAAGCAGTCCGAGCAACACGATGGCACAGATGATGATGCTACCAAAGGTGATGCTGGGATGACGGCATAGCCAGCGCAACAGCAGCGCGACGCGACACTTTTTAGCTGTGGGCACGGCGGTGAGAGTGCTCATCATTCAAACCTTATTTTCGGGTTGAGCAGGGCAATCAGCAGTTCGCCAAGCAGGTTCATCACCACCACGCCGCAGACCGCGACCAGCGCCACGCCCTGAATTACCGGATAGTCGCGATAGCGCACGGAGTCTACCAGCAGGCGGCCAATCCCCGGCCAGTTAAACACCGATTCGGTGACAACCGCACCGCCGACCAGGCTACCGAAGTTCAATGCGACAATGGTGACAACCGGGATCAGCGCGTTGCGAAATGCGTGGCTGCAATAGATGCTCATCGCCGACAGACCCTTGGCTCGCGCAGTGCGGATATAATCCTCAGACAGCACGTCGAGCATGCTGGACCGCGTCATTCTTGCCATCACCGCCATCGGCAATACCGCCAGCGTCACCGACGGTAAAATATAGCTTTCCCATGAGGATGCGCCGAGCAGCGGCAGCCAGCCGAGTTCAACCGAGAAGGTGTTCATCGCCATCAGACCGAGCCAGAAGTTGGCGATAGAAGCACCGGCTATTGCCAGCAGCATGACCCCGTAGTCCGGCCAACGGTTGCGATAAATCGCCCCGAGCATGCCTGCAGGCACGCCAATGGCAATCGCCAGAAAATAGGCGAAGACTGCCAGCGCGAGCGTGTAGGGGAGCCGTTCGCCAATCTCCTGGGTGACGGGTTGTTGGGATTGCAAAGAAAGCCCCAGATTGCCGTGCAGCACGTCGCGGGCAAAATGCGCGTACTGGGTGACGATTGGCTGGTCAAGCCCAAGGCGGATACGCATATGATCCACGGCTTCCTGCGTCGCCTCGGGGCCGGCCATCATCCGTGCCGGATCCCCCGGAAGGGCGCGGATTGACACAAATATCAACATCGATACGCCAATAAGTATCACCGGGAACGCCAGCAGTTTTTTGGCTAAATAGGCTTTCATCCCACTTCCTACCCTTTGTGGGCGTCTTTGACGATCACATTGCCGCCGGGGATCATCCACACGCCGGAGATATTTGCGCCAGTGGCATACAGGTCATTCTGGTAATAGAGCAGCACCTGCGGAGCCTGAAGATTAATCTCTTGCTGAGCCTGTACGTAGAGCTGATTACGTGCGTTGACGTCCTGCGTTGAGGCGGCATCATCCAGTAGTTTGTCGAGTTTGCTATCGCTAAAGAAACCTAGGTTCGCGCCGCCCGGAGCAAAGCTGCCGGAGTAGTAAAGTGGTCGTAACTGCAAGTCTGCGCCGTTGACGCCGGAAGACCAGGAGGCCAGCACCGCGCCGGTTCCCTCGGCCTTTTTACCGGCCGGATCGGCAAACGCCGCTTTGGTCCACACGCCGCTCTCCATCTGCCGCACGTCAAGCTTGACCCCAATCTTTGCCCACATGCCTTGCAGCACCTGTCCAATACGCGCATCCGCACCCTGTACGGCAATAGACATGCTGAAACCGTTGGCATAACCGGCCGCCTTTAGCAGGGCTTTGGCTTTTTCGATATTCAGCGGATAAGGGTTTAGCGATTTATCATAACCGGGAGT
This sequence comes from uncultured Serratia sp., assembly GCA_963922555.1. GTDB lineage: Bacteria > Pseudomonadota > Gammaproteobacteria > Enterobacterales > Enterobacteriaceae > Rouxiella. Next base: position 325 of record CAWUIY010000064.1, on the reverse strand, counting down.
GATAGGTGCCAGCGGCGAATTGGCCGGTGTGGCAAAGCCGGACATAATCGCGCGCACCAGCCCGTCGCGATCGGTAGCGAAGTTCAGTGCCTGACGAACGCGTACGTCGTCGAGAGGTTTCATCTGGGTATTCAGCGCCACCCAGAATACCGAGGCTCCGGGGCTTTCATGCAGCTGGAATTTGGGGTTGTTTTTCAGTACGCGGGCAAATTGGGGTGGCACCGGGTTGATGACGTCAGCCTCACCGGCCTGCAACGCCATATTCATGACCGAGGATTCTGCGCTCCAGGTCCATTTGATATCCTCCGGCCCAGCGGATTTGCCC
>CAWUIY010000063.1:0-18351 GCA_963922555.1 uncultured Serratia sp. | reverse complement strand
AGTGAGGCAATGACCATGTCGGATCGCGTCGCGGTATTTAATGACGGGGTCATTCAGCAGCTTGATACGCCAAGCAAAATTTACGAACAGCCTACCAACTCGTTTGTCGCGCAGTTTATTGGCGAAAACAATAGCTTACTGGCAACCAACGTTAAGGCCGAGGGCGATTATTACAGCACTTCGCTGGATGACGGCACCCTGCTCTCTTCACTCAAGGTGCGCCCAAGCTCGCCGGGCAAAAAGATTATGTTGTGCATTCGCCCTGAGCATATCAGCGTCAATAATCCGGCGCCGGGCAGTGAGAAAGTCAGTGCACGGATCCAGCAGTTTGTGTACCTTGGCGACCACGTGCGGATGCTGACCGAAGTGGCTGGACAAGGGAATTTCATGGTGAAAATGCCGGCTACACAGGTTCAGCCAGGCTGGAAAGCAGGCAGCGAAGTCATGCTGTCCTGGCAGCCGCAAAACCTCAAGGCTTTGGACGTGGTGGCACACTGATTTAAGCGTAAATTCAACCCACCGGGTTGGATTTTTGCCCTATATCGCCTGCCTGACACTAGGTTAAAACCCGCGAAGATATCGACTTATCGGTTCATCTTCACGGGTTTTAGGCCAATTTATACCTAAATGGCCAGGTGCGCAGAGAAACGGCAAAACTAAAATACCGTTTGTTGAGTTTGTTGAGTTTGTTGAGTTTGTTGAAAGCTCCGTGGACCTTGATCTCGGCGATCGCCCGATCGGCTGCATTTAAGGTATGGATAATGGCGGGATGAATATTTAAAGCGGGAAAAACAAATGCTGCCTCCAGCCTTAATCCCTGAAGCTTAAGGCTGGGAGGTAAGAAAGAATTAATTGCTCGTGCCGTACTCAGTAAAAATAACCTTGTCTCCCGTTGCGGAAGCCTGATCAACGGTTAATATCCATTGACTATCATCATAATTACTAGCGCTATTAGACGGGCTTAAAGTATAAGTATAAGCTCCGTTTTTAAAGATATAACCTCTAAAATCTTGAGAAGGCCCCACATTTAAGGTTTTACCTTTCAAAGTGAGCTGATTATTATTTTTTTTGTTCACGGAATGATAAGTGACGTCGTTACAAACCACATCATACTGAGCGCATTGCCCTTCGGAGATATAAATCTTAAAATTTTTGCTCTCAAAAAAGGGCTTATCTGTGGTTGTTTGCGCAAAAACACTCGTTGAAAAAAGCATTGCACAATAAATAAAAATCAATCTTTTCATATTTTTATATAAATCCCTGAGTGATAAACTTTTAATTCACTTGTTCGTCTGTTGAATAGCCCACACATTCTGTGTCCTTGCGATGTAGTATATTTCATCCATGTGGCATCAAGGTTTTCTGTAGACTCACCATTAATAATTTTCAAAACAGTTGAGTAATAAAGCCCTCTATGGTGGCGATTATCCTTAATACCAATTTTAAAAGAGAACATAACTAAAGCATCAAATTCATTTTGAGTGACTTCAACTTTTACATAATTCCTTACTGCCAGAATGAAGCGTGAAATATCTTTAGTAAAAAGTTGCTGGGCCTCTAAAGGGTTTATTCCACATGCATACCGTGAAAATTCATGTTCACTCATCGAATGGCCATACCCTATAGCAGCACCCTGCACCCAAGCAGAAATATTTTTCCCAGATTGATCATCATAAGGTTTTGAATGAAATTGTTCATACTTCATCATTAATTGAAGACAATTAAAACTTGGTGACAAAAACTGAGGATTTGTTCTAACACCATCCACGTTACTTTGCGTAGCTCCAAAATTTTTCGGCAAAGCATGGATCGGGCTTTGAGATGAAAGGCGTTCAATTGTTCTATTTCCAGGCGAAATTATTCCATCTGGCACGTTATAGAAGTGTTTTTGATAAGCAATAATAGCCTTAGTCGTGTTTTGACCACAGATACCATCAATTTGTAAATGTGGAAAACCTTTCTTCTTAAGAAGTTGTTGAACTTTTATAACATCTTTGTATCGATTTACAGCCCTAAGACCGACAGATGATTATATTACAGACACTTATCCTCGATAACCCAAATGATTAACATTTTAATGTTAACTAAATTAATGAGAAATGGAAAAATAAATTTAAGATACGAGAGTATAAATTTTATGTCCAAGTATAACATATTACTCAGTATTTTTAACTTTATCCTTTTCTTCAGGATGGCGTTTTTCCGCCAGCCAGTCCTGCAGCATATGTAGCAAGAAGAGCCGTAAACGTAACGGTGAACGGCCATACACTTTCCAAAAACTCAGGCTCTGTTCCATGTTTGACTCCTGCGACATACCCACGCAATGACGAAGGTTTATTGTACAGGTATAGCACAGGCTATATTAGTTAGCCATAGCAAAGTCAGCAAAAATTGGTGGTTGGTGATAGTTGGTTTACAATGCCCCCCATTGTCGCGAAGTAAGTGGCTTCAGGAAGAGCAGTAAAAGGCCATTGAGCAAGTAAAAAGGTGGGCGTAGTGAAAAATAAGAAAGTTAGTCCATTGCTGGATGTGGAAGATCACGCTCAGGGTTTTTTACAGGTGCGCGAGGCGCATCGTCGGGAATTAATGGAAGATTATGTCGAGCTGATTTCTGATTTAATTCAGGAGTTTGGTGAGGCGCGACAGGTGGATTTAGCAGCAAGACTGGGCGTCTCCCAGCCTACCGTTGCAAAAACATTGAAAAGGTTGGCAAGCGCAGGGTTGGTGCGTCAGTTACCCTATCGCGGCACATTCTTGACGCCGGAAGGTGAAAAACTGGCAGCAGAAAATCGCGAGCGACATAATATTGTTGAGGAGTTCTTCGTCGCATTGGGAATTAGTCCTGAGACCGCGCGGCTGGACTCGGAGGGGGTTGAACATCACGTCAGTGATGAAACTCTGGCTGCTTTTAAACGTTACACCGAGCAGCAAAAGGCTCAGCAATAATCCGCTTTGCATAAGGCGTTAGATCAGGAAGACAACCTATTCTTCCTGATTTTTATCTGATATTTTTCTGAATTTCGCCCATTATCGCAAAAAAGTTAGCAAACTATGACCAGTGCTTATTCTTACTGGTTTTACCAATGCCTGGATTATAAGTGTTGGTTGGGTCAAGCTGGCGCAGGTGCTGCTCATACTCGTGAGAAGCGTGATACTGGTGGCCAACATTGTGTTCGGCAGGATATTTGGCTCCACGCTGATCCAGGTACTCCAACACCTGGTGTTTAAACGCCAATGCATCGACTCCCGGCTTCAAAATATAGTCCTGATGATTTACAAAGCAGAAGAAATGCCCACAGCAGGAATCCTCCAGAACTTGTGCCTGCAAATGCTCCGGTAACACCATACGCCATTCAGTATCGTTGCGGCGTAGCGCAACATCAAACGCCATTAAACGCTGATTAGTGTCAATCCCCCTATAATCACAGTAAGAAACCGTACAGCCGCCGACGCCAAAACGCACCAGGAAGGCATCTTTCTCTTCCCTTTCTGTACAGGCAAAGAATTCCCCGCTTTTGCTGGAGAAGAATTGCATTAGCAATTGCTGAAGCTCGGCCGAATAGCGTGACTCGGTTTTAATCATTAAATGATGCTCGAAACGATCGCGATACTCGAGGATGCGTTTGGCTACGCGTTTCGGTGTCAGGCTATTAACCCCCTGCAGAACCTTGTCCACCAGGTTGAGCGGAAGAAAACCGGCTTTCTTTACCCTGACATCCCAGCGCGCTTTCTTCGCCATTAACGAAGGCAGCGCCTCAGGCCCCAGACGGTCGATAGCCCAGTAAACGTGCTTTGAATAGCGCACGGTGAGATCGAAAGCGTTACGGTGAATGTATTCTGCCTGCTGCGGAAGCTCTTGCAGGTTTTGCAATAAATAACGGCGTAAGTCGATAAGTTCTACTTCATCATTAGTACCGATATAAAAAGTATGGGTGTTATCGCCACGATCAAAGGTTGAGAGCCGCACCGCGAACACCGCGACTTTTCCGGCGCTGCCTGCGCTATCATGCAGATATTGCACGTTGCCGTTAAAACGGGTTGGGCTATCAGCATCGACATTGCGAATAACCTCAGCGTAATCATCGGCCCAGATTTTACCCTGCCAGTCTGGTTCAGTGCCGGTGATGTAGTTCTGACTTTCCAGACGAGCAATCATCTCCTCGGGAGTATTGCCCAGAAAAACGCCCAAATGATTAATCAGTGACAATGTGCCATCGTCGTTGATTTGAGCAAACAGGGATTTTTCAGTGAACGCTGGCCCACGACGAATCAGTGAACCGCCGGAGTTATTACACACACCGCCAATGACTGATGCGCCAATACAGGAGGAGCCTATCACCGAGTGAGGTTCTTTGTGAAAAGGCTGTAACGCTTTTTCAAGTTCGGTCAGGGTACTGCCTGGGAAAGCAATCACCTGCCGGGCATTATCGATAACTTGTACGCCCTTAATGCGACGCGTACTGACGATCACCACGTCGCGGTCATAATTATTGCCGTCGGGAGTTGACCCGCCGGTCACGCCGGTATTGGATGCCTGCATCAGAATAATTTTGTCACTGGCGACGCAGGCTTTGAGGACTTCCCATAGCTGCAAGAGCGAATCTGGGATAGCGACGGCAAGCGCCTGCCCGTGGCCAACGCGAAACCCTTTGGTGTAATACGCCTTATCATTTTCACTGGTAAGCAACTGATCCGCTGAGAGGATTTGTTGCAGGCGAGGAATGATTGGTATGCCTTTCTCCATTTGACCTTTCTCCAAAGGCCGCAATTATTCATTACGGCGAGTATTTCGATATTGTGAAAATAATATTGCTGAGGATTAGTATTGTTATGAGACCAATTCAGAATATTAGTATCGAAAAACTTTCTTTGGACTAAAAAGGCGCTTGTTGATCTAAAACGCGAGAAATGACATTCAGCGCACCCTGACTGTTATTGCTCTCAGTGGTATAACCGGCGACCTCTGCGACTGCCGGGCTGGCGTTGGCCATGGCAAAACCAAATCCTGCATGGCGCAACATTTCGATATCGTTGTCGCTATCACCAATGGCGACGACTTCACTGTCTTTTATTCCCCAACGCGCCTGCAACAGGCTAATGCCGTTGGCCTTATGCAGGCCTGGGATGATCAAATCGATAAAACCAAAGCCGCTGTTGACCGGCCTCGAGATATCGCCGACTTCGTGCGCCAGCTTGCTTAAAAGATCAGGTATTGCCTGGTTTTGCACACCGAGTGAAAATTTGAAGATAATGTCGTCGACTGTCGAAAAATCACTGACTTTCTTCAGGCGGCGATAGTGATTCGACATTTTCTCGACTATTGAGTCGGGCATTGAGGTATGCGCATAGGCGCTATTTTTACCGCAGACAATCATATGAATATCAGGTACATCGGCAAGTACGGTCAGGATCTGTCCTACCTCTTTACCCGTAAATTCCCCACAGTGGATCTCTTCACCGGCATCAACCACATAAGCGCCATTTTCGGCGACAAAACCTATTTCGTTATGAATTTCAGGAAAATAATGGACAAGTTGATAATACTGATTGCCGCTCGCTACCACAAAGTGAATACCTCGCTGTTTAAGCCGGGCATATAACGCGAGGAATCGGGATTTATCGTAACGCTTTTCATCGTTGAGAAACGTCCCGTCCATATCAACCGCAATCAGTTTTATTGACATAACTATTCCATTTCAAGGTAAAGGGGCCTGACGGCATCGGTCATCTCGGGCAACCGTAGCGTAAAATCTTAGCAAAGACCCTGCCTAACCTCTATTGCAAACTTTCTGCAGGGCAATTTTCATTGATGTGGCCCCGGCTTTTTTGCCATTTTAGGGCGGAGCTTGTCAGCATCATCAGGCTCACGAAGATCAGTAAATCAAAAGAGAAGTTCATGGCAAAGAGGTGTCGCGACAAATCCCGGTAGCCCTCACCGAAGAAGCAAAAATAAAACTGTGAACTTGCAAAACCACCTAAAATAAAGAGCAGTTTTGCCTGTGGATGACGCCGGATAGACAGCGACGCAACGCCTATCAGCAAGGCAATAACAAAACGCCACGGGCTAAATATTTCATCTTTTATCCGTGTTACGGCAGAGATAAAAACATCATGGCTGTAAACATATTTGTTATTATAAGCGATATTAAAATAATCCTCAGTCATTTGCTTTTGTATTGCCGGACTAAACGGCAGCGTCATTAAATCAACAGGCCGACTTGCGAATACTTTTATTGATTTTATAAAACCAACTTGCGAACGATGGCGCAAATAACAGCTACTCCCGGGAGGTGCAAGACTTATACCCCCTAAATCAAAGTCATATTTTTGGTTCCAGGGATCAATCCCCACGCAGGCCGCATCAACATCGGAGGCCAACTCAATATCATTTATCTTCTGGTATAAATAAGCACCAAAATAATTCGAGTTATACTGGTTTAAGGCTACTGACTTGCCTGAGGACATCAGAAATATCACGGATAACAGCAACGATACATACATAGCAATATATTGTTTTTTATTATTTTGTTTAGAAAAAAACCATAAGGCCAAGATTATCAGTGCTGGTAGATAAAAGAATTGAGTTTTTGTACAGGATATGGTCGTCACCAGCAAAAATACCGCCGTCGCCTGATACCTGACTGGCTTACAAAGCACGTAACAAAGTAGCGGCAAAATGACGATGACAATCCCATCCTGATAAAACGAAGCTAAAAAAGCTAAAATAGATGAGGAGCATAGCGGGATGATTAATATCATAAATAAAAGAAAATGATAATATTTTTTAAATGTAAGAAAAACTTTACTTAAAATAAACAACTCTGATATATAAAGTAATTTTAATAATGACGCCATTAGCATGATATCAAACCATGAAGTCAGCAAAGAAACTACCCGAGCATAGGCATAAATTAGCACACTGTAGGCGCTGAACTCATTTAAATCCCACAACGGCTTAAAATGCGCATTAATTTTCCAATTTAGCGGCATATAAGGATCCTGAAACGCAATACTGCCAAGGAATGTGCTGGTGGTACGGAAATAATCGCCATTATTTATGGTAAATGTTGAACCAGAAAGACTAATAGTTACCAACCAAAGCAATAGAACAAAAACACGTCCATTAAAAATCTTTTGCATGAAGTCCTTATAAGGGCATTTGTCGATAGGTGGGAGCTGCGTTCAGAAAGCCGTTGACTTATTTATCATGAGGCTCAGATTTTTATTATTTTATGGCTGATTTTCAAACAATACGCCTAAAGTGCAATTTTGGCACGGTTTTAAATAAAATCTTTATTAGTGAGATCTGGATCACAAATATCACAGCAATGTCACTCCCCGTCTGACAACCTCATTCCAAAAGAAAGTATAAGCTATTGATTTAAATATACTTAATACGGAAAACACCTGTAAAACTAAAGTGTTAATGAGGGTTGCCAGCCCTTGTCTTCGTTTCAGGATCATGTAATCTTTCGCACGCTTTAAAATGTGCGTCAGATCTCTATTTTGATCGGCATATTCAAAGCCATCAGGGTCAGATAGTGATGCTCAGCCAGGCATCAGCATTTTATCGTTAAGAAAGTCAGAAGTGCCTTACAGGCAAATAATCTGGCAGCCGTAAGTAACAGGAATTTGCATGAACAATAAAACGACAAGTTACAAAGGGCCATTGGCTCTGCTAACCGCATTATTTTTTATGTGGGGTTTAATTACCTCATTGAATGACATCCTAGTCCCTCACTTAAAATCGCTTTTCGAATTGAGCTATGTCCAGGCTTCTTTGGTTCAATTCTGCTTCTTCTTTGCTTACTTCGTCATGTCTTACCCTGCCGGTAAGATTGTCAGCAAGTTTGGCTATAAGTCCGGCATTATCATCGGGTTATTGATCGCTGCAATCGGATGTGTGCTGTTTTATCCTTCAGCCTCGCTGCGTTCTTATCCGCTATTTTTGCTGTCGCTGTTTATTCTGGCGTCAGGCCTTACCGTGCTGCAGGTTGCGGCCAACCCTTATGTCAACTCGCTGGGTACTCCAGAAACAGCCGCAAGCCGTTTGAACCTGACGCAGGCGTTTAACTCACTGGGTACCACGCTGGGTCCAATTTTGGGCGGTATGTTTATTTTGTCTGCGGCGGTGTTAGGCGCGGATCAAATTAGCAAACTGCCTGCCGGCGAATTGCAGCATTATCTGGCGACAGAATCCTCCTCTGTGCAAACGCCTTACCTGGTATTAACTGCCCTGCTGGTATTGATTTCACTGGTTATCAAGTTCAGTAAATTGCCTGTTTTAAGCAATGAAATCGAACAAGACGATGGCAAAGAACACAGCTTGTGGAAAAAGAAGCATCTGGTACTGGGTGTTATCGGCATCTTTGCTTATGTCGGGGCCGAAGTTTCCATTGGCAGCTACTTGATCAGCCTGCTTGAGCGCCCTGAAGTGGCGTCACTGTCAGCTGTTGATGCCAGCCAGAAACTCTCCCTGTATTGGGGTGGCGCTATGGTCGGTCGCTTCCTCGGCAGCATGTTGATGACGCGAATCAAGGCTAACCGCCTTCTGGCCTTCAATGCCACCATTGTGGTGCTTTTACTGGCCGCGGCTATCATCACCAAAGGCACGTTTAGCATGTGGGCCATCTTGTCAGTGGGCCTGTTCAACTCGATCATGTTCCCAACTATCTTCTCACTGGCACTAAACCAGCTTGGAGGTCTGACCGGCCGCGCATCTGGCGTACTGTGTATGGGGATCGTGGGTGGCGCAATTATGCCAATCATTCAGGCGACCGTTGCCGACCACTTCTCCCTGCTGGTGTCATTCTTAGTCCCACTCGCCTGCTACATCTATATTGCCTGGTATGGTTGCAAAGGTTACCGACCAACCGTTTGAATCAACTAAACCGCCCTCAATCACGAGGGCGTTTTTTTTCTCGCGGCGTGAGCTACCCCTCCAGAGCACGCCCCCCTCAACCAGATAGCCAGATTAACGGCTGCTGCGCACCTTTTGTTGCTGCATTGGAACAATCACCTAATTCCTCTTTGTATACTCGCGGTTTTGAAAAAATCAGGTAGGATGAATTTACTGATTCGGAACACCGAATATTCATAATCAATGCAATCGAAAGGGTTGAAAAATGTCTGACAAGAAAATTCAATGGAATGGTGCCTTACAGCCAGAAGCGGTAGAGATCCTGTCTAAAGACGGCGGTATGATCGTCTGCCCAACTAAAGTTGGCTATATCATCATGACTTCCGATGCAAAGGGTCTGGATCGTAAATTCGAAGCCAAAGAGCGTAACCGCAACAAGCCAGGCGTCGTGCTGTGTGGCTCTCTGGAGCAGCTGAAATCACTGGCTCAACTGAACCCGGAAATTGAAGCGCTGTACCAGCAACACTGGGACAAAGACATTCTGTTAGGCTGCATCTTGCCGTGGAAAGAAGAAGCCAAGGCGCGCATTCCTGACGACGGCTCTAAAACCATGATGATGGACAAGCGCGACACCAGCTGCTTCGTCATCAAATTCGGCAAACCGGGCGAGATTCTGGCAAAAGAACTGTGGGAAAACCACGGCAAATTCTCCTTCGCCAGCTCTGCTAACCCATCAGGTAAAGGCAACCGCGGCAAGGTAGAAGGCATCGGTGAACGCATCGAGTCTCATGCAGACCTGATCATTGAAGCCAACGAATACGTGACTTCTATTCAGCCAAACGAAACCGAAAAAACCCGCTACGAGCAAGGCGTGATGGTTTCCATGGTTGATGACAACGGTACACTGGTTCCTGAGCAGAAAGGTCAACGCAGCGTAACGCCTTGCCCAATCCTGATCCGTAAAGGCCTGGACGTTGATAAAATCATGTCCATCATGTCAGACATTTTCCTGACCTGGGATTATCGCCAAGGTAATTACTACTAAGTCCTGTTCTGCGGGGGGCGAATCCCGAACAGAGTACAATAACGGGTGCCAATGGCACCCGTTTCTTTTGTTGCTCAATGCCTGCTTAGCCTGATATTTTTCTGATAGCGCCTTAATCAGACTTGTATTGCTGAAAAATCTTCTGGTTATCCCACATAGTTCTTGCGCAGTTTTCTTTCCAGATCGTCTACAAACAACCTTACCCGCGCAGAAAGCCGATTTTCCGACTTGAAAAGCACCCATGAGTGATAGGTATCCATTTGCCAGTCAGGGAGCAGCCGCACCAGTTTGCCCTCTTTTACCGATTCCTGAGCAATATAGTCTGGCAGGTAGGCTATGCCGCCGCCGGAAATGGCAGAACTCATTAGCGCCACGCTGTTATTCATACGAAAACGGCTGTTAACTTCGATATCCAGCTTTTGCTTATCTTTATAGAACGGCAAAGAAATGGTATGTGCCGGGCCGCGAAACAGAATGTAGTCGTAGCGCGGTAAATCTTCGGGTTTGTTGATTTTTGCCAGTCTCGCGACGTAATTGGGGGCAGCATAAAGACCCCAGGTAATCGGGATCAGCGGCCTGGCCTGCGCGTTCTCAGGTTTATCGCGAGTAATGACAATAGCAATATCGTATAGCTCGTCGGCCATATTAACCGGGCGATCGGTTAGGTCGAGATCAACGTTGACGTGAATATTATTATTAATAAAGGTGTTCAATATTGGCACGACACACTGGCAACCAAAGGTGACTGGCGCAGTCAGCCGCAAATTACCCATCGGCTCCTCGTGAAAATGGCGGATAAAATGTTCCGCCCCTTTGATTTCATTGATTATACGATTGCAGTACTGGTAATAACTCAGCCCGACTTCGGTAACGGCAATTTTTCGTGTCGTACGATTCAATAACTGCGCACCCAGGCGAACCTCAAGGCTGGCAATTTCACGGCTGACGGAAGATTTTGAGAGCCGCAGAGATTTTGCGGCCTCGGTAAAGCTCAACGTTTCAACCACGCGGGCAAACACCACCATGGCGGTGAGATTTTCTATGTTATCCATAAATCTGTCTGGTAATTAAAAAGCATATAACAAAATAACATATTTATTCGCCAGACCAGATAGGATCTCTTTTTTCCAGAAAGGCATTTACACCCTCGACCGGATCGTGACTTTGCAGGCGTTGCTGCTCGGCATGATATTGAGAGGCAAAAGCCTCTGGCAGGCTTTTATCCGCGCTTTCATAGGCAATATTTTTGATCGCCTGCAGTGCCATCGGCGAACAGCGCAAAAATTATAGGCCCCGCCCTCCAATCGGCTGCGACTTGCTCCCAGATGGCAGTGACGTGATATTGCCCGTTCCAGCTCAGGGTATCAATTAACAAAGAAAAGCTCACCTCTATCAGACTCTTTTTACTCGCAATAAAAGGCCTGAGGCCAACAAGGAAATCGCCATAGCCGCCCAATAAACCGGCTGATGGCCAAGGTGTTCTCTGACGATCCCCTGAAGTAGTCCGGCAATAATTGCTCCGGTAGAAACACTGTTGCTATAAAGCGTGCTTGCCGTGCCAGGAGCGCCCGGCAACAGCTCTTGCAGATAAAGCATGCCCATTCCACCGACGATGCCAATAAATAACGCGTTAAGAATTTGTATCGCTATCAGTGCCAGCGGGGTCGTGACGATGGCCATACCGGCATAGAAAAGTGCTGCGCAGAGTGCGGCAATCAGCAACAGCGGTCGTTTGCCAAAGCGGTGAATTAGCGGAGCACAAAACATGACAATGAGCACTTCGAATCCGGCACCAATCCCTAACAGCCAACCGGCAAAGCCTTCGGCAACACCTTTCATTCCTGTGATATATATAGGCATATCAATTAGATACATTGCATCGCCGCCCCACAGTAATACCAATGCTGTAAACAGGAACCAGGCATCACGGTTTTTGGGTGCAGCAGGGTCAGCTTTTTCTTTCGGTACAGGCGCAGGTGCGACGTGCAGCGAGGGCAACAACGTAACAATCAGCATGAACGCAAGGGCAAATAGCACCGCTACAGTGGCGTAAAGTGCCGTAAAACCAAAATGGGCGACGGTGAAAAAGCCCACAGGTGGAGCAATAATCCATGAAAGCGAGATTTGAACCCGCATGCGGGTCGTAAATTTCACCACCTCAGAGCCATTATTGTCTGCATACTGTCGGGCCAAGGCGAAGAGTTGCGGCATAGCTGTTGCAGCAATGGATGACATCACCACGCCCAGCGTCAGCAAAAGGGTAAAATTACGATTAAAAGCAAACAGCAGTGCATTGCCTATAGCAATGAAACAACAGATGAGGATTATCAGGCGGCGGTCCCCGCCAGCGTCAGATCGGCGGGCAACAAGTTGGCTTACAGCAATACCGGCAATAGCATTAACGGTAAAAAATATCCCCACCATCATAGGGCTGGCACCGGTACCACGCGTAAGGAAAAGACTGACAACGGGCATTTGTAATGCTCCAGCGATGCCCAGTATCAGCGCCCCGGCCATAAAGGCGGCATTAACGATTTGGCTGCCGCCGACGGCCCGCTCTTGCAACTCCATGCTAACTCCCTGAAAGTCAAAATCTAATCAAACTGATTAAACATTGATAGCATAGATAAAATTTAAGCATCAATAAAACATTAATGAATCTTATTCATGTGCTTGCTAATTAACCAAAACTAATATGAGGTTTATTTGCTGTCGGTCGATAAGTTTCAAGAACCTTTAAAATCTGCGAAATCCCTGCTTCAATAGCCGATAATGTGACACCGTCACGCACAAGGGAGGAGATGCCCTGCAAAAAGCCGTCAACCAGCGTCGTCAACCCGGCCACATCGGCCCCTGCTTCTAGCTCTTCGCTAGCGATACCACGTTGCAAGCATCTTCGAATCCCTTGCCGAGTGCGCTTGCGAGAATCTTGCAAAGGCTGCATAACTTGCTGGTTTTCAGCTGAGCAGGCAGACATTACCCCTAGCGCCACCATGCAGCCGGGTGGATGATCTTCCTCACATTGCATTCGAGCAGACTGCCTCAGCGCAAGTTCGATAGCTGCGATGGATGAAAGTGAATCATCCCATAATGGTTGCATCACTTGTCCATAAGTTGCCAGATATAGGGCAATGGCCTCATTAAATAATGCTTCCTTAGAGCCAAAAGCTGCATAAAAGCTGGGTGCAGTGATCCCCCCAATCGCCAACTTAAGTTGTGCCAGTGAGGTAGATTCATAACCATGTTGCCAAAAGAGATGCATAGCCTGTTGCACGGCAATATCGCGGTTAAACTGTCTAGGACGACCGGTTCTCATTCCTTATCCTCAAGGGGGTAAATATGATTTATATACTAGTTGATATATAAATCATTGACAAGATTCATGCCGCGTGGCAACACTTATATACTGATCGATATATATGTCATATTTTCTCACCTAAACAGCAGCCAACATAAAACGCTTAGGTTATGAAAATCAGTTAATCATCAACAATAAATCAGGAAAAAATCATGAATACCCACAATAAAAGAAAGGTATTTGTTATGGGGGGCAGCCGTGGCGTAGGCGCAGCTATCGTAAAACGATTTGCCTCGCAGGGTGATGAAGTGGTCTTTAGCTACGTGAACTCGCATAGTGCTGCAGAAACTTTGGCGCAAGAGACCGGCTCGCCCGCCCTGCAACTTGATAGCGCCGACCGAAACGCCATAACCCTGCAAATGAGCAAATTGGGGAGCCTGGACGTGCTGATCGTCAATGCAGGAGTATTAAGCGCCGGTGACCCATTGACACTCAGCGGAGAAGAAATAGAGAAGCTGTTTCAAATTAACATTCACGCCCCCTACTTCGCGGCCATTGAAGCCGCCAGGCAGATGCCACAAGGTGGCAGGATCGTACTCATCGGGTCTACCAACGCCGATCGCGTGCCGATGCAGGGTCTGAGTGCTTACGCCACCAGCAAGTCAGCGTTACAGGGCATGGTAAAAGGCCTGGCACGCGACTTCGGCCCACTCGGGATCACCATTAATGTGGTGCAGCCTGGCCCCGTAGATACCGATATGAATCCTGCAGAGGGTCCACTTAATGAGCTGATGCACAGCTTTATGGCGATCAAACGCCACGCGCATGGCGACGAGGTTGCCGCGATGGTGAGTTGGGTTGCCAGTAGCGAGGCTGCAATGGTTACCGGTGCGGCATTAACCATCGACGGCGGATTTGCCGCCTAATCATAGTCTTAAATGACCGCCTCTTTGCCTTCCTGCTCACAAACACAGGAAGGCTCCCATAATTAACAGCGCTGACATAAATGTTTAACAGAATACAAAAATAATGGACTCACTTCTCGAGTAGAAGCTTGCTTTCCCATTTTCTTATTCAGGGGTTAAACATGAGTGACAATAACGCCATTCAAAGGGGTGCTCTTCCCCGATCAACAGAAAGCAATTCTAAAATCTATAAGAAGAACAACAAATTAACTGTCATCGTTTTTCTTCTACTGCTAGTGCTGGGTATTGCCTTCGCGGGAGTCAACTTATTCAATGACGTCAGCGACACAGGCGCTGTCTATACCAGCTATGTGCCTTTTTTACTGCTTGGGCTGGCATTGCTGATCGCGCTTGGCTTTGAGTTCGTCAACGGATTCCACGATACCGCCAACGCTGTTGCTACCGTAATTTACACCCATTCACTGCCGCCGATGGTCGCCGTGGTGTGGTCTGGATTCTTTAATTTCCTGGGTGTTCTGCTTTCCAGCGGTATCGTTGCCTTTGGGATCATTTCTTTATTACCTATTGAACTGATACTGCAAGCAGGTACCGGTGGCGGCTTTGCCATGGTTTACGCCCTGCTGTTCTCGGCGATTATCTGGAACCTCGGTACATGGTGGTTGGGTCTGCCAGCCTCCTCTTCGCACACTCTGATAGGTTCGGTCATTGGCGTAGGTGTTGCCAATGCGCTGATCCACGGACGCACCGGAACCAGCGGCGTTAACTGGGACCAGGCGATTAATATCGGCTATTCTCTGCTGCTGTCGCCGATTATCGGTTTTGTGTTCTCCGCACTGATGCTGTTAGTGTTGAAATCACTTGTTAAGCAACCCAAGCTATATTCCGCGCCAAAAGGGGATACCCCGCCTCCACCGTGGATCCGTGGTCTGCTGATTCTGACCTGTACCGGCGTTTCTTTCGCGCACGGCTCCAACGACGGACAAAAAGGCATGGGTTTGATCATGCTGATTTTGGTCGGCACTATGCCGATTGCCTACGCGCTGAACCGCTCAATGCCACCGGAACAAATTCCTCGCGTTGCCGCATTGGCAAATGTCACTAAACAGGACATCCAGCAGCAGTTTCCTGCCGTGCTGAATGCGCCAGCGCGTGATGTATTGAGCCGCTACGTTCGCACCTCAGAACTGTCACCAGAGGTTATGCCAGCGCTTGCCGCGCTGACGGGAACGATCGGTGATGAAATTCGCCAATATGGTTCGGTAAACAACATCCCGGCGACGGCGGTATCAAACACCCGTAATGATATGTACCTGGCTTCAGAAGCAATAAAACGCATTCAGGCCGACAAGCAATTAACGCTGTCCCCTGACAGCAAGCGCGACCTTACCGCATTGAAGCGTGAGCTGGACAACGCTACGCGATTCATTCCTTTCTGGGTCAAAGTTGTGGTAGCGATCGCGCTGGGTCTGGGCACCATGGTGGGCTGGAGACGTATCGTGGTCACCGTGGGTGAGAAAATCGGTAAAACCCACCTTAATTATGCTCAGGGTGCCAGCGCCGAAGTCGTCGCCATGGCTACCATCGGTGCGGCCGATGCCTTTGGCCTTCCGGTCTCGACCACTCACGTTTTGGCATCAGGTATAGCCGGAACGATGGCGGCAAACCGCTCTGGGTTGCAGATGAGCACCCTGCGCAATCTGGTTATGGCGTGGGTACTGACATTACCCGTATCCGTGTTGCTCTCTGCAACGCTGTATTGGATTTTCACCCACTTCTAGAATCAGGCGATTACGGAGAATATTGCTATGTCTATGCACGAATTCAAACCAGATGAAGTTTTCAACCAGCGCCTGCTGCAAGAATTCTATGACAGCTATGATGAAGAGCTGGAGATGGAACTGGATGATCAACGCCTAGATGGCAATAATATTGAAAGCGCAGCAAGCAAAGCCTGGCGCAGACAGTATTTTCGCGAATTATTACGATTACAGGGTGAGTTGGTCAAACTGCAAGACTGGATTATGCATACCGGCCAACGCGTGGTGATTATTTTTGAAGGCCGCGATGCCGCAGGTAAAGGCGGCGTTATCAAACGCATCACACAGCGCCTCAACCCACGCACCTGCCGTGTTGCGGCCTTACCTGCTCCAAACGATCGCGAACGTACGCAGTGGTATTTTCAGCGTTATATTGCTCACCTGCCCGCCGCTGGGGAGATGGTGTTATTTGACCGCAGCTGGTATAACCGCGCCGGTGTTGAAAAAGTTATGGGATTCTGTAACGAGGAAGAATACGAAGAATTCTTCCGCAGCGTGCCTGAATTCGAAAAGATGCTGACCCGCAGTGGGATCAAGATCATTAAATACTGGTTCTCGATTACCGATGAGGAACAGGAGCTGCGTTTCCTGAGCCGTATTCACGATCCGTTGAAACAATGGAAACTCAGCCCGATGGATTTGGAAAGTCGCCGCCGCTGGGAAGATTACACCGAAGCCAAAGAAAAAATGCTGAACCGCACTCATATCCCCGAAGCGCCGTGGTGGATAATCCAGGGTATCGACAAGAAAAAGGCGCGTTTAAACTGCATCAGCCACCTGCTGCAACAGCTGCCTTATGAAGAGAAAGAAGCGACGCCTATCGTGCTACCGCCACGCAAGCATAACCCAGACTATCATCGCGCCCCGGTACCAGAAAATATGATTGTTCCCGAGATTTATTAATCTTAGGTTTTAAATATCTAAATGATTGATTTATGGGTGTATTAGTTCTGATCAATGGATAAAAGGCTGGTACACTTTGCGCGGGTGCTTAGGATCTTTCTGTCCTGAGCATGCTGTAATGTTTTGCAAGGGATAGAAAGAGAAAAGCCCCGAATTGAAGTCTTCATCAACTCGAGGCGTCCCTTATGTCTTGCAACGTAAAGGTAGCGCCTCACATGCAGAAATGCAAGGAAAAGGAGGACGTTATGCGGTACCCATCTATAGCATCTGTGGTCATAGCGGTTTTATTCTGTTTGAGTTTAATCGCTTTAAACGCGATGGCGTCGACCCCGCTTTGTGAAGTCAACGTGAAGGTCGTCGGGATAGAGGTTGCTGCATGGTGGGCCTGTGGATCCGTGAGGTAATGCAACCCAACAGGCGGGAGTTCGCTCCCGTCAGTTGGAGGTGGTAAGACAAAGGTCTCAAAGCACCCGTTTAGATTTCAGGCCAGCCTTCGGGCTGGCCTTTCTATGCGTAATAACCAGCACCGAGGCCGCAAAATGAACCGAGTAACCGGTAATTTCTGCACCGGGAAGCTGAATTATCCAGAAACCGGTGTCAGAACGGGATCGGTGCGATAACGTGCTGCAAACAACTGTTTTAACTGACCAATCTTCGGCATGTCATTGTTCGCGATATAGGGCGCATCAGGATTTTCCACCAGGTAATTCTGGTGATAGCTTTCTGCCGGGTAGAAATGATTATGACTTTCAACGGTGGTGACTAATGGCTTGCCAAATGCCTTGCTGGCATCAAGCTGAGCAATATAGGCCTGAGCAACGCTTTTCTGCGAATCACTCAGTGGAAACAGCGCAGAGCGATATTGTGTACCCGTATCCGGCCCCTGCCTGTCTAACTCGGTAGGATTGTGCGCGACCGAGAAAAACACCTGCAACAGCGCACCATAACTTACCTGCGTTGGGTCAAATGTCACCTGAACAGATTCCGCATGGCCGGTTTCACCCGTACTGACGGTTTCATAGTTGGCCGTTTCTGCCGATCCCCCGGTATAACCGGCCACCACTTTCGTCACCCCTTTGACATGTTGAAACACGCCGGCGATGCCCCAGAAACAACCGCCGGCAAACAGCGCCGTTTCGGAATGCGAGTTAGCCGGGGCCTCATCTTTCAATGGCGCAGGTATGGAGACGGCGGGTTCTGCGCCGCCAAATGACCAGCCAATGCTGCACCAAAGCAACGCAGTGATCGCGATAAACGCCCCCCAGGGACCGGAGCGGCGTAAAGCGGAGAATCGTTTCTGAGCTGTCTTCATGATGTTTCTCTCGAATGTGTCAGCGAATTATCAAACCGCGAAAGCAGCCTGATTTTTATTCAGCCAGGTACATTAAAGATGGCAGCTTAACTGGGTTAATGCGATGACCTCAGGATGACAAAATTGTCATAATGGCTTTATTTAATTTCTATGGTCCCTGATTTGCCAGTACACGCTGAGAGTAGTATTC
>CAWUIY010000062.1:0-18533 GCA_963922555.1 uncultured Serratia sp. | reverse complement strand
CGACTGACCCGCACCGCGATGCTCGAAGTGCTGCGGCAGGACTTTATCCGCACTGCGCGAGCCAAAGGGTTGAGCGAGCGCAAAGTGATTTATCGTCACGCTTTTCGTATGGCGCTGGTCTCGGTGATCCCGGTGGTGGGGATCCAGGCCGGTTTCGTGCTCGGCGGTGCCGTGTATATCGAAACCGTATTTCAGTGGCCGGGGCTGGGTGCCATGCTGGTTAAAGCCGTTTCAACTCGTGACCTGATGCTGGTTCAGGGCGGCGTACTGGTCGCCGCGGCCGCCTACGTGCTGATTAATCTTTTCACCGACGTCTTACAGGCGCTGCTGGACCCGAGGCTGAAATCATGACCGATACACTTAACGCTGCCCCTGCTCGCCATCGCCCTTCCGCCGTCGCCCTGCTGTTAAATAATCGCCTGGCGGCCGGTGGTCTGCTGGTGTTGCTCATCATTATTCTGGCGGCGCTGTTGGCTCCCTGGCTGCCGCTAGCCAACCCCGACACCACCGATTTGCTGAATCGCCTGCAGCCGCCGCTGACCGACGGGCACTGGCTTGGCACCGATGCGTTAGGGCGTGATTTATTGGCGCGGCTGCTGTGGGGAACGCGCGTGTCTCTGGTGGTTGGTATAAGCGCCACGCTGCTGGCTGCTCTGCTTGGCACTCTGATTGGACTGGTTGCAGGCTATGCCGGAGGCCGGACCGACAGCCTGCTAATGCGCTTTATCGATATGCTGATGGCCTTTCCGTATATTTTACTGGCGCTGGCGATTGTCGCGGTGCTCGGCCCTGGCCTGCTAAACGCGCTCTACGCTATCGCCATTGTCAATATCCCCTTTTTTGCTCGTAATATCCGTGGGCTGACGCTGGGTCTGCGCCAACGTGATTTTATTCTGGCAGCGCGGCTTTCCGGCAAGAATCACTGGCAGGTTTTATTTAGCGAAGTTCTGCCCAACGTGTTGCCGATCATCGTAGTTACCCTGTCGACCACGCTGGGCTGGATGATCCTCGAAACCGCCGGTCTGTCATTTTTGGGCCTTGGCACGCAGCCGCCGAACGCCGATTTAGGCTCGATGCTCGGCCAGGGGCGCGAACAGATGTTTAGCGCGCCGCACGTCACGTTGGTGCCGGGGATCATGATTTTCCTGCTGGTGATCAGCGTTAATCTGTTCGGCGATGGGGTCCGCGATCTTCTCGATCCGCGTCTTAAATCCGGCGTATTGCAGCGCGCAAAAGCGATCACTGAGGTCGTTCGCCCGCATATCCCCGCCGCCCGCCATCCGCAAGCACTGCTCGAAGTTGTCGATTTAAAAGTGAATTTTGGCAGCGGGGCTAGCGCCTCTGCGGCAGTGAAAGGCATCAGTTTTCAGGTGGCAAAAGGCGAATGTCTTGGGCTGATTGGGGAAAGCGGGTCAGGCAAAAGCGTGACCGCCCTGTCGATTATGGGACTGGTCGCCTCCCCGCCGGGCGTGATTACGGGTGGAGCGGCCTACGTTTGCGGCGAAGAGATGTTATCTCTGCCGCCACAGCAGCTACAACGGCGACGCGGCGCACGTGTGGCCTACATTTTCCAGGACCCACTGACTACCCTGCACCCGCAGTTCAGCATTGGTTACCAGCTTAGCGAAGCCATTACCGCCCACCAGCCGTTGAATAAACTGCAAGCAAAAGCGCAGGCCATCGACCTGCTGGATAGCGTTGGAATTAACGATGCTGCGCAGCGCTACGCGGCCTATCCGCATCAGTTATCGGGCGGTCAGCGCCAGCGAGTTGGGATTGCTATGGCGCTGGCCAACGATCCCGACATTATTATTGCCGACGAGCCAACCACCGCACTCGATGTCACCGTGCAGGCACGGATCCTTGAGCTATTGCAGCAGTTGCGCCGCGAACGCGGGTTAACGCTGCTGTTTATTACTCACGATTTTGGCGTGGTCAGCCAGATTTGCGATCGCGTGGCCGTCATGCAGCACGGCGAAATTGTTGAAACCGGCGATACGTGCGAGGTGTTGACACACCCACGGCATCCTTATACGCAGCGCCTTATCGCCAGCGTGCCGCATCTGGGACAAGGGCGCGAGTTTTTGCAGCGCGTAAAATCTCTTTATTCTTCCGCGCAGGAGCAAGCATGAATCCGGTGATTGAAGTCAGCAACCTGGTAAAAACTTTTGGCCGCGGCAGGCGCTGGTTTTCTGCCGCAGAGCATCAGGTACAGGCGGTCAAAAATGTCTCATTTTGCCTGCAACAGGGAGAAACGCTGGCGATCGTCGGCGAAAGTGGTTGCGGAAAAAGCACGCTGGCGCGAATGCTGGTGGGTCTTGAGCATCCCACTTCCGGCTCCCTCAAGCTGATGGGTCAGGATGCCGGGCAGTGGCGCAGGCTGGGTGCCCAAGCCTTTGGCAAGACGATTCAGTACGTGTTTCAGGACCCGGTCGCCTCGTTAAATCCGCGCAAAACTATAGCCGAAACGCTGGCGGTACCTCTGAATCGTCTTTGCGGCTATTCCTCCCTCCAGCAGCGAGAAAAGATGCGCCAGCTGATGCAGGCGGTGAACATGCCGCATGACGCGCTAGCCTGCTATCCGCACGAATTTTCTGGCGGGCAGGCACAGAGGTTGGCGATCGCGCGATCGCTTGCCGCCGAGGCAAAGATTTTAGTGCTTGATGAACCCGTCAGCGCGCTGGATGTCTCAGTACAGGCGCAAGTTTTATTACTTTTGAATGAACTAAAACAACAATTTGACCTATCCTACATATTCATTAGCCACGATTTGGCTGTGGTAGAGTCAGTCGCAGACCGCGTGGCGGTCATGTATTTAGGGGAATGGGTTGAATGTGCGGAAACTCCCACACTTTTTTCTCAGGCGGCCCATCCTTATACTCAAAGCCTGTTGGCCAGCGCGCCAAGACTGATTGTCGAAACGGAATAAACTTTACAGACAATCCCTTGTTTATGGAAAGGAACCTATGACTAACGAATCAATCTCGAAAGAAAGTGCCCCTGTCGCCGATCCTGCACGACGCAAGCGCACCGATGAAATTGTCGATGAGATTAAAAAGACCATCATCAACGATAATCTGGTCCCCGGAGACCGATTGCCGCAAGAGAAGGATCTCACCACCCGTTTTGCCGCCGGAAAAGGCACCGTGCGCGAGGCATTGAAATCGCTAGAGGTGCAGGGGCTTATCCGCACCCGTACCGGGCCAGGGGGTGGCGCGTTTATCGAGTCAATGAGCGAAACCCGCGCGATGAGCCTGCTATCGAATTATCTGTTTACCCGTCAAATTTCCATCAGCGATATCTATGCGTTGCGCAAGGCTCTGGAGCCAGTAGTGGCCGTGAGTGCAATCGAAAACATGGATAAGGCCGGCTTTGACAAGCTGCACGAGCTGATCGGCATTTATGACCATGAACCCGCCGATGACCAGGAACGCTGGGACCAGCGTATGGCAGAGCTGGATTTTCATGGTGTGGTAGCCAGCTATTCCGATAACGTGCTGCTGGCGTTTATCTGTCATTTCCTGCAACGCCTGCTGAAAGATCTGGCCGTCTGCAAAGACATCTACAAGCGACCAGAACCGGTGCAGCGTGGCGAGGGGATTGAATTCCAGTATCGACTGATTGACGCCATGCGCCGCAAAGATGCGCTACAGGTCGAGCAGATCATGACGGAACATATGAGTCATGCCGAAGAGGCAATGGTCGCGCTTCAGGCTACGCTCGACGAGCGCTTTCTCGACGGCTAAATCGGGGTTTATGAAGCTGCCGTGGCGTTGTCAGCACTGACCCAACGCCTTGCGGTCGCTTCATTTACTTGATTTCAGTTACTTAAATAAATCATCCAGCCGGTCATCGTCGATGCCGGCGGGTTCAAGATGCGCGGTGACGTCGGCGGCAATGAACAAGCGCGCAACAGCGGCTTCTGCCTCGTCACCAATATCATGCCCCACGTCTACCGACAGGTTGCCGTCAACTTCCAGATGAAACTCGACAAACACCCGATCGCCGCCGTTACGGGTGCGAATATCGTGCACGCCCTTTACCCCGGCAACGCTCATTACCGCGGCCCGCACGCGCTTACGGTCTTCGACGTCCAGCTCGCGGTCAAGCAGCTGCTTTAAAGCGTCAGCCGCCATGCCTTTGGCATTCCAAATCATATAGAAAGAGATAAGCAGCGCGCCTGCAGAGTCGGAACGCGTCCAGCCAAAGAAATGCTCAAGCACCAG
Organism: uncultured Serratia sp.; assembly: GCA_963922555.1. Lineage (GTDB taxonomy): Bacteria > Pseudomonadota > Gammaproteobacteria > Enterobacterales > Enterobacteriaceae > Rouxiella. Next base: position 14,307 of record CAWUIY010000062.1, on the reverse strand, counting down.
CGCCAGCAAAACGGCAACGTTAACCGCTACATCGGTGACGTAGTGTGCACGATCGGCAGAAATTGCCGTTGACCCTGTGCGTTTAACGACATAAGTCTGCATCAGCACTAGTCCTGTGGCGGCCAGGGAACTGCCGATAATCACCCAAATTCCCAGTCCCAAAGCCGCTAAAGGTTGCGGATTGATTAAACGTTCGACAGATTCAACGGCCAGCACCAACCCGGCAGCCCCCAGCAATAACGCCTGTACAAATGCTGCGACAGCCTCGGCCTTGCCATGACCATAGCGGTGGCCTTTGTCCGCGGGTCGACCGGCGTAGCGAACGCCTATCAACGTCACCAGAGAGGCCAGCACGTCAACCAGACCATCCGCCGCAGAGGTCAGTAACGCGATCGAACCGGTTGCAGCCCAGGCCCAGACTTTTACGCCGACCAGTACCAGCGCCACCACCAGCGAAACCATTGAAGCGATACGCGTCAGACTTTTGATGCCCTGGTCATGGCGCTCTGAAGAATTGTCTATATTTGTCACACGGCTATCCTGAAATTTGAACGACTTAAGATGTAGAAATGAAATCACAATGCTGAAAGGGTTTGGGGATTAACCCTAAATAGGTAGTTGAATTATGGGTGAGTTATTGCAGCAGAGGCGGCTACTTTGCCATTTTTTGCACTTGCCATAAAGTTTTTTCCCCTGCCGAGAGGACAATCAGTAAACAATCGCCCAAAAGGTCAACGCCCTGACTCAAATTTACTTGCTTTTACATCAAGATCTTCTAGGGTAAAGCGAGCTTCTTTAAATACTTATCAAGGCATCCTGCGTGCCCACTCTTCGATGAGCAACACAACCAGCGATCATAACAACATGACTGATAACAACAAAGAAACCACCCAGCACGGTAACGATGCAACGGATAGCAGTAAATCAGCAATTAACTCCTCTCAGGTAAAATCAGGCGAAGGCCATAGCACCCCTGATGCGGATAAAAATAATCAAGACAAAGAAGGGAATGGTAAAGAAGGCGATGATAAAAAAGGTCCAGGTAAAAAGCCTTTAATCATTTTGGGCATTGTGGTCGTACTTATAGTGATTGCTACCTTGATTTTCTGGTTCCTGAATCGCAACCTCGAAACCACCGATGATGCCTTTACCGAAGCCGATACCGTCACCGTCGCGCCTAAAATCGCCGGTTACGTGGTTAATCTGGCCGTTAAAGACAACGAATTCGTTAAAAAGGGTCAGCTAGTTGTACAGATTGACCCGCGTGATGCCACCGCGCAACGCGATCAGGCCACTGCACAGCTGGGTCTGGCAGTGTCACAGCTGCATCAGGCACAAGTTCAATATGATTTAGCCAAAGTGCAATACCCTGCACAGCTGGCGCAGGCACAGGCGCAGGAAGCCCGTGCAGAAGCAAACCTGTTGAACGCTACCGCAGATTATCGCCGTCAGCACGGCGTGGATCCCCGCGCTACCTCACAACAGAATATCGATACCGCAACCGCCCAGATGCGTTCTGCCAACGCCGATTTGGCCAACGCCAAGGCACAGGTTCAGGTCGCAGCTCAGGTTCAGTTGCAAATCCGCAATGCCGCCGCCAACGTTGAAGCCCGCGAGCAACAGGTTGAACAGGCCAAGGCACAACTGGAAACGGCTAATCTGAACCTCTCTTATGCCGACGTTCGCGCACCGTTTGACGGTTTCGTGACTATGCGTAACGTGCAGATGGGGACATTGGTACAGGCCGGTACCTCGCTGTTCCAGCTGGTTTCACCGAATATCTGGATCACCGCCAACTTTAAAGAATCGCAGCTGGAACGCATGAATCCGGGCGACAAGGTTGACGTTAAAATCGACGCTTATCCCAATATCGAACTGCACGGCCATGTTGACAGTATTCAACAAGGTACCGGTTCGCGCTTCTCGGCCTTCCCGGCTGAAAACGCCACCGGCAACTATGTGAAAATCGTTCAGCGTGTACCGGTTAAAATCGTGATCGACAGTGGTCTGGATCCTAAAAAACCATTGCCGCTCGGCCTGTCTGTTGACCCGACGGTAACTGTTGAATGAGTGACGAACGAAGCGGTTGGGTCCCCAAGAATAATCCGTGGGCGGTGGCCATTGTGGTCACCATCGCGGTATTCATGGAGATCCTCGACACCACCATTGTGAACGTGGCGCTGCCGCACATTGCGGGGACGCTGTCTTCAAGCTATGACGAAGCGACCTGGGTACTGACTTCGTACCTGGTAGCAAACGGTATTGTGTTGCCCATCTCGGCGTTCCTGAGCCGTACGTTTGGCCGCAAGAACTATTTCATGATTTGTATCCTGATGTTCACCGTTTGCTCCTTCCTGTGCGGCATTGCCACCGAACTGTGGCAGATGATCCTGTTCCGCCTGTTGCAAGGGTTTTTTGGCGGCGGTTTGCAGCCGGTGCAGCAATCGGTTCTGTTGGACTACTTCAAGAAAGAAGATCGCGGCAAGGCGTTTGGTCTGTCTTCGATAGCAATTATCGTCGCCCCCATCCTTGGCCCTACTCTGGGCGGTTTCATTACCGACAGTTACACCTGGCGTTGGGTATTCCTGATTAACATTCCCATTGGGGTGGTCGCACTTATTGCGATTTATCACCTGCTGGAAGATCCGCCGTGGGAACAGAAATCCAAAGATAAATTAAGCATCGACTATATCGGTATCAGTCTGATTGCGCTGGGTCTCGGCTGCTTGCAGGTGATGATGGACCGAGGCGAGGATGAAGACTGGTTCAAATCGAGCTTTATTGTCACCTTCGCCGTCCTGGCGGTCGTGGGGATTGTCAGCGCGGTCTTCTGGCTGCTGTATGCCAAGAAACCGGTGGTTGATCTGCGCTGCCTGAAAGATCGCAATTTCGCCGTTGCCAGCGTGTTAATGAGCGGCATGGCGCTGATTCTTTACGCCAGCTCGATACTGATCCCCCAGCTTGCCCAACAGCAGCTGGGGTATACCGCCACCCTCTCCGGTCTGGTCATGACGCCGGGTGCCGTGGTGGTGGTATTGAGCATTCCGCTGGTGTTGTTGATGATGCCGAAAATCCAGACCCGCTATCTGATAGCCTTTGGATTCGCCATTATGGCGGCTTCGTTCGTCTACTCAATGACGCTGGTGCCGGGCATTGATTTTGGCACGCTGGTGATGTATCGCAGCGCACAGTCATTGGGCCTTGGCTTCCTGTTTGTGCCGTTGACCACCATCGCCTTTATCACGCTGCCGCAGAGTCGAAACGCCGACGGAGCCGCGCTGTTTACCATGTTCCGTAACGTGTTTGGGTCGATTGGTATCTCGGCGGCGACGGCGAGTGTCACTGAACGAACCCAGGCCAACAGCGCACACATGGTGCACAACATGACCCCGCTGAATGAGCAGTTCAATCCGGCGGTGCAAAAAAGCGCCTCGGCAATACGCGATTTCACCAGCATTGTTGGCGATCCGACATCGTTGGCTACCAGCCGTATGTATCAGGAGATGGTCTCGCAGTCGAAGATCCTCGCCTACATCGATACGTTCAGCTATTGCGTCATGCTTGCCTGTATTTTGATCCCATTTTGTTTTCTGCTTTCGCCAGTCAAGAGCGAAGGCAGTGCCGGAGCCCATTAACTATGTCGGCCTATGTATCACGTTTAACTCTTTCCGTACTGGCGCTGGCATTAGCCGGCTGCTCGGTCGGGCCTGATTATCAGGCACCGCAGCCCAAAACTCCGGGCGCGTTTAACGACATGAATCAACCGAAGAAGAACCCAACGGACTCTGTCCCTCTGGCGTCACAGCCGAATCCGCAATGGTGGAAGTCGTTTAAGGATCCGCAGCTGGATAGCCTGATCGATCGCGCCATTGCCGGAAACCTGTCACTTCAGCAGGCAGTACTGCGTATCGTGGGCGCTCGTGAACAGGTGACGCAGGCCAAAGGGGCGTGGTTGCCGAGCGTCAATGCCAGCGCGGGCATGACTCGTCAGCAGTTGGGCGCTAAAGGTGAACTGAAATCCACCGGCATTCAGGACCAGATTGAAAATATCAGTCCGGAAGCCGCCAGCGCGATTGATTCCGCCACCGGTCCGATTAACGTCTATCAGGGCAGTTTCGACGCCAGCTGGGAGCTTGACCTGTTCGGCGGCACGCGTCGCTCGGTGGAAATGGCCCGCGCCGAGACCCAGTCGTCGATTGAAAGCCGCAATGATGCGCTGGTCTCACTCGAGGCAGAAGTTGCCCGCGCTTACCTGCAGCTGCGCGGTGCGCAAACGATCATGGCCACGATTCAAACCCAGATTGATGTTGCACAGCAAACCCTGGACCTGACGCAAAGCCAGGCTCAGCACGGGCTGGCACCGCAGACCGACGTCGAGAACGCCCGCGCCCAGCTTGGTTCATTGCGCGCTCAGTTGCCGCAGTACGAGGCACAAGAGCGACAATCGATGAACGGTTTGGCCGTGTTGCTGGGGCAAATCCCTGGCTCGCTGGACAAAGAGCTGGCACAGCCTAAGCCGCTGCCGGCCATTCCGAACGTGGTAGCGGTGGGGATCCCTTCCGAGCTGGCGCGTCGACGTCCTGACGTGCGCAAAGCCGAGGCTGATCTGCACTCGGCAACCGCCAACATTGGCGTTTCTGTGGCCCAGCTGTTCCCAAGTCTTTCATTAACCGGTCAGTTCGGTATGCGTAACACCGACTCGGGTTATCTGACCAACTGGAGCAGCAACTTCTATTCCTTCGGTCCAACGGTTTCCATTCCGATCTTCCAGGGCGGTCGTCTGGTATCTAGCGTGCACGTTTCCCGCGCGCAACAGGCCAACGCCGTGCTGAACTATCGCCAGACGGTGCTTACCGCCCTGCAGGACGTGGATAACTCGTTGGTTAATTATCGGACCGATCAGGATCGCGTTAACGAGCTTGAAGATTCAACCAACGCGTTGCAAACCAGTTTCGAGCTGGCAAGCAACGGCTACAGCAAGGGGTTGACGTCGTTTATCACCGTGCTTGATACCCAGCGCCAGCTGGCACAGGCGCGTCAACAGAGCGCCGTGGCAAAAGTGCAGACCAGCACCGATCTGGTTTCACTGTATAAATCACTGGGCGGCGGCTGGGAGCCTTATCAGGACGTGAAGCTACCGACCTACAGCGTTTTCGGCCCGGCCGAAACCGTCAAAAACCAGTAAATAGTCAGGCAGGCCGGGGATTTCTCCGGCCTTTTACTTTCCAACGATCGACTCATATTCTGGCAACGCTCATGAACGATATCTCTCCCTCACTCCAAAAACGTCCCGAATCGGTGATCAGCGCCGTCGCCTATCGCGATGGAAAAGTCCTGCAGCAAGTGACTATCGAAGATATCAGCGAAGTGATCAAAGAGCCGGAGACCTTTGTCTGGCTGGGGTTGGTTCAGCCAACCAACGAATATATGCGCGAGATCCAGCAGGAGTTTGGGCTGCACGACCTCGCCATTGAAGACGCCCTGACCGCACACCAAAGACCCAAAATCGAGCAATACGGTGAATCGCTTTTTATCGTGGCGAAAACCGCGCAGCTGGTCGGCGATGTGATTCAATACGGCGAAACGCACCTGTTCGTGGGGAAAAACTTTTTAGTCACTGTGCGACACGGTGCCTCATCAAGCTATGCGCAGGTGCGCAAACACGCCCAGGAATGCCCTAACCTGCTGGCAGAAGGCCCCGGCTACGCGCTCTACGCAATTCTGGACATGATTGTCGATAATTATCTGACCATCCTGCACGAGTACACTCAGCAGTTTCAGGCTATCGAATCGAAAATGTTCAAGTCTGAATTCGATCAAAACGCGGTCCACGAAGTGTATCGCCTGCGCCGTGAGTTGCTGTCGTTACACAATGCAGCACTGCCGATGGGAGATATTTGCAATCAGCTTATCCAGCATCATGAAGGGCTGGTGCCAAAAACCCTGCGCGCCTATCTACGCGACGTTGAGGATCACGCCCATCAGGTGGTGACCACCACCGACGATATGCGCGAGATGCTGGCAAACGCCATGAACGTTAATCTGGCGCTGGTTTCGGTACATCAAAATGAGGTGGTGCAACGCCTGGCGGGCTGGGGGGCAATTTTGGCGATCCCGACAGTGATATTTAGCCTGTATGGGATGAACTTTAAGGATATGCCGGAGCTGAACGATACCTGGGGGTATCCGGTTACGCTGGGTATCACTATTGTGGGCTGCGTTGCGCTCTACGTGAAACTTAAAAAGTCGGGCTGGCTGTAAATCTTTCCCCGCAGTTGCCGCGGGGAAAGTATCAAGACTGCTGGAAAATTAGCTGTTTGGCTGCTCTTCCTGGCTTGCCGCGACCAGATTTCTGTCCTGCTTGGCCAGAATCATGGTCTGAGTGCGGCCCAGCGATACGCCCGCCACGCGCAGCTTCTTGAGGATCTCATACAGCAGATCGCTCTTGGTCTTACTGACGACACGCGGACTGCTAACGTAACCGGTAACGCTCAACACAATGCCGTCTGGGCCTAACTGGCTGAAAGTCACCGACGGCGCTGGCGTCTCCTGAATCGACTCATGGGCTTGATAAGCCTCGAGCAGGATATTGCGCACCGCTTCCGGGTCGATATCCAGCGGGAAAGTCAGCGCGATGGTCGCCACGCCCTGCGCGTTCCCCATGGTGGCATTACGCACGTTTTGCGAGATGAACTGCGAGTTCGGCACGATAACGGTAGAACGGTCACCCAACTGCAGCTCGGTCGCTCTGACGTTAATACGACGAATATCCCCTTCTACCCCGCCAATACTCACCAAATCCCCCACTTTTACCGGACGTTCAGTCAACAGGATCAGGCCCGAGATAAAGTTCTTCACGATCTCCTGCAAACCGAAACCGATACCGACCGATAAGGCACTGACTATCCACGCCAGTCGATTCCATTCGATACCCAGCACTGACAGGGTGACCAGGATCACCAGCACCAGACCGACGTTGGCAAACAGCGTCACCAGTGAGGCGCGCATGCCGGTATCCATATTGGTCTTCGGCAAGAAATCGACATCCAGCCAGCGCTTGGCAGAACGCAGCACATAGAAGCCGACAAACAGGAAGATCAGCGCGTTGACCATGTGGCCAGGGATGATATTCAGGTGTTCGAGACCTTTACCGCCCCACACATCAACCAGCTTGCTGAATATTTCCAACGGCGTGGTGGTACCAAAGTTACCGCCCAGCAACAGGGTAATGGCAATCAGAATCAGCACGGTTTTCGCCACCGCAGAAACCAGGGTCGCGGCCAGAGAAAGATGACGATCGCTGACGCTAAGCGAGTGTTTCAGCAGTTTCCCGCTGGTGGTTGACGGTGAGAACAGGCTTTCGCTCAGATCGATAGCCAGATGCATCAGGATGTACAAACACGCGATAACCGTGCCAATCCACAGCAGTTCATAAGTCAGGAAACGAGCCAGCGGAACATAGCCAATCACCAGCGCGACAAAAATCGCCAGCGCCATCAGGCTAGTTGCCAGATGCAGCAGGCCAGCAAGGGTAGAACGCGCTTCCGGCTGTTCACCTTTTGCCAGCAGCTTGCGGCGCAGGCGATTGACGCGCATAGGTGCAAAACCTGCGCTAAATGCCACCAGCACCGCCGACAGTCCGTTACCAAACAGCGTTACCGCCACGCTGGTACCCACGACGTTGTTGGTCTGCTCGATAAAACCGAAAATTAAAATGAAAGCCGACAGCATTTTCGGGAAGCTATCCAGCGTTTTGGCTACCGGATCGGCAATACCCGGCAAACGCCACGAGGGATGCGCCAGAGACAACAGCGCGCGCCCGAGGCCAACAATCAATGCCGAGAAAATAGAAAGCTTGACGATCAGGTCGCCGGTCTCATGCACCCAGTCGCTAACGTCCGGCATACGGGTAAAGGCCAGTGAGAACAGCTGTGCCGCGCCGCCCAGCGCCATGATGCTGATCATTGCCGTAGCAAAAGCGAAGAAGCTACGGCGCAGGCGACCGACCGGCAACCAGCGCGGCGTTAACCAGGCCAGAGGACCGTCCAGCACTCTGCCGCCAAAAACGCCCAACAGCAGAGCGGCAATCAGCAGAGAACCCGTACCGATGCGCCATTCAGGCTGCCAGGCCAAATGCCAGGCATCTTTAACCTGTTGACGGAACTCACCAAAACGCTGCTGGTCGTCATCGGAAGGGGCCGTTAAGGCAGACCAGAACGTCGGCCCAAAAATGCTGCCGGTGTTCAATGCCAGCTGAGTTTTAAGCAAATCACGGCGAAGGCCGGCAATCTGTGCAGACAGGTTGCTGGCGCTGGTTTTGATAGCACCGGCCTGCTGAATCTGATTATCCAGGGTGGTTTTGCTGGCGTTGAAATCCTTACGCTGCTTAATCACCTGCGGAGTTTCAGGTAGCGCGCCCGCGGCGGGTGCCGGGCCTAAAACGTCAAGCTTGGCCTGTACCTGAGCGCGCAGAGGCTGCAATGCCGTGCCCAGCGTATCCGCATCGGTGGACAGTTTTATCGCGTCATCGTTAAGCCCGTCGAGGGCCTTGCTGGTTTTAACCGTGGAAACCTGCTGCTTGATGGTGTCTAACCGCTTTTGCAGCGCAGCTAACGCCGAAGGCGCATCAATAGGTTTATTATCCGTGGCCGATTGCTCCTGATCCGAGGAATCATCAGGAGCCGCGCTCGCCAGCAATGGGGAAAATATCAACGCCAATAACAGAGCAACGTAAAACGGCGCCCGGAAAATCTTTTGCATAAAGTGGATTACCCAAAGTTTACTGTGTCAAAACGCATTTTATGTTTCAGGTGTGAAACTGTTGTTAAGTAAATCTTAAACTGTTCGTGGGTAGGATGCTATGTAAGGTAAGTCTTAAAAAACGAAAACGGGAGGGGTTGGGCTCCCGCTTATCGACAATTTACGGCAATTATAGGTTAATTACGGCTACCGCGTCGTGAGAGGCCTCTTCACGATCGCGGCCGGCCAACTCTCTTAGCTGCCCCTGGCGCATTTCCAGCAGCCGATCGGCATGCTGGAAATAGTGGTCATCATGGCTGATTGCCAGCACCGTTTTGCCCATCGCCGAGAGGCGTGGCAGCAGGTTACGATAAAATACCCTTCTGAACTGCGGATCCTGATCGGCGGCCCATTCATCAAGTAACAGAAAATCACGCCCTTCCATCGCTGCTAACAGCAACGCAACGCGTTTTCTTTGACCTTGTGACAGCTGCAAATTGGCAATCTTGTTATCGCTAATCTCAAGCTTTTCGCTCATTTTGAGATGATGCAGCCATTCGTCGACCAGACTGGCGTCCGGCTGTTGGCCATCCGGGCCGATCATCTGCCCAAACAGGTGGAAATCAGTAAAGACAGCGGAAAATAGCTGGCGATACTCTTCCCTGCTGCTGGCATCTACAGCTACTCCATCAAGCAGGATGTGCCCGGATTTCGGCGCATATAGCCCGGTAAGCAAAAGTGCCAGCGTTGACTTGCCGCTGCCATTGCCACCAATCAGGAACAGCATCTCCCCGCGTTTAATCGTCAGATTGACCGGACCAATGCCGAAGCCCTGCCCTTCATAAGCAAAACACAGGTCACGCAGTTCAAGCTGCTGCCACTGGCGACTCGGCACAACAGGAGAAAAATCATCCCGATACTCTGCCAGATGCAGTGACTTAAGCTTTCTAAACGCCACCTGAGCGCTGAGCAACGTTGGCAACGCGCCGACGGCCTGTAACAACGGCGTGCGCAGAAATAGCAACGTCAGCGAAAATGTTGCCGCGACGGCGTTGTCCGACCATCCCAGAGAATTAGCCATATAGAACACCATGCCGATTGCGCCGAGCATCATGATATTTGACCAGTTAACGGCGCTTAAATGGAAAGTGTCGGCTCCTATAACGTGCTTGCGATATTCTGCCGCATGAGACTGATAGTCATCGTGGTAGATTTGCTGTGCACGCTGCCGATTCAACGCCAGCTCTTTTCGGCCCTGAATCACGGTCTCGTAATCTTGTTGCAGCCGGTCTTCTGCTTCGCGCACGTGATTAAGGTGGTTATAAACCCGTGCCACCAGCTTGAAGCTGACAAAAATAGTCACCACTAGCCACACCACGGTAACGGCCAGCATTTTGGGTGCCAGCCAGCCAAGATAAGCCGCACAGCCAATAGTGAGAATAATGCCCTGCAATAATTCGGGCAGGCGAACAAATGCCAGGGTGATATTTCGGATATCACTGCTCAGGCTAGCCAGCAGTTGGGCGTTGCCAATTTTTTCGATGCGTTCAATCTCGGTATCCATAATTCGCTTAATAAACTGACCGCGCAGTTGATAAACAAAATGGTGACCGAGCGTCGTTAATGCCAGTTGAGACCCTAAGGTCACCGCCATGAGTAATAATAGAAATCCGAGAAACTGCGGCAATACCGCCATGGAGGCGTGAGTCGTTTTGATCAGCTTGATATTAATAAAGGCAATAAGCCCAATCCCCAGCGCAGCACTGGCAAGGCTTAGTGCAATAACACCGATAAACGGCCAGCGATATTGTTTAAAAACGACACGCAAAAGTTCCATGAATATTTTCTCGAATTATTTGAACTGGACGCAGTTTAATGTTCATGGAAATGAGATCAAGACTAATTCTCACTTTCATTTATAGACCACCGAGTAAAAAAGCTGACAGAGGTCACAACATCGTCCTAAACTTCTGTAATGAACAAAGAAAATGAACTTAAAAAAAGTAAACGTAATGCGTTGCTGCTGCTTTTAGTTGCTGCAGCGCTATTTGTGATCACCCTATTCCTGCCGCAAAACCTATGGGTTAATGGCATCAAAGCGATTTCCGAAGCCGCGATGGTCGGTGCCTTAGCCGACTGGTTCGCCGTGGTTGCGCTATTTAAACGCGTGCCTATTCCGTTTGTTGCGGCGCACACGGCTATTATTCCGAAGAACAAAAACAAGATTGCCGATAATTTGGCAATCTTCGTGCAGGAGAAATTCCTTGATCCCGGTTCACTGGTGCGGCTTATTCGCCAGCACGATCCGGCACAATTCATCGGTATATGGCTGACCTCAGAAGATAACGCACGGCAATTTGGCCGCTATCTGGTGAGCATCATGCGTAATTTTCTCGATATCACCGACGACTGGCGTATTCAGCAATTGGTTAAAGATGCGCTGTATGCGGCAATTGATAAAGTAGACCTGACCAAGTCTGTTGCTGCCCTGCTCGAGAGCCTCACTAAAGATGGACGCCATCAGGCGTTGCTCGATCAAGCGATGCAAAAGCTTATTGTCCTGCTCGAGCAACCTTCCAGCCGTCAGTTTATCGCCACCCAAATCGTCCGCTGGGTCAAGCGCGAGCATCCTATTAAATCCAGGATGTTGCCAACAGAATGGCTGGGTGAAAATGGTGCATCAATGGTGTCGAATGCTGTAAATTCGCTGCTGGATGATATTGGCAGCGACCGTGGCCATGCTTTCCGCCAGAGTTTTGATCGCATATTAGAAAGGTTTATTGCCCGACTACAAAACGATCCGCAAATGGCGGCGCGCGTTGAAGAAATTAAAGGTTATCTGAAGAACGATCCTAAGCTGGGACAATATATTGTCGAGCTGTGGGGAGATCTGCGTAATTGGATCAAACAGGATCTGGATCGTGAAGATTCCATGCTGCATGCCCGCGTCACCGAAGCCGGTTTATGGTTAGGGAATACGCTCAGCAAGGATCCGGGGCTACGCAGTTCATTGAATCAGCAAATGGAAGTGCTGGCCGAGAAGATGGCACCTGACTTTGCTCAGTTCCTGACACGCCATATTAGCGATACGGTAAAAAGCTGGGATGAAAAAGATATGTCACGGCAGATAGAGTTGAATATCGGTAAAGACCTACAGTTTATCCGTATTAATGGCACGCTGGTGGGTGCCGGGATTGGTTTAATACTTTATGTGATCTCCCAACTGCCGCAGGCTATTCCACTGCTGTGGCAAACGCTGCAAAGATAGATTCACTAAAGCCGCCAGAATATTTAAAGGCGGCTTTAGTATCGAGGCTGTAGTATCGAGGCTGTAGTGCTTAGGTTACTTCACCGTTTTACTAAAAGCGTCGACTGCTAAAATCGCGTTTGCCACATCTTCCGCCGACAGGTTTGGATTAAGATTACCCAGCGTATCCCCCGCACCGCCCGCCAGTGCACCCACCTTAACCAGATTTTCGTAGCTTTCTTTTTCAAGGTGCATTTCCTTCAAGGTGGTTGGCATATTGATAGAGCGATAGAAACGCACGTATTTCGCTATCTCCTCGTCTGGCCGCTGTTCCAGCACCATTTGGGCCAAGGTACCGTAAGCCACTTTTTCACCGTGAGTCAGATGGTGCACATCGCCTTTAACGGCGGTAAACCCATTATGGATTGCGTGTGCGCCAGCAAGACCAGCGTTTTCGAAACCCAGCCCGGAAAGTAAGGTGTTCGCTTCCACCACAGCCTCGACAGCCGGGGTGACTAATTTCTGTTCCACGGCGGTATAGGCGCTAAAGCCATAAGTGAGCAAAGTTTTTTCACAGGCTTCGGCAATCGCCAATCCTGCGATAGTTGGCGATCCGCCCACCATTGAAGAGGAATGTGAACGCAATACCGCTTGAGCTTCAACAAAGGTGGCTAAACCATCGGCGATCCCGGAAGCAAATAGCCTCACAGGGGCCTGAGCACACACCTGGGTATCAATTAATACTAAATCGGGATTTTTATCGTAGAAGCGATAGGTATCGAAAACACCATCGTCGGTGTATATTACGGAGAGTGCACTGCAAGGGGCATCGGTTGAGGCGACGGTCGGCACGATAGCCACGCTTTGTTTTAACTCATCGGCAATCGCCTTGGCGGTATCAAGAGTTTTTCCTCCGCCAATACCGACCACGACTTTGGTACCCTCTCTGCGTGCCAAAGCAACCAGACGATTAATTTCATTACTTGAGGCTTCCCCTTGGAATTGCTGGTAATGAAATTCAACGTTTGCGTTATCCAGTGAATCTTTGACCCGATTGCCAGTAATACTCCAGACCATTTCATCGGCAATTAACAAAGATTTGCCGCCCAACGCAGGTAAATATTCGCCCAGTTCGTCGAGTACACCGCAACCTTGGACATATTTACGCGGAGACGAGAAGATAAATTTACTCATAATTAACACCTCAATAGTAGGATTGTTATGATAGGTAAATCGGTCTTACTAAAAATCTTGCCTAAAGCTTAGTCCTGTATGGTAGTAAACTCATTACACATTTTGAAATACCGCATTTTTAATCAACGACATTATTTCATTTGTATCAATGATTTGTGATAACAACTCTAACTAAACAAATAAATAAATCCCCAGTTAAACATTTAATCATTTTTATTAACATAACATTAACCACCCCTTATATTTTCCCATCTAAATAAAGTATTTAGTCTTAATATTTATTAACCCTCGGACGTATGCTTAATTTCAGCTATCAAATCTATCTATAAAAACGCTTTTACCTTATAAACGTAATCCGTAAAATTAAACCTATTGAACGTAGATAGTCAGTTGCATTAATCAGCACGTTGTCAGCTATCTGTATAATTTAATGATTAATAAGGATCTTTATGTATAACTTTCAACGCTATCATTCAAAAGAACTCGCACTGGCCTATATGAGCAGCAAGGCACATGATTTTACGCCCCAGGAATTTTTAGAACAGCTCAAGAAAACCGAGCAGTCCTTCGAGAACCTGCTGAAGCTGGGTCACGATGTGAAGAGTGGTTTAATGATGAAAGCTTTTTAATTTCAAATTTAGATTTAGAATTTAAAGGGGATTTTGGCTAGACCGAGCCATTGGCGGTTTTTGTGCTGCGCACGGTTTAAATTCAAATTCAACTTCATGCGCTGCGCTTACGGGTGCTGCGCACGGCTTAACTTCAACTTCAAGTTCATGCGCTGCGCTTACTGGGTGGCGACCCAGACCGCCTCAAGGGTGGCCCTGGGCCGCCACCCTTGAGAATCCCGGGCCCTTGTCGCCGTTGAGTAATACGGTTCTCAAGTTTGTAGGTCTTTCCAGTCACTCCTCAGCGTGGCGCGTTGCCGCGTGGCTCCGCCATCCCTTCCCTCGGTCGGGAGCCAAAAACGTCTCCCTCCTCTCACTCAGCGCCGTCACGGAGTGCGCCAGTATTAGCCCCTAGGGAAAACCGCTCCCTCCTTCTCTAAATAAAACTCACAACGGCAAAGGCCAATGACTTGGTAAGGGCAATTGAAGACTTCTAATAGACAAGAGAATGAAACTCAT
>CAWUIY010000061.1:0-18831 GCA_963922555.1 uncultured Serratia sp. | reverse complement strand
AGCACGCTGGCACGGAAGCCGCCGAACGAGGTGTAAAGCGCGATAGTAACGCCGAAAATGAGCAGGCCAGTATCGTAAGGAATGCCCGCTACCGTCTCCAGCAGGCGTGCTCCGCCAACGAATTGCACGGTCATTGCGCCCAGAAAAGCAACCAGCAGGCTCAGGCTGGCAAACCATACAAGCAGGCGGCTTTTGTAGCGCGCGTACAGCATGTCGTTAAGGGTAACCGCATTATAGCGGCGGGCAAGAATAGCGAATTTCTTGCCCAACACGCCCAGCGACAGCCACATTGCCGGTAGCTGAATCATGGCCAGCAACACCCAGCCAAGGCCGTATCGGTAAGCCGCACCGGGTCCGCCGATAAACGAGCTGGCGCTGATGTAGGTTGCTGTCAGCGTCATCGCGAGCACGAAACCGCCCATCGAGCGATTACCGAGGAAATATTCGGTCAGGAAATTACCCTGCTGACGGCGAGTGTAGGCAAACACCGACAGGCCAAATACCAGCAGCAAATAGCCGATCAGCGGCAGCAGAACTTCAGTCTGCATGAGTATCCTCCAGCGGGATGTCACGATAAATAACGCGTACCATCAACCAGCACAACAAGATAAAAATCAGTGGGATAAGCAGGCACGACATTTCAAACCAATGGGGGAGGCCAGTGATGCCCTGGGCATCGTCAGGCAGATAGGCGGCCAGTGACCAGGCAATCAGATAAGCAATAGTCAAACCAAAAGCCCAGCGCGCCTCTCGATTAGCCTGCAAGAAGCGTTTATCAACATGCATTGGCATGCACTCCTCAAAAACGAAAAAAGGCCGGATTATCCGGCCTTATTACCTTACACCCTTGCTGTATTGCTACAAGGTCAAAGGTTTCAGGGTTTTATATTTGCAGAATACTTAGTCCTGCAAGCCGAGTTTCTTCTCGAGATAGTGGATGTTGGTGCCACCATTCTGGAAGTTCTCGTCGTTCATGATACGCAGTTGCAAATCAACGTTGGTTTTGATGCCATCGATAATCAGCTCGGCCAGCGCATTTTTCATACGGGCAATCGCAACATCACGATTTTCGCCGTAAGTGATCAGTTTACCGATCATGGAATCATAGTACGGAGGCACAGTGTAGCCCGCGTAGATATGAGATTCCCAACGCACGCCGAAACCACCTGGAGCATGGAAACGTGTGATTTTACCTGGGCTTGGCAGGAAGGTATTCGGGTCTTCGGCGTTGATACGACATTCAACAGCGTGTCCCTGAATACGTACTTCGTCCTGTTTGATAGACAAAGGCTGGCCAGCGGCAATGCGCAGCTGCTCTTTGATCAAATCAACGCCGGTGATCATCTCGGTAACCGGATGCTCAACCTGAATACGGGTGTTCATTTCAATGAAATAGAACTCGCCGTTTTCATACAGGAATTCGAAAGTACCTGCGCCACGGTAGCCGATGTCTACACAGGCTTTAGCACAACGATCGCCGATGTAGCGACGCATTTCGACAGTGATGCCTGGTGCTGGTGCTTCTTCGACCACTTTCTGGTGACGACGCTGCATGGAGCAGTCGCGTTCTGCCAGATAGATAGCGTTGCCCTGACCGTCAGCCAATACCTGAATTTCGATATGGCGTGGGTTTTCCAGGTATTTTTCCATGTAAACCATGTCGTTGTTGAAAGCCGCTTTGGCTTCAGCACGCGTCATGTTGATGGACTGTTCCAGGTCTTTCTCTGCGCGAACAACGCGCATACCGCGACCGCCGCCACCGCCAGATGCCTTGATGATGACCGGATAACCGATGCGCTTACCGAAAGCACGGTTCTTTTCCATATCATCGGTCAATGGACCGTCGGAGCCAGGAACGCAAGGTACGCCTGCTTTTTTCATCGCGTTGATTGCAGAAACTTTGTCACCCATCAGGCGAATAGTTTCAGCTCTCGGGCCGATGAAGATAAAGCCTGAACGCTCAACTTGTTCAGCAAAATCAGCGTTTTCGGACAGGAAGCCGTATCCAGGGTGGATAGCCACTGCGCCAGTGATTTCAGCCGCAGAGATGATCGCCGGGATATTCAAATAGCTTTTAACTGAAGGCGCAGGACCGATACAGACAGTTTCGTCTGCCAGCAGCACGTGTTTCAGGTCGCGGTCAGCAGTTGAGTGCACAGCAACGGTTTTGATGCCCAGTTCTTTACAGGCACGCAAAATACGCAGGGCAATCTCGCCGCGGTTAGCGATTACAATTTTATCCATGGTACGCCTCGTTATTCGATGACGACCAGCGGCTCGTCGAACTCAACCGGTTGGCCGCTTTCTACCAGAATGGCTTTAACCACGCCAGATTTGTCAGCTTCGATCTGGTTCATCATTTTCATTGCTTCAACGATGCACAGGGTATCGCCTGCGTTAACCTTTTGACCGACTTCAACGAATGCTTTCGCATCCGGGCTTGGCGTGCGGTAGAAGGTACCTACCATTGGTGAACGAACGATGTGACCACTGATAGCAGCAGGTGCAGCCGCTTCAGCTGGTGCCGCAGGGGCAACAGCGGCAGCCAAAGGCTGCTGTGGAGCAGGCGCGTAAGCCTGTTGCATTACTGGGTAAGCCTGTTGTGGAGCGGCGCGGCTGATGCGTACTGATTCTTCACCTTCAGAAATTTCCAGTTCAGAAATGCCTGATTCTTCAACCAGTTCGATCAGTTTTTTGATTTTACGAATATCCATGGGTGTGATTCCGTACTCTATGCGAATAGTTAGTTGGATTTTGACAAGCGGTTAACCGCTGCCTGTAAAGCAAAATGGTAGCCATCTGCGCCAAGTCCGCAGATAACGCCCACCGCGATATCGGAAAGATATGAATGGTGTCTGAATGCCTCGCGAGCATGTACGTTCGACAGATGGATCTCGATAAACGGGATCTGCACTGCCAGCAATGCATCACGAAGCGCCACGCTGGTATGGGTAAAGGCTGCGGGATTGATCAAAATAAAATCAGTGTTTCCCCGGGCCTGATGGATCCTGTCAATCAGGAGGTGTTCTGCGTTGGATTGCAGATGGCTTAACGCAACATTTGCAGCGGCAGCCTGTTGTTCCAAACCTTTAACAATATCGTTTAGCGTGGTACTACCGTAGGTTTCTGGCTCACGCGTTCCCAGTAAATTCAGGTTGGGACCGTTGAGAAGCAAAATGTCAAACTTATGCGCCATTGTGAGCCTATCTCCTGCGATTAGTACGAGGTCGAAGAAAATACCCTGCCAAAACCAATTTGTCACCTATTTCATGACAAATCAACCCAGACTTTTCTTAGGAAAGGCTGCAATTTATTCATATCGAGGCAATTCGCCGCCAAATACTGGTCTTATCAGCGAAGATTATCAACCCCCAGTTTGAAACTGAGGGTTACAATTAGGGAAGTTTAACGAACTAAATAGCGAGGATTTGACGAACTATCGAAACCATTGGCGGAATTTCTTGTAGCGAAGTAACAGCAAGATCGCTGCAATTAGCGCGTAAATGAAAGGTTGTGGTGAAAACGTCTTAACCGACCATAAATAGTGAATCGGCGCTAAAATCGCCACCAGATAGATGCCGTTATGCAGGGTCTGCCATTTTCTGCCCAATTTTCCCTGCGACCAAAGTGTCGAGGTTGCGGCTAAAATTAATAAAATAATCCAGCTGATAATACCTAACGTCAGGTAAGGCCGAGAAATTAATTCGCTGCCGAGCAGTCCCAGATTACTTATTCCCAGTTCGAGGAATGAATAACTCAGCAGATGAAGCGTGGCCCAGGCAAAGCACCACAGGCCGACCAGGCGACGAACGCGGATCAGCAGCGGTTGTTTGCCGAAGCGGATAATAGGGGTGATTAACAGCGTCGCCAGTAACAGTTTTAGCGTCATTCTGCCGGTAAAATGCTGGATATCTTTTGCCGGATCGGCGCTGAACCATCCCTGGTTAATAGAAAGGATGATCCATAGCAGTGGCAGAAAGGCCGCGATATGAATGATCACCTTGAGCCAAAAAATCTGTCTTAACGAAAGGCGCGGTATCTTCATTAATAGTTCGCTCGCAAATCCAGTCCACGATACAAATGCCCGACTTCTTTCTCATAGCCGTTAAAGAGCAGAGTAGGCTGGCGTTTAACGTCAAGAATGCCGCCGGATCCGATAAAACGCTCTGTAGCCTGTGACCAGCGCGGGTGGTCGACATGCGGATTGACGTTGGCATAAAAACCGTACTCGTTGGAGGCAATCTGATTCCACGTGGTTGGCGGTTGATCCTTCACCAGGCGAATGTGCACGATGGACTTGATGCCTTTAAAACCGTATTTCCAGGGAATGGTCAGGCGAATAGGTGCACCGTTTTGCGGCGGCATACTTTTGCCGTAAACACCGACCGACATCAGCGCCAGCGGGTTCATCGCCTCGTCCATGCGCAATCCTTCAACATAGGGATAATTAAGGCCGCCGCCGATAAAGCGGTCTTTTTGCCCCGGCATATGTTCAGGATCATATAATGTTGTAAACGCGACATAGCGAGCGTCACTGGTTGGCTCGACCATCTTTAATAGATACGAAAGCGGAAAACCAATCCACGGCACGACCATCGACCAGGCCTCGACGCAGCGCATACGGTAAATTCGCTGTTCCAGCGGGAAACGTTTGAGGATGTCATCCATATCCAGCGTCATCGGTTTTGCCACTTCGCCATCAATGGTGACTTTCCACGGAGATGTCGGCAACTGACCGGCATTGGCTGCCGGATCGGCTTTATCCAGTCCAAATTCGTAAAAGTTATTGTAGCCAGTCACTTTGTCTTCCGGCGTTAGTGCCAGATTAGCCTGATATTCAGCGGGTTTGGTAAAGTCTAGCGGCTTGCCTGCCGGGGCTTTAGGCCGATCGTTGCCTTTGAACCAAGAGAGTATGTCCGCCTGCGAAGTGGCGGGTATCGCCAGCGAGGCAGCACTCAGACCTAACGCCTGCAGCACTTTGCGGCGGTCATAGAAGATGCTCTCTGGGGTAACGTCTGCTTCAGTTAACGCTTTTTTATGATTCATGACATGCTCCGGGAGAATGACCCTCGGTCTCAACGGCTCCGGGTGGGTTAACAATATTTTCATTATAAGAATAATAAGTAGAGCATGACCTTAAATTCCTCCTTTAGCGAGCGCGCAGGAGAAAATACGAAATTTCGCAGGGTCAATTTTTGCTGCCCGGAGGAGTGCTTTAGGGCCGAAGAGGCCAATACATAAGAAATCTGAATTAAATAAATGAAGGCTGTCTATGCTATTTATATAGGCCGCTATCGAAGCAGGACCATTGACTGCATCAACTTTGTAAACACACACCACATAAACTGAGTAAGGCACAGGGATGCGATTTACTACCAGATTATATGCGATGATCTCAATGCTGGTCGCGCTCACCATTTTTCTTATGTTGGTGGGGGTGACTTTCAGCTTTGTCTATTTGAATAAACAAAGCTCCGATGAGCATTTACGTGCGCTCTCGACGTCTGTCGATCAGAGCCTGCTCGCCAATCCCCCTTCAGATTTGCAAAATTGGCTGCCACTGGTGATGAATCAGTTGGATATCAGCAACTTGCAAGTCGTTGCCCACCATGGCCCAATTTACAGCCACGATAACCAAACCGCCGAAGGCAACGCCTGGGATAACCACATTCCTGACTTCATTACCCAGGATTTCTCTTTGCTCCATCACCCGGATCTCAGCCTTAAAGTGGTTTATCTCGATCCGGTCAGCAATTACGCCCGCTCCCTGCGCACCACGCTGTATATCAGTCTGGCAATATTGCTGATCATCGCCGCCACGCTGTTGAGTTTTCGCTGGGTGCGGCTGCAAACCAGCGGCATTGAACGACTGGAGGATCGTGCGGCGCGTGTTCTGCGGGGTGAACGCGATAATCTGCCGTTGGGCGATGTCACCGAATGGCCGCTCAACTCCAGTGCCGCCATAGACAAACTGCTGGTTGATCTCAGCGAGGCGCGCGAACAACGCAGCCGCGTGGACACGCTGATCCGCGCCTTTGCCCAGCAGGATGCTAAAACCGGGTTGAGCAATCGATTGTTTTTTGACAACCAGCTGACGACAGAGCTTGAGGAAGAGGGGGCCTACGGCATTTTAATGCTGATCCGCCTGCCTGACTTCGACACCCTGCGCGACACACACGGTCAGGCGCCGGTGAAAGATCTGATGTCATCTATCGTTAATTTACTTTCAACCTTTGTGATGCGCTATTCGTCAGCGCTGCTGGCGCGTTATTACCACAGCGACTTTGCGGTGCTATTGCCGCATAGCACATTGAAAGAGGCCGAAGTTATAGCAGCCCAGTTGGTGAACGCAGTGGGTGCGCTGCCATCAACCTCGATCATTGATCGCGATGCGCTTCTATATATAGGTATCAGTTCTTATCGTTTCGGCCAAACGCTGGAACAGGTTATGGATTACGCCGAGCAGGCGACACGTCACGCGGCTTTCCAGGGCAGCAACAGCTGGTCGGTTTATGACAGCAACGTTCCCGAGAAAGGACGCGGCAGTGTCAGGTGGCGTACGTTGCTGGAAGACACCCTGGCGCGCGGCGGCCCAAGGCTTTATCAGAAACCGGCCTTGAACAAGGCTGGCGTGCTGGATCACCGTGAGGTGCAGCGGCGCATCTTTGACGGCACGCGCGAACTGTTGGCCGCCGAGTTTATTCCGCTGGTTACCCAGTTTGGCATGTCGCAAAGCTATGATCGGCGAATGATTAGTCAGATTATTCCGTTACTGGCACAATGGCCGGACGAGACGCTGGCATTTCACCTGACGGTTGATTCATTATTGCAACGCTCTTTTGTGCGCTGGCTAAGAGATATACTGCTTCAGTGCGAAAAAACGCAGAGAAATCGAATTCTTATTGAACTTGCAGAGGCAGATCTCTGTCAACATACCGACCGGCTTCGTCCCGCCTTAAGATTATTGCAAGGATTGGGATGTAGACTGGCGGTTTCACAAGCGGGACTGACGGTGGTCAGCACCTCTTATCTGAAATCATTCCAGGTTGAAAGGGTAAAACTTCACCCCGGATTAGTCCGTGATATCGATAAGCGGGTTGAAAATCAGCTGTTTGTGAAAAGTTTGCTGAGTGCATGCAAAGGCACGCAGGCCAAGGTTTACGCCTCGGGAGTTCGCACGATTGATGAGTGGCTGGCTCTGTTAGAAACAGGGATCCACGGCGGTCAGGGTGATTTTTTTGCATCGCCACAGGTCATTGACCCGGTCGGTAAAAAATATTCACACAACCACGGGGTTTAATCTGATCGCAACAGAGAAATTTAACGTAGAATGGCGCACCCCTGCCATTTGCACAGAGGGGAAGCCTGTATCAGCGCGTTAATTAATCCCTTTGCGCTGAATCATTTCAGGTAAAGTGTAAGAATTTATGTGCGATGTTCGTGACTTGACGGGTGCCTGATCGAGTTAAGCTGAGCCAAAGGTTCAGGTTTCCGCCGCAGTGTATTAAATCACCAAGTTAAGTGACGAACGTCGCTGACAATTTTCACCGAAGCAGAACGTTTTTGCGCCTTGTCGCTGCTTCGTGTGGTTGGTAAAGTAGGCGGATTTTATTTTCCGCCCCCAGCTAGCAGGATTATCCTTTCGTTATGTTTAAGAAATTTCGCGGCATGTTTTCCAACGACTTGTCCATCGACCTGGGTACTGCCAATACCCTTATTTATGTAAAAGGACAAGGCATCGTGCTGAATGAGCCGTCAGTTGTGGCCATTCGTCAGGATCGTGCTGGTTCACCTAAAAGCGTTGCGGCCGTAGGTCACGATGCTAAACAGATGCTTGGTCGTACTCCAGGCAACATTGCAGCTATTCGCCCAATGAAAGACGGTGTTATCGCCGACTTCTTCGTCACCGAAAAAATGCTGCAGCACTTCATTAAACAGGTTCACAGCAACAGCTTTATGCGCCCAAGCCCGCGTGTATTGGTATGTGTGCCAGTTGGCGCGACTCAGGTTGAGCGTCGTGCAATTCGTGAATCTGCACAAGGTGCAGGCGCGCGTGAAGTATTCCTGATTGAAGAACCTATGGCTGCGGCTATCGGTGCAGGCCTGCCAGTCTCTGAAGCTACCGGTTCAATGGTGGTTGATATCGGTGGTGGTACGACCGAAGTGGCCGTTATCTCCCTGAATGGCGTGGTTTATTCTTCTTCCGTGCGTATCGGTGGTGACCGCTTTGATGAAGCGATCATTAATTACGTGCGTCGTAACTACGGCTCCCTGATTGGTGAAGCGACTGCCGAGCGTATCAAGCACGGTATCGGTTCTGCTTACCCAGGCGACGAAGTTCACGAAATCGAAGTTCGCGGCCGTAACCTGGCCGAAGGTGTTCCACGTGGTTTCACCTTGAATTCCAATGAAATCCTGGAAGCCCTGCAGGAGCCTCTGACCGGCATCGTTAGCGCGGTGATGGTTGCTCTGGAACAATGTCCTCCAGAATTGGCGTCTGATATCTCTGAGCGCGGCATGGTACTGACCGGCGGTGGCGCACTGTTGCGTAACCTCGATCGCCTGCTGATGGAAGAAACCGGTATTCCGGTTGTGGTAGCAGAAGATCCGCTGACCTGCGTTGCACGCGGCGGTGGTAAAGCGCTGGAAATGATCGACATGCACGGTGGCGACCTGTTTAGTGAAGAATAATTTCACTGCACATTAAGTCACTGACAAGACGTGTATGCCCGAGTATTTGAAGCTGCAACGGATGACATCATCCTCGTGCAGCTTCAGGTACTATGGGGATAGGGAAAACTAGCCTGCCGCGGAAGAGGGCTGCCCCCCTTTATAACCTGCTACCATTCCTGTTAGGGTAATGTTTCGCTCAGATCGGCTAAATTTTCTGTTGCCGAGGAACTCGCATATTTTATGAAGCCTATTTTTAGCAGAGGTCCGTCTCTGCAGTTGCGACTTTTTTTGGCTATTCTCACGGCCATCGTACTGATTTTTGCCGACAGTAAAGTAGGTACGTTCGTCAAGATCCGCACCTATATGGATACTGCCGTCAGCCCTTTCTATTTCTTGTCCAATGCGCCAAGAGAATTTCTGGATAACGTCTCTCAGACCTTCGCCTCACGCCAACAGCTTGAACTCGAAAACCGCGCCCTGCGTCAGGAACTGCTGTTGAAAAACAGCGATTTGCTGCTGCTTGGCCAATTCAAGCAGGAAAATGCCCGTTTGCGTGAGCTGCTGGGATCGCCGCTGCGTCAGGACGAGCATAAAATGGTGGCGCAGGTTCTGTCGACCAGCAACGATCCTTACAGCGATCAGGTCGTGATTGATAAAGGCAGCAACCGCGGTGTTTATGTCGGACAGCCAGTGATCAGTGATAAAGGCGTCGTCGGACAGGTTATTGCCGTTGCTGCAGCAACCAGCCGTGTATTGCTAATTTGCGATGCGTCGCACGCTATCCCGATTCAGGTGCTTCGCAATGATATCCGCGTGATTGCTGCCGGTAGTGGCTGTGCGGACGATCTCCAGCTTGAACATCTGCCTGCCAATACCGACATTCGCGTTGGCGACGTGCTGGTGACTTCTGGCCTGGGCGGCCGCTTCCCTGAAGGGTATCCGGTTGCCGTTGTTTCATCGGTTAAAGTCGATAACCAACGCGCTTACACAGTGATCCAGGCGCGTCCAACCGCCGGTCTGCAACGCCTGCGTTATCTGCTGCTGCTTTGGGGCGCGGACCAAAACGGTGATCAGCCGATGTCACCAGAGGAAGTTCACCGTATTGCCACCGAGCGTTTGATGCAAATGATGCCTCAGGTCCTGCCACCGCCGAATGAAATGGGCCCTCCTGCCCCGGTCCCCGCTCCGGCGACCGGCACGGTGACGTCGCCTGTCTCCTCCTCGGGCGGCAGACAATGAACGGCTACCGCAGTCACGGGCGCTGGATAATTTGGCTATCCTTTGTGGTAGCCATGATGTTGCAGGTTATGCCGTGGCCTGATGAAATCTATATGTTCCGCCCCTCGTGGCTCATGCTGATCCTGATTTACTGGGTGATGGCATTGCCACATCGGGTTAATGTCGGCACGGGTTTTTTAGTCGGCTTTTTCATGGATCTGGTTTTGGGGTCTACGCTGGGTGTTCGCGCATTGGCGCTGGCAATTGCCGCTTATCTGGTTGCCTTCAAGTTTCAGCTATTCCGAAACATGGCACTCTGGCAGCAGGCGCTGATTATCATGCTGCTGTCGATGGCCGTAAACGTGATTGTCTTCTGGGCCGAATTCCTGGTGGTTAACGTTACTTTCCGACCGCAGATTTTCTGGAGCAGCGTCGTAGACGGCGTGCTCTGGCCTTGGCTGTTCTTGCTGATGCGTAAAATCCGCCGTCAATTTGCCGTACAATAAGGGCATGATGACTTTACTTTATCTCGCATCGGGTTCACCTCGTCGTCGTGAGCTGCTCACGATGCTGGAATTGCCTTTCGAACGTCTGAGCACCGACGTGGCCGAACAGCGTCAACCGGGCGAAGCGCCCAAAGACTATGTTCAACGCCTGGCGCTCGACAAAGCCCGTGCGGGCGTGGTTGTTGCTCCTCAGGACTTGCCCGTTTTGGGCGCAGACACTATTGTGGTACTTGATGGACGTGTTTTAGAAAAACCCGCAGATATTCAGCAGGCTGCTGAAATGCTGGCGGCGTTATCAGGGCGTCAAAATCAAGTGATGACCGCCATTGCCTTCGCTGACTCTGAACACCACCTCAGCGCCATGGTGGTGACTGATGTCACCTTCCGAACGCTTTCTTCGGAGGATATTCAGCACTATATTTCCAGCGGCGAGCCCATGGATAAAGCGGGGGCATACGGTATTCAAGGAAAGGGCGGATGTTTCGTCCGTGAGATTCGCGGCAGTTACTATGCGGTAGTTGGACTACCCCTGGTTGAAACTCAGGAACTGTACAGTAATTTTGTTGCACTACGCGTTCTTAGGAGAAAGCATGACGGCTGAATTACTGGTCAATGTCACCCCATCGGAAACTCGGGTGGCCTACATCGACGGGGGGATCCTGCAGGAGATCCACGTCGAGCGAGAAGCAAAGCGCGGTATTGCAGGGAATATTTACAAAGGCCGCGTTAGCCGTGTCCTGCCCGGTATGCAGGCGGCTTTTGTTGATATTGGCCTCGAAAAAGCAGCCTTCCTCCACGCGTCTGACATCATGCCGCACACCGAATGTGTGGCTCGTGACGAACAGAAAAACTTTAACGTGCGTGACATCGTCGAGCTGGTGCATCAGGGCCAGGATCTGATGGTCCAGGTGGTGAAAGATCCGCTGGGTACCAAAGGTGCACGACTGACCACCGACATTACCTTGCCATCACGTTACCTGGTGTTTATGCCCGGGGCTTCTCACGTGGGCGTTTCTCAGCGTATAGAAAGTGAAGCCGAACGCGATCGGCTTAAACGAATCGTTTCCGCGTACTGCGACGAGCAGGGCGGTTATATTATTCGCACCGCTGCGGAAGGCGTTCGCGAAGAAGAGTTGGCCCAGGATGCCGCCTATCTGAAACGACTGTGGACCAAGGTGATGGAGCGCAAGCGTCGTAACGTCACCAAATGCAAACTTTACGGCGAGCTGGCATTGGCCCACCGCGTGCTGCGTGACTTCACGGGTCAGGAGCTAAATCGCATTCGTGTCGATTCGCGTCTAACCTATGAACTGTTGATTGAATTCACCAGCGAATATATGCCGGAGCTAACCGACAAGCTCGAGCATTACAGCGGCAAGCAGCCAATTTTCGATCTCTATGATGTCGAAAACGAAATTCAGCGCGCGCTGGAACGTAAGGTGGAACTTAAGTCAGGGGGGTATCTGATCATCGATCAGACCGAAGCCATGACCACCATCGATATCAACACCGGTGCGTTTGTCGGCCATCGCAATCTTGAAGAAACCATCTTTAACACCAATACCGAGGCAACACAGGCCATTGCGCGCCAGCTTCGACTGCGCAATCTCGGCGGCATAATCATTATTGATTTTATCGACATGGCTAATGAGGACCACCGCCGCCGCGTGCTGCATTCTCTGGAGCAGGCGCTGTCTAAAGATCGCGTCAAGACCGGGATCCACGGTTTCTCTGCGCTGGGCCTGGTTGAGATGACCCGCAAGAGAACCCGCGAAAGCGTTGAACATGTGTTGTGTAGCGACTGCCCAACGTGTCATGGACGTGGGACGGTGAAAACTGTAGAAACCGTGTGCTACGAAATTTTGCGTGAAATAGTTCGCGTGCATCATGCCTACGACGCTGACAGATTTTTAGTTTACGCTTCTGCCGCCGTCGGTGATGCCCTGAAAGGTGAAGAGTCTCACGCCCTGGCCGAAGTTGAAATTTTCGTTGGTAAACAGGTCAAAGTGCAAATTGAACCGCTGTACAGTCAGGAACAATTTGACGTAGTAATGATGTGATTATCAGAATTTACGGATTAATTTAGGCTTTTTATTTATGTAGGATAAACGGGCGTCGTCGATTTCAGCGCTGATTGTAAACAAGGAGAAATGAGTGTGAGGCGACTGCCCGGGATACTGTTAACGAGCTTCGCGACGATTGTTGTTATCGTCGCGTTGGCGATCAGTGGGCTACGTCTGGCGCTGCCTCAGCTCGATCGTTTCAAGCAGCCGATTGTCGATAAAATTCAGGCCATGACCGGCGTGCCGATAAGCCTCTCTCAGGTTCACGGTAGTTGGCAAACTTTTGGCCCGACGCTCGAACTCCGAGATCTGTCTATCACCCTGCCTGAATCTTCCTCCAGAGTTCAGCGGATTACCATGGCGCTGGATGTCTGGCAGTCATTGCTGCATCTGCGCTGGCAGTTCCGCGATCTCACCTTCTATAACCTGCAGCTTGATTACAACTCCACGCTGGGTGGCGGCGGTGACAAGCATACCAGCCCGGTAGGCGCAGACCGAATCAGTGATATTTTCCTCAGGCAAGTTGACCACTTCGACCTGCGCAACAGCCGCGTAACTTTCAAGACGCCTTCCGGACCGCGCGCTGAATTCGATATTCAGCAGATGACCTGGCTTAACTCGAAGAATCGCCACCGTGCCGAAGGGCAATTGGGCCTGTCGAGCTTTAACGGCCAGCACGGAGTGGTGCAACTGCGTATGGATCTTAACGATAACGACGGTTTGCTGAATGATGGCAAAATTTATTTGCAGGCCGACGATATCGACATGAAGCCGTGGTTCAGCCGCTGGTTACGCAGCAACACGGGTCTGGAAAGTGCCAACTTTAGTCTTGCCGCCTGGCTTACCCTGCGCGACGGGCAAGTTTATGCCGGCGATGTGCAGGTGAAAAACGGCGAAGCGCTATGGCACACCGACGATCAGTCTCATCGCCTGGATGTCGATAATCTGACATTGCACGCCAATCGTCAGGGAAACGGCTGGCAGGTCGGAACGCCGCAGCTTAACCTGAAAACCGACGGCCAGGTGTGGCCGCAAGGCGCATTGACGGCGCTGTATCTGCCTCAGGATGGCGCGACAGACAACTCCCAGTTCCTTGGCCCCGATCATCAGGAACAGCTGCGCCTGCGCGGCAGCAATATTCAACTCGAACGCATCGGGCCGATTATCCCGACAATCTCCTTCCTGACTCCGTCATTGCTTGAACGCTGGAAAGATCTCAAGCCAACCGGGATGATCGACCAGCTGGCTCTGGATATTCCGCTCAAACAGCCCGATCAGACCCGATTCGACCTTAAATGGCATGATGTTAGCTGGACCCGCGGGGAGCTGCTGCCGGGCGTGAATAATTTCAGTGGCACCCTTAGCGGCAGCGTTCCGCGCGGCAGGATGACTATTGGACTGCAAAACAGCCTGTTACCGTTTGGAAAAACCTTCCACGACCCGTTGCAAGTCAGCCAGGCAAGCGGCACCTTCGACTGGACTAACAATGATCAAGGCTGGTCACTGTGGTCCAAAGACGTCAACGTTCAGGCCAAAGGCCTCTGGGCAACCGGCGGTTTCAGCTATGACCAGCCGAGTAAAGGCCAACCGTGGTTAAAAATATTGTCCGGTATTCGCGTCTATGATGCCGGTCAGGCGTGGCGTTATTTCCCGCAAAACCTGATGGGTAAAGACCTGGTGGATTATCTTAGTTCAGCGATCCAGGGCGGGCAGGTTGATAACGCCACGCTGAGCTTTAACGGTAATCCGCATGATTTCCCATTCAAACATAATGAAGGGCAGTTTGAAGTCTGGGTGCCATTACGTCACTCGACCTTTAAATTCCAGCCTGACTGGCCAGCGCTGACCAATCTGGACATCGATCTCGATTTTCTGGATAACGGGCTGTTTATGAAGGCAGCGCATACCAAGTTGGGTAACGTCGACGGCACCGATATTTCCGCCAATATTCCCGATTATGAGAAAGAAAAGCTGCTGATCGATGCCAGTGCCAGCGGAGAGGGCAAGGATGTCGGCGCCTATTTCCTGCAGACGCCACTCGCAGACAGCCTTGGCGCCGCGCTAAAACAGCTACAAATTGGTGGCAATGTCAGTGGGCGCTTACATCTTGATATCCCATTGAATGGCAAGCAGGTTCGTGCAACCGGTGGCATAAATCTAAACAACAACACCCTGTTTGTCTCGCCGCTAGAAAGCAAAATCAAGAATCTGAATGGCCAGTTCAGCTTTGATAACGGCAATCTGAACAGTAATGCCATGACTGCCACCTGGTTTGGTCAACCGGTAAATCTCAACTTCAAAACCTTCGATCAGCCTGATAATTATGAAATTAATATTGGATTAGGTGGTAACTGGCAACCCGCAAAACTGCCAGGCATACCCAAGGCTATCGCCGCCAAGATCTCTGGCAGTGCAAACTGGAGCAGTGCGGTCGATATTTTGCTGCCGCACAAGGGTGAGCCAAATTATAAAGTCACGGCTGATGCGGATCTCAGGAGTGTGAGCAGTCACTTACCTAATCCATTAAACAAGGTGCCGGGAAAAGCATTACCACTCAGTGTTACTGTCCAGGGTGATTTGCACAGCTTTAACTTGAGCGGCGTGCTGGCGGGTAAAGATCGCTTTAACAGCCGTTGGCTGATGGACAAACAGCTGACACTGGATCGCGCTTCATGGGCAATCAATGCCAAAAAGACCCCTGCGCTGCCTGCGACCAGCAGCCTGAGGCTGGATCTCCCGGCGTTGGATGGTGAAAATTGGTTGGGGCTGTTGTCTCCGGACAAAGCAACGCAAAGCCAGAACACTAAAACGGTGGGCTTTGGCTTCCCGAACCTGATTACCGTGACCACGCCGCGCCTGACGCTGGCCGGTCAGGGTTGGAATGATTTGATGCTGACCACTACCCAGAACGACGATGGGATGCATATCAATGTCAAAGGTAAAGAGATTGACGGGACGCTGGATATGAACAACCAGGGTCCGTGGCTGGCTAATCTGCGCTATCTTTACTTCAATCCACAGTTTCCAGCCAGCGGCACAGGCGGACAAAACCCGTTTGGCAGCCATATCTCTTTCACCAACTGGCCTGCGTTGAATATTCGCTGCGAAGCTTGCTGGTTTATGGGACAAAGCCTGCGTACGGTCAATGCCGATTTAGCGCCACAGGGCAATCAGCTGACCTTGCGCAACGGATTGATTGATACCGGCGAAGGTCGTCTCGATATCCAGGGTGAATGGAAGCAAGATGCGCAAAGCCAGGATAGCACCGCGCTCAGAGGTACGTTAAGCGGCAAAAACGTCGATCGCTTTAATTCGTTCCTCGGCGTGGCAACCCCGCTGAAAGATGCGCCATTCAAGGTGGATTTTGATCTGCACTGGAAAGACGCGCCGTGGAAGCCTGACGTGAAAACGCTGAATGGCACGCTGAAAACCTATCTCGGCAAAGGTGAGATCATCAACATGGGCGGCGGCCGCGCCGGGCAAATACTGCGTCTGGTCAGCTTTGACGCACTGTTGCGCAAGCTACAGCTTGATTTCCGTGACACCTTTGGCAAGGGCTTCTATTTTGACTCAATCAAATCAACAGCCTGGATCAAAGACGGTGTACTGCACACTAACGACCTGCTGGTTGATGGTCTGGCGGCCGATATTGCGATTAACGGCAATGTGAATTTTGTCAGCCAGCGCCTGGACCTGGAAGCAGTGGTTGCGCCTGAAATTTCAGCCACAGTGGGCGTTGCGACCGCGTTCGTGATTAACCCGATTGTCGGAGCCGCCGTCTTTGCCGCGAGTCAGGCACTGTCGCCGCTATGGAATAAAATCTCGCTGATTCGCTACCAGATTGGCGGCACTATCGAGCAGCCAGATATCCATGAAATCCTGCGTCAGTCGAAGGCCGATAAAAAAGCCCTTGAGGTGCCAGCACCTTAAGCCTGGTCTCGCAGTGTTGAGCAGCAGCATACTGTGTTAGGCTGTACATTGACTTTACATGACCAAAGAGAGTGAAGAAATTATGAGTCTGGCCCTTGTCAGTGAGCGTTTACTAACCGCCAATAATCTGAGTCAACAAGACCTTTTTACGGTATTAGGCCAGTTGGCTGAGCGCCGTCTCGATTATGCCGATCTCTTTTTCCAATCCAGCTTTCATGAAGCCTGGGTCATTGAAGACAGCATTATCAAAGACGGCTCCTACAATATCGATCAGGGCGTTGGCGTTCGCGCCGTTAGCGGCGAGAAAACCGGTTTTGCCTATGCCGATCAGATTACCCTCAATGCCCTGAATCAAAGCGCTCAGGCTGCACGCAGCATCGTGCGTGAGCAGGGTAACGGCAAAAGCCACACCCTCGGCGCTATTCAGCATGCCGCACTTTATTCTTTCGCCGATCCGCTGCAAAGCCTGCCGCGTGAAGAGAAAATTGCCCTGTTGCACCGTGTCGACAAAGCGGCACGCGCTGCCGATAAGCGGGTGGTTGAAGTGTCCGCGAGCATTACAGGCGTGTATGAAAGCATTCTCGTTGCCGCGACCGACGGCACCCTGGCGACTGATATTCGCCCGCTGGTGCGTCTGTCCGTCAGCGTGCTGGTAGAACAAGATGGTCGTCGCGAACGCGGTTCCAGCGGTGGCGGTGGTCGTTTTGGCTATGAATATTTCCTCGAAACCGTTGATGGCGAAGTGCGCGCCGAGGCTTTTGCACACGAAGCCGTACGCATGGCATTGGTTAACCTGACCGCCGTTGCGGCCCCTGCGGGCGCGATGCCGGTAGTGTTGGGCGCAGGCTGGCCGGGCGTGCTACTGCACGAAGCGGTAGGTCACGGACTGGAAGGCGACTTCAATCGTCGCGGCACCTCAATGTTCAGCGGTCAGATGGGCAAGCTGGTTGCTTCTGAATTATGTACTGTGGTTGATGATGGCACCATGCAAGGCCGCCGAGGTTCCATCTCGGTCGATGACGAAGGCGTACCAGGACAGTACAACGTACTGATTGAGAACGGTATTCTTAAAGGTTACATGCAGGATAAACTGAATGCGCGCCTGATGGGCGTGGCGCCGACCGGTAACGGCCGCCGTGAATCCTATGCGCATTTACCCATGCCGCGCATGACGAATACCTATCTCCTGGGCGGGCAATCCACCCCAGAAGACATTATCAGCAGCGTTGAATACGGCCTTTATGCACCAAACTTTGGTGGCGGACAGGTCGATATCACCTCCGGCAAGTTCGTATTCTCAACCTCAGAAGCCTATCTGATTGAAAAAGGCCGTATTACCAAGCCAGTGAAGGGCGCAACCCTGATCGGTTCGGGCATTGAGGCGATGCAGCAGATCTCCATGGTCGGCAATGATCTTGCGCTGGATAAAGGCGTCGGCGTTTGTGGTAAAGAGGGCCAAAGCGTCCCTGTCGGCGTGGGCCAGCCAACCTTGAAACTGGATTCACTGACCGTCGGCGGCACCGCTTAAAATAACCTACATTATTGCAGCCGCTGCTGCGTCAGCGGCGTTCGCTCACCCCGGCGACTTATTGATATAAGTCGCTGGGGTTTCTTATTTTGCTCCCGGCTCTCTTTTACGGTGTTTGCGGTAAATCTTGCTCACCTCTTTAAAATATTCCGTCAGGTAGTTAATACATACCTGCACCTTTAAAGGCAGCTTGTCTTTTTCCGTATGCAGCGCATAGACCGGGCGCGGCTCAGACTGATAGTTGCCGAACAAAATCTCAACCTTCCCCGAGTTGATCTCGTCAATGACCCACATCAGCGGAATATAGGCGATACCCACGCCCGAGGTTAACCAGCGAATAATGGTTTGTGGATCGTTCGACACAAAACGGCCCTCCGGCCTGATCCGGATAGGCTGCCCCTCTGGCGAAACCAGCGTAAACTCACTGTCTGGGCGAATGCTGTATTCCAGCCAGGTAAAATTCACCATATCCGCCGGAGCATCAGGCCTGCCGTGCTCAAGCAAATAGTTTTTCGCCGCGCAAACGACCATCGGCATGGAGCCAAGATGTTTTGAGAACAGGCTTGAATCCTGCAATTTTCCCACGCGGATGACGATATCCAATCCGTCGGAAATTAAATCGGGCGCCGGAATTCCGGTGACCAGATTGACCGTCAGGCCTGGATATTCTCTGAGCATTTCCACAGTCATCTCAGCAAGGACATTTTGTGCCATTGTTGAAGAGCTGCCGATGCGTAATGTACCCGTTGGTGTGTTATTAAATGCGTATAATTGTTCATGCACCTCATGAACGTTATGCAGCATTTTATGGCAGCCCTGATAGTAAATCTTGCCCGCTTCAGTCAGGCCAAGACTGCGAGTGCTTCTGTTTAACAACTTGATTTGTAATTCATTTTCAAGCTTTGAGATACTT
>CAWUIY010000060.1:0-18924 GCA_963922555.1 uncultured Serratia sp. | reverse complement strand
AGGAATCTGCACTTACCCTACACGCTGATGAAGACAGTGAAATTCTGCTGTTTGATCTGCCGCCGGTTTAAAATTAATAAACTCCGCCAGACCCGGAGCAGGCGCACCCAAGGGCAATCCACGACGGCCCGACGGTGCGCTTTCCCTAAAAACAATCTTTCAAGGTAATTCAGCGCTTTTACTTCCATTCTTGCTACCTGGCGCATGCTGTTTTTGTGCCAAATGTTGCCATTTTTTGCTAAAATCGATGCTTGTTCCTCTTATCCCAGTTCATTGAAAATGAAGAAAAAAAGGCCAGTGCTTCAGGACGTCGCCGACCGTGTTGGTGTGACCAAAATGACGGTCAGCCGTTATTTGCGTAATCCCGAACAGGTTTCTCTGCTGCTGCAAGAGAAAATCGCCGCTGCGCTGGATGAACTGGGCTATATCCCAAACCGTGCACCCGATATCCTCTCCAATGCCAAAAGCCGCGCGATTGGCGTGCTGCTGCCTTCATTGACCAACCAGGTTTTCGCTGAAGTTTTACGCGGTATAGAAAGTGTCACCGATATTCACGGCTATCAAACTATGCTGGCGCACTATGGCTATAGCGCCGAGCGCGAAGAGCAGCGTCTGACTTCACTTCTTTCCTATAACATCGACGGATTAATTCTCTCCGAACGCAATCACTCGGCTCGAACGCTGAAGATGATCGAGGTTGCCGGGATCCCGGTGGTAGAGATGATGGACTGCGTGTCGCCATGTGTGGATCTGGCTGTGGGTTTTAATAACTTTGAAGCTGCGCGTCAGATGACTCAGCAAATCATTGCTCACGGCCATCGCCACGTTGTTTATTTTGGCGCGCGTCAGGACGAGCGAACGCTTATCAAGCAACAGGGATACGAACAGGCCATGCGTGAGTCGGGGCTTGTGCCCTACAGTGTGATGACCAGCCGATCGTCAAGCTATACGGCGGGAGCCGAGCTGTTGCGTCAGGCGCAAAAAGATTACCCACAAATTGACAGTATTTTCTGCACCAACGATGACCTGGCGGCGGGGGCATTCTTTGAATGCCTGCGCCAGGGACTGCATATTCCGTCACAGATGGCGATCGCCGGTTTCCACGGCCATAACATGGGTCAGGCGATGGAGCCCAAACTGGCTAGCGTGCTAACGCCGCGTGAGCGAATGGGGCAAATCACCGCCGAGCGTTTGCTGGCCCGGCTGCGAGGTGAGGATGTGGTGCCGAAAATGGTCGATGTCGGCTTTACTATTTCAGCGGGCGGCAGTATTTAGCCGCCCCTTCAGAGCAGTGACCCGAAGAAAACGCAGCAGATTTAAGCTTCAGCTTTGGTCTTTGCCTTGGCGTTTTCCAGCGCGGTCACGCAACGCTTTACCACGCCTTCCACCTGATGATCGATGTTGACGCGCAACACGTCTGGTTCATCCTCACCCGGCTCTTCCAGTGCCGCAAACTGGCTCTTCAGCATATCAGGCGAGAAGAAATGTCCGACGCGGGCTTTCAGGCGCTGCAAAATGACGTCTTCACTGCCCTTGAGATACAGGAAAATCATCCCGTCGTTGCCCTTGCGCAGCGCATCGCGATAGCGGCGTTTTAGCGCAGAGCAGACAATAATGCCGGTTTCATTTTTGTGCTGCAGGCTGTAGGCAGCATCGCTCAGGCGTTCGAGCCACGGGGCGCGATCGTCGTCATTAAGCGGTTGGCCGCTTGCCATTTTCTGAATATTGGCGCGTGGATGAAGATCGTCACCGTCAATAAATTTAGCGTTGATTGCTCGAGCTACGGCTGCGCCCACGGTAGATTTACCGCTGCCCGATACACCCATCAAAATGATGCTTTGACCTGCCATAAGTTTGATCTCCGTCCCATAATTCGAATTTACCCAAGCGGGTGATTCCTTATATTAGCATGTTACCGGTATCATGATACCGGTAACAAATGGAGGTGTGACTAATATCACAAAGGAACCTGTATAAATTTTAGCGCTGTCTGACGATCTGGCTCGCGCTGAATTCGCAAACTTACAAAAAAATATCACTGCGCACTAACTTCTGACCTGCAACTGTTGGGCTGTCATAAAGAAGCTATAAGTTAATGGAAAGGAAATGGGCGGAAGGGGAAAAAGTTATGCCATTAGTCATCGTTGCAGTAGGCGTCGCGCTGCTGTTGTTGCTTATGATCCGATTCAAATTAAACGGTTTTATCGCATTAATTCTGATCGCGCTGGCTGTTGGCGTGATGCAGGGAATGCCGGTAGATAAAGTGATTACCTCTATCAAAAACGGCGTAGGCGGTACGCTCGGCAGTCTGGCTCTTATCATGGGCTTTGGCGCAATGCTGGGTAAATTGCTGGCCGACTGCGGCGGTGCGCAACGTATTGCCACCACCTTGATTGATAAGTTTGGCGTTAAATATATCCAGTGGGCGCTGGTGATGACCGGCTTTATCGTTGGTTTTGCGCTTTTCTATGAAGTGGGCTTTGTACTGATGCTGCCGCTGGTGTTCTCTGTTGCGGCTTCTGCGCGTTTGCCTTTGCTGTACGTCGGGGTTCCGATGGCGGCTGCACTGTCAGTCACGCACGGCTTCCTGCCTCCACACCCTGGCCCAACGGCGATTGCGACCATTTTCCATGCGGATATGGGCAAGACTCTGCTCTATGGCGCGATTTTAGGTATCCCGACGGTAATCCTGGCGGGGCCGGTGTATGCGCGCTTCCTGAAAGGGATTGATAAGCCAGTTCCACAGGGCCTGTTCAATCCAAAAACTTTCTCTGAAGAAGAAATGCCTGGTTTTGGCGTGAGCGTTTTCACCTCGCTGGTACCGGTTATTCTGATGGCCTTCCGTGCAATTACCGAGATGCTGGTGCCAAAAGGGCATCCGATTCTGGCCTATGCTGACTTCTTTGGCGACCCGGTAATGGCGACGCTAATCGCGGTGCTGATTGGTATCTTCACCTTTGGTTTGAACCGCGGTCGCAAGATGGAAGAAGTGATGGGCACCATCACCGATTCAATTAAAATTATTGCCATGATGCTGCTGATTATCGGCGGTGGTGGTGCATTCAAACAGGTGCTGGTAGACAGCGGCGTTGATAAATACATCGCAGCCCTGATGCAAGGCAGCACTCTGTCGCCAATTCTGCTGGCGTGGACGATTGCTGCAGCTTTGCGTCTGGCGTTGGGTTCAGCGACCGTGGCGGCAATTACCGCTGGCGGCATTGCAGCTCCGCTAATTGCAACGACCGGTGTTAGCCCTGAGTTGATGGTTATTGCCGTCGGTTCGGGTAGCGTGATTTTCTCCCACGTTAACGATCCGGGTTTCTGGTTATTTAAAGAGTATTTCAACCTGACCATCGGTGAAACCATGAAATCCTGGTCAGTACTAGAGACCATTATTTCCGTTTCTGGTCTGGTAGGTTGTCTGCTGCTTTCACATATCGTGTAATTTTCCAGAACATAATCAGGTCTACAGGTTCCTGTTTTTCTCTTGAACAGGAACCTGCCTTCCTCGCATAGGCTTTATTCCACCGCGTCCTTAAGTAAATAAATCATCATGAAGGGTGAAAGCTGTCTGGAATTATGGCTCAATACCGGCCAAATAATTTTGGATGCTGGATAACCCCCCTATGCCAACTCTTTTTCACTTTATACTGGCTCTTGTAGTCATCTTCTTTCTGGCGTTTATTTTCAGTAACGATCGCAAAAAAATTCGCCCGCGCGTTATCCTTCAGTTAGTCATCATCGAGGCTCTACTGGCCTGGTTTTTCCTGCACGCAAGCAGCGGTTTGGCTGTAGTTACCGCGGTGTCCGGTTTCTTTGAAAATCTGCTGACCTACGCGGCTCAGGGTTCAGACTTTGTATTTGGCGGGATGAGCAAGGCAGGACTGGCGTTTATCTTCCTAGGCGTGCTGTGCCCGATTATCTTTATTTCGGCATTAATCGGTATTATGCAGCATCTACGCATTTTGCCGCTGCTAATCCGTATTGTTGGCACTCTGCTATCGAAAGTGAATGGCATGGGCAAGCTGGAGTCCTTTAATGCCGTGAGCACTCTGATCCTCGGGCAATCAGAAAACTTTATCGCCTATAAAGGGGTGCTGGCAGAAATCTCCCCGCGTCGCCTTTATTCCATGGCCGCTGCGGCAATGTCGACCGTTTCGCTGTCGATTGTCGGCGCCTATATGACGATGATTGAGCCGAAATACGTGGTGGCGGCGCTGATCCTGAATATGTTTAGCACCTTTATCATCCTGTCGATTATCAACCCGACTCCGGCAGGCGATGAGCCAGATATCAAGCTCGACAAACTTCATGAAGACCAAAGTTTCTTTGAAATGCTGGGCGAATATATTCTTGCCGGTTTCAAAGTGGCGGTAATTATCATGGCCATGCTGATTGGTTTTATCGCCATTATTGCTGCCGTGAATGCGTTATTTACCGCGATTTTCGGTATTAGCTTCCAGCAAATTTTGGGCTATGTTTTCTACCCGCTGGCTTGGCTGATTGGCATTCCTGGCCCGGATATTCTGAAGTCTGCCAGCATTATGGCGACCAAGTTGGTGACCAACGAATTTGTGGCAATGATTGATTTGAAGAAAATTGCGACCGAGCTAACGCCGCGCGGGCTGGGTATTTTGTCCGTGTTCCTGGTTTCTTTTGCCAACTTTGCGTCTATTGGTATTGTGGCGGGCGCTATCAAAGGTCTGAACGAGGATCAGGGCAACGTGGTTTCACGCTATGCCCTGAAACTGGTCTACGGCTCCACGCTGGTAAGCCTGCTTTCAGCGGCTTTTGCGGGGCTGGTGCTGTAAGAATTTTTATTGCGTTTTAATGATCAACCCGGCTGCTGGCCGGGTTTTTTTAGAAATCCACACACGCCGGACTATCGACCTGCATGACGGAGTCCTGCTGGAAGCGTTTTTTGTAGATGTCGCGGATTTCGGCGATTTTTTTCTGCTCTTGCGGATCGTTGCCGTGAATAAGCATTAACGCCTTGCTGTTTTCTTTGATCACCACGCCTTCACTTCTCAGCCATTGCCCTCTGGCATCGAACACGCTCAACCCGTCTTTAAAGCGCGGGGTCACGTCTTTGTCGACAAAAGACTGCCACTGTTTAGCGCTCACCGGCGCGGCATGGTGACGGCTTAGACCAAAATAAAGTGTGGTCTGGGTCATCAGATTACCGGTTTTACAGGTCAAGGCGGGCGCAGCCGGTGGCGCAACTTCTACGGCTTTTGGTGGGAAAGGAGCCTGTGGAGCAGGGTGCGTGGCGGCACAACCTGACAGGGTCAGGGCCACTATAGCGGCAAGCAGGGCGGGGGTTTTCATGGCAATTCCTTGTAATTTGCTATCAACAGCAGCGCCAGATTATGCGCTATCGGCACGGTAAAATTTCCGTTACCGACATCATAGGGCCGGATAACTCTGCTGCGCAATCACTCAACGCGCTGAAAATTCATGCTATTTCACAACAGCAATCCCTGCCGATGGGGGATCAGCGGGGGTCACGGCGGCAAAAATCGCTACCGTGACCGAGCAATAAAATCTTATTAATCAGAGGGGCCTAAAATGGCTGAATGACTGATAAGTGCCTATTGATACTGTAAATAAGCCACGTGAGTTTGCAGATATTCCTCCAGCCCGTGACGCCCGTCTGCGCCGCCGATGCCCGATTTACGCCAACCGGCATGGAACCCCTGCATCGCTTCAAAGTTTTCACGATTGACATAGGTCTCACCAAATTTCAGCTTCTTCAGCGCCGTCATTGCGGTATTAATATTCTGCGTGTAAATCGCCGAGGTCAGGCCGTATTCGCTGTCGTTAGCCAGCGCGATCACTTCATCCAGCGTTTTAAAGGTAGTAACCGGCAGCACCGGGCCAAAAATTTCGTGCTGCATAATCTCCATGTCCTGGCGAACATTGGTCAAAATAGTTGGCTGGAAAAAGAAGCCTTTACTCCCTGCGCGCTTGCCGCCGAGCAGCACTTTTGCCCCCTGTTGCACCGCCATAGCCACCTTGTCCTCGACGCGTTTCAAGGCATCGGCGCTGATGAGCGGGCCCATATCCAACTCGGAAGTTTGCGCCGTATCACCAAATTTGACTTGTTCAAAAGCCTGGCTCAGCCGAGTGATAAACTCATCGTATACGCCTTCCTGTACGTAAAGCCGTTCGGCACAGTTACACACCTGCCCGGTATTGATCACACGCGAACTGACAATCGCCTTCACCGCTAAATCCAAATCCGCGTCGTTCATCACGATGGCCGGTGCCTTGCCGCCGAGTTCCAGTGACACTTTGGTGACGTTCTGCGCCGCGGCAATCATGGTTTGAACCCCGGCGTTGACGCTGCCGGTCAGGCTGACCATGCCCACCTGCGGATTGGCCGCCAACTCGTGGCCGACGACCGGACCATAGCCGGTAACCAGATTAAACACCCCTTTCGGCAGGCCAATCTCATCGACAATCTGCGCAAAAATGATCGCGTTATTCGGCGTCAGTTCGCTGGGTTTAATCACAATGGTATTGCCAGTAAGTAGCGCTGGGGCAGCCTTGCGGGCGATCAGGAAGAATGGAAAGTTCCACGGTAAGATGCCAGTCGTCACGCCGATTGCTTTCTTAAACACCAGAATATTTTCATTTGGGCGATCGCTTTGCACGATTTCGCCCTCATAGCGGCGTGCCCATTCGGCGACATAGTCGAGATAATCGGCGGTAAATAGCACTTCAGTTTGCGCCAGTCCGCGCGTCTTACCCCCTTCGGCAATAATCGTATCGGTCAGCTCGGCTTCACGCTGGCGAATACCGTGGGCAATTTTATGTAGCCACGCCCCGCGCTCGACCGCAGGCAGTGCCTCCCAGCCATCCTGGGCGGCGTGGGCTGCCTCGATGGCGCGTTTGGCGTCTTCGGCACTGCCTTCTGGCACCTGAGAGATCACGGCTTCGGTCGCAGGATTGATGACATCAATCCATTTATCACTTTGGTTTTCAACAAACTGGCCGTCGATATACATGCGTTGTTGAATAATGGTCATGTGCAGATTCTCCGTTATCGCGTGGATCGAGTTATGGGTCACAGAAGCGGGCTAATGAAAGCTACCTGTTAAATAAATGAGGTAAAATTGTTTCATTCTTAAAACATGACGCAGAATGTGACGCGGAACCTTTTTGTCATTGCCACATAAACGGGCAGGATGGCAAAAATCGGTGTGTTGGCAGAATCCATCCGGCAGATTTGTGATTTCGCCAGCAATGGCGGGGTTGGCGAGCAAAATCGAGAAACAGGGCCGATAAGGGTCAGAAAAGAAATTTGTGATCGCGGTCGGTGAAATCTCGCTAATTTCGCCAGAAATAACCTTCGGTGGGCAACCATACAGAGGTGGCGCGCGGCAACAACTCCTTAGACTCCTTCGTATGCAGGAAGCCGCTTATTTCCTGTTCGCCTCAACTCTACGAAGGAATAACTAAAAATGAATAATGCAATCCTGTTAGGCATCATGTGGCACTTTATCGGTGCCACCAGTGCGGCCTGTTTCTACGCCCCGTTTAAAAAAGTTCGCAACTGGTCATGGGAAACCATGTGGTCGGTCGGCGGAGTCATGTCATGGATTATCCTGCCGTGGGTGGTCAGCGCCATGCTGCTGCCACATTTCTGGAGCTATTACAGCTCTTTTAGCTTCTCTACATTGGCGCCGGTATTTCTGTTTGGCGCGATGTGGGGCATTGGCAATATTAATTACGGTTTAACCATGCGCTATCTCGGGATGTCGATGGGGATCGGGATCGCCATTGGTGTGACGTTGGTGGTCGGTACCCTGATGACGCCGCTGTTGCAAGGCCGCTTTGTTGAGCTGTTTAGCTCGGAAGGCGGGCGTTTGACCCTGCTCGGCGTGCTGGTTGCGGTAGTTGGCGTGGCAATTGTCTCGCGTGCCGGTTTGCTGAAGGAACGTGCGATGGGTGTGGCCGCGCAGGAGTTCAATCTTAAAAAAGGCCTTATATTGGCCGTGCTGTGCGGGATTTTCTCTGCCGGAATGTCGTTCGCGATAGACGCCGCGAAGCCAATGCATGAAGCCGCCGCCGCGCTGGGCATAAATCCGCTTTACGTTGCGCTGCCAAGTTATGTGGTGATTATGGGCGGCGGGGCTATCGTCAATCTGGCCTACTGTTTCATCCGTCTGGCGACCAAAAAAGATCTCTCTGTCAAAGCCGATTTCTCGGTAGCAAAACCGCTGCTGGTGGCTAACGTGTTGTTTGCGCTGCTGGGCGGCACCATGTGGTATCTGCAATTCTTCTTCTATGCCTGGGGCCACGCGCAAATTCCTGCGCAGTACGATTTCATCAGCTGGATGCTGCACATGAGTTTCTATGTGCTGTGTGGCGGGCTGGTTGGGCTGATCATGAAAGAGTGGAAGAATGTTGGACAGCGGCCGGTCGGCGTGTTGAGTCTGGGATGCCTGGTGATCGTGATGGCGGCAAATATTGTTGGCCTGGGGATGGCGTCTTAAGGTAAAAAATGAATCCTGACGAGCCTGAAACGGACGTCAGGATTGCTAAATCGCGACCTTCGGCGTGCGTTCAAACTGTTGACGCCAGGCGCTGGGGGTCATGCCAGTTTCACGGGTAAACACCACGGAAAAATAGTTGCTGTCGTCGAAGCCGCAGCGCGCCGCCACTTCGGTGATTAACTGGTCGCTGCTGCGTAATAAATGCTTGGCCTGACAAAGCTGGAGCTGGCGCAAATAATGGCCGATGCTCATGCCGGTCTGTTGACGGAAAAGCTGTTTCAGACTT
This sequence comes from uncultured Serratia sp., assembly GCA_963922555.1. Classification (GTDB taxonomy): domain Bacteria; phylum Pseudomonadota; class Gammaproteobacteria; order Enterobacterales; family Enterobacteriaceae; genus Rouxiella. The sequence continues at coordinate 10,137 of CAWUIY010000060.1, read as the reverse complement.
CTTTCTGAAAGCCGGTGTTGTTCGCAAAAAGTGGCCAGACAGAGATTTTTGCCAACGTCTGCCTGAATCGCCGACATCAACAGGTCAAGCTGTTCACCTTCTGGCAGCGCGTAGGCCTTGTCTGCGGCGTAACGATGGCGGCGCAAAATTAGCGCCAGCTGTAAAAACAGTGCCTCGGTCAGTTGCAAAGACAACACGTCACTTTTGCGACTCTCCTGCACCAGCTGCAAAATCACCCCTCGCGCTAATGCCATTCCGCGCGTGGTCAATCGCCAGTGCGCCGGGCCGTCGCCTTCGTCACGCGGCAACATTTCCGACCAGTCCAGCCCCAGTTTGAACCTTTCCGGGCAGTAAATAATATTATCCAGCACCAGGTCGTTGACCGAATCATAGCTGTGGCAGTCGCTCTCTTTAATATAAAAAATATCGCCACAGGTGACCAGCCACGGGCGATCGTTAAGCACGTGCAGGCCATTGCCGCGCCAGACAATCACGATTTCGCAAAACTCGTGGGTGTGCGCGGGGAACGACGGTTGTGGAGCGCGATCGGCGACCGCTACCGGCATTAGCTCCGAAGGTAAATAGTCGGCTTTCGGCAAACGTAGTGTCATAGGTCCCCTGAATTAATTCATATGCTGGCGGACGTTGCGCGGCGCATAGCCAAACTCGCGTTTAAACAATGTCGAAAAGTGGTTGCTGTCGCCAAAGCCGCACTGAAAAGCGATATCGGTGACGCGCAGATCGCTATGGCGCAGCAAGTGGCGCGATTGCAGCAGGCGCAGGCGGTTCAGATAGCGCTGCGGTGTGCTGCCGGTTTGCTGTTTCAACTGACGATGCAGGGTGCGCAGCGAAAGAGAAAAGTGGCTCGCCAGCTCGTCCCAGTCAATTTCTTCACTGTAATGATCGTTCAGCCAGTCGAGCAGATGGCGCAGTCGGCTTTCCTGATTATTGTCCTCTTGCGCGCTGCGTCCCTGACGTAACAGCACCAGAAGTTGCATAAAGCGCAGTTCTTGCTCGGCCTGTTGTTCCAGTGAAAATTGTTCGCTACTGCGCGGCAGCTGATCGATCAACGCCTTGGCCTGCGTCATGACTTTATTGTTGATGCGCCACAGGGAAGGATAATTACCGTCACATTCTTGCGGCAATAAATCGCGCAAACCTGAAAGGAAACGGAAAGCATCCGGACCGCGATATAACACATTGGTCAGATGCAGGTTATCGGTTTGCTCATACAGATGACGGTCATGATCGCGAACAAAGCAAACGCAGCCACCGCACAGGGTCTGCGGCTGTCCGTTAAATACGTGGATCCCGCTGCCCTGTTCGACCAGCACAATTTCATGGAAGTCATGATGATGTTCCGGGAAGGCGCTTTGCGGGGCACGAGGCTCTACTGCTATGGAAAATCCACCGGCCGGGAAAAAATCAACGCTGTGTAAGATCGTCATTTTTAACACCTCATTAATGAATTCGTAACCGATGGTAGTGAGGCCGGTGTCACTTTACCTTGAATTTTTGACCGCGAAATCGTCTTGAGGGCCGTAATTTTTAAGAATGAAGCAGAAATGATTCAGAAATGCGGCTGGGGTCACAGCTTGAGCCTCTGGCGGCAAAAGAAAAAAGTGTGAGCTGGTTCAAGTCCATCTTTGCGCAGTTGCCAGCAACAGTTTGCTGCTGGCAGTTAGCAAAAGGCGGCAGATTGCAGGGATTTTAGACTGGTGGCATTGAATCAGCAGGGACTGAAATCTAATGACCATCCGCCATATTGTTGCTATCGATCTCGGGGCTTCCAGCGGCCGCATCATGCTGGCCCGTTCCGATCTCGCCCAGGGTTCTCTGACTCTGCGCGAGGTCAGCCGTTTTGCTAATCATCTGGTACAAATCGATGAACATGAATGCTGGGATGTGGATGCGCTGGAGCAGGCCATTCGCGCCGGTTTACAGCAACTGGACGACGAGGGTATTGCGCTGGACAGTCTCGGCATCGATACCTGGGGCGTCGATTTTGTGTTACTGGATGCCCGCGGAGATCGTCTGGCACCCGCTGTCTCTTACCGCGATCGGCGCACTCACGGTGTCATGAGCAAGGCGCAGCGAGAGTTGACGCGCGAGGCAATCTACAAACAGACCGGCATTCAGTTTCTGCCTTTTAATTCTCTCTATCAAATGCATGCCCTGACTCAGGCACGGCCTGAACTGGTGGCAAGCATCGCCCACGTTTTACAAATCCCCGACTATTTGCACTATCGCCTGACCGGCAAGCTGTGCTGGGAATATACCAACGCCACCACCACGCAGATGCTGAATATCGAGAGCGGCGAATGGGACAGCAAGCTGCTGCACTGGGCAGGGGCCAAGGCGTCGTGGTTTGGTCGTCCGTCGCAGCCCGGCCAGCCGGTGGGGGAATGGAAAAACGCGCAGGGCAAGGGCGTGCCGGTCATTGCCGTCGCCACGCACGACACGGCAAGTGCCGTTCTGGGCACGCCTCTGGCTGATGCCGACGCCGCGTATCTCAGCTCGGGAACCTGGTCGCTGATGGGCTTCGAGAGCCAGACTCCGTTTAATCATCGCGCCGCGCTGGACGCCAACATCACCAACGAGGGCGGGGCGGAAGGGCGTTATCGGGTGTTGAAAAATATTATGGGGTTGTGGTTGCTGCAAAGAGTGTGCGAGGAGTTGCACATCGATGACCTATGCCAGTTGATTCGTGATGCAGAGCAGCAAAGCCCCTGCTGCTGGCTGATTAATCCCAATGACGATCGCTTTATAAATCCGGGCAGCATGGTGCGCGAAATTCAGGATGCCTGCGTCGAAAACGCCATGCCGCAGCCGCAAACGGCCGCCGAGCTGGCGCGCTGCATTTTTGACAGTCTGGCACTGCTTTATCGTCAAGTGCTGGAGGAGCTGGCCGTCGTGCGCGGCAAGCCTTTTAGCCAGCTGCATATCGTCGGCGGCGGTTGCCAGAATCATTTTCTTAATCAGCTGTGCGCCAACGCCTGCAATCTGCCGGTAATCGCCGGCCCGATTGAAGCCTCAACCTTAGGCAATATCGGCTGCCAACTGATTGCACTCGGCGAAATCAAAGATGTTACCGCCTTCCGCCAGCACGTCGCCGAACACTTCTCGTTAACGCGTATAGAACCTCATTCTGATAGCGCTTTCGCTGCCCACTGGCCGCGTTTTCAGGCGCTGAGCCAACCCAATAAGGAATTTTGCTTATGACCAAGCTAATCGATCAGGCGTTTGAACTGGCCAGACAGCGTTTCGCCGCCGTGGGCGTGGATGTGGAATCCGCGCTGTCACGACTGGATACGCTGCCGATTTCCATGCACTGCTGGCAGGGTGACGACGTGCGCGGGTTTGAGAATCCACAGGGCGCATTGACCGGCGGCATTCAGGCGACCGGTAATTATCCGGGACGCGCCACCACGGCAGTCGAGCTACGCGCCGATCTCGATAAGGCAATGTCACTGATCCCTGGGCCGAAGCGATTGAATTTGCATGCTATTTATCTGGAAAGTGATCAGCCGGTAGAACGTACTGACATCAAACCACAGCATTTCAGCCACTGGGTCGAATGGGCGAAAAAGAATCGTATCGGGCTGGATTTTAACCCGACCTGTTTCTCGCACGAGCACAGCGCAGACGGTTTTACACTGTCGAGTGCCAATCCCGAGATTCGTCAGTTTTGGATCGAGCACTGCAAGGCCAGTCGCATAGTATCGGCCTCGTTTGGCGAGCAGCTTGGCACGCCGTCGGTAATGAATATCTGGGTACCTGACGGTATGAAAGACCTCACCGTCGATCGACTGGGGCCGCGCCAAAGGCTGATGAACTCGCTGGATGAAATCATCAAAGAAAAGCTCAATCCTGCACACCATATTGACGCGGTGGAAAGCAAACTTTTTGGCATTGGTGCCGAGAGTTACACCGTGGGTTCCAACGAATTCTTCCTTGGATACGCGGCCAGTCGCCAGACTGCGCTGACGTTGGATGCCGGGCATTTCCATCCTACCGAGGTGATTTCCGACAAGATTTCCACCGCCATGCTCTATGTGCCGCGCCTGCTGCTGCACGTTAGCCGCCCGGTGCGCTGGGACAGCGACCATGTCGTGATTCTTGATGACGAAACGCAGGCGATTGCCAGCGAAATCGTGCGCAACGGACTGTTCGACAAGGTGCACATTGGCCTCGATTTCTTTGATGCCTCGATCAATCGCATCGCTGCCTGGGTCATCGGCACGCGTAACGCCAAAAAAGCCCTGTTGCGTGCGCTACTGGAGCCTATCGAGCAACTGCGTAAAGCAGAAAACGACGGCGATTACACCCTGCGTCTGGCGTTGCTCGAGGAGCAAAAATCGCTGCCGTGGCAAGCGGTGTGGGAAACCTATTGCCTGCGCAACGACGTGCCTGCCGATGCAGGTTGGATAACCGACGTGCGCCGTTACGAACAACAAATACTCAGTCAACGTTAAGGATTAATCATGCAAAGCATTCTTTCTTCGTGGTTTGTGCAGGGAATGGTGAAGGCGACCAGCGATATGTGGCTGAAGGGCTGGGACGAGCGCAACGGAGGCAATATCAGCCTGCGTCTACTGGAAGAGGAGGTCGCGCCGTTTAGTGCCGATTTTGTCACTGAGCCGCGCCATATCGAACTAACCCAGCCTGCGCCGCTGCTGGCGAACTGCTGGTTTTTAGTCACCGGTTCCGGCAAGTTTTTCCGCAACGTGCAGCTCGATCCTGCTGATAGTCTGGTGCTGTTGCAGGTGGATGAAGACGGCAAATCCTATAAGATCCACTGGGGATTGGTGAACGGCGGCGTGCCGACCTCCGAACTGGCGTCACATTTCCAGTCGCACAGCGTGCGCAAGCAGCTGACCCACGGCACCGATCGCGTGATTATGCACTGCCACGCGACGAACTTTATGGCGTTGAGTTACGTGCTGGAGTTGGACGCGGCAAGCTTTACTCGTCAGTTATGGGAAGGCAGCACCGAGTGTCTGGTGGTGTTCCCGGACGGCGTGGGGATCGTGCCATGGATGGTGCCAGGCACCGATGGTATTGGCGAGAAGACTGCCGAGCAGATGAAATCGCACAGCATCGTGCTGTGGCCGTTCCATGGGATCTTTGGCGCAGGGCCGACGCTGGACGAGACTTTTGGGCTAATCGACACCGCCGAAAAATCCTCCGAAGTGTTGGTAAAAGTGATTTCTATGGGCGGCATGAAACAGACGATCACCACTCAGGAACTGATCGCGCTCGGCAAACGCTTCGGTGTTAATCCGTGGCAGGAGGCGCTGCATCTGGATAAAAGAAATGTTGCGTAAGGCCTTTGTGATGCAGGTGCATCCGCAGGCGCATGAAGAATATCAGCGGCGGCATGCGCCGATATGGCCCGAACTGGAGCAAACGCTGAAGGCACACGGGGCGCATCATTACAGCATTTTCCTCGATCAGCAGCGTAACTTGCTGTTTGCGATGGTGGAGATTGAATCGCAGGCGCGCTGGGACGCGGTGGCGCAAACCGAGGTCTGCCAGCGCTGGTGGCGGTCGATGTCTGAATTGATGCCGTCTAATCCTGACCACAGCCCCGTGAGCCAGGAGCTTAAACAAGTGTTTTATCTGGAATAGTCAACGTTGCTCCCCGTGGCCCCGGGGAGCAAAAGCCTAAATCTTCAAATATGCCCTCACCCCGTCGAGGAACATCTGGGTGGAGAGCATCACCAGCACTAATCCCATCAAACGCTCCAGCGCATCGACACCTCGATCACCCAGCAATTTCAGAAACACGTTTGACAGCATTAAAATACCCATCGACAGTCCCCATGCGATAAATAGCGCTAATGTCAGGTGTCCAATCTGGTTCGGATATTGATGGGAAAGCAGCATCAGTGAAGCGAGTATTGACGGGCCGGCAACCAGCGGGATCGCCAGCGGCACTAAAAACGGCTCTTCACCTGCCGGCAGGCCTGTACTGTTATTGTCATGCGACGGGAAAATCATCTTGATGGCAATCAGGAACAGGATGATGCCGCCGGAAATCGACACCGTTTCCGTTCGCAGATTCAGAAATGACAGGATCTTTTCACCGGCATACAGAAAGATCAGCATCAGCAGCAGGGCAATCAGCATTTCGCGGATCAATACCACGCGACGGCGTTTTGGATCCAGATGCTTTAGCACCGACATAAAGATCGGCAAATTTCCCAGCGGATCCATAATTAAAAACAGCAAAACTGTAGCCGAGATCATTTCTGTCATTTCAACGCATTCCTTAGCCTTGGTCATTGAAGTTATAGCCGGATTAGCGGGTATTGCCCAGCTGCATCGCGGGTTTGCCGTTATAATTAAACTCGGCAGGATGCGGCGGGCTTAAGCTTTACTGTAATACCCATTAATTTGTCTAAATAATGGAGGATATAAGCAATGCTGCTAACAAAGCGTCTGGTATCGATTAAATTCACTTGCCACTTACTGTACATTTTGTAAGGTATACACTCGCGCGCTAACAGGGCAACAGGCCGCACTATCACCCGTTTCGAGGGGGGATTTGTGCTAAAACGGTGCAAACGCGCAATCAATGCAGTTATCACCCTCAGGGCAGGACAGTTATTATGAAAAATGTAGGTTTCGTCGGCTGGCGCGGTATGGTCGGTTCTGTGCTCATGCAACGCATGACAGAAGAACGCGATTTTGACGCCATTCGTCCGGTATTCTTCTCCACTTCGCAGCACGGCCAGGCTTCGCCAGTATTTGGTGGCCATGAAGGCACGCTGCAAGACGCCTTTGATATCGACGCACTGAGTGCGCTGGATATTATTATTACCTGTCAGGGCGGGGATTATACCAATGAAATCTATCCAAAGCTGCGTGAAAGCGGCTGGCAAGGTTATTGGATCGACGCCGCTTCCTCTTTAAGAATGAAAGACGATGCGATCATTATTCTGGATCCGGTCAACAGCGCGGTGATCCACGATGGCATCGATAAAGGCATTAAAACCTTTGTTGGCGGCAACTGTACCGTTAGCCTGATGTTGATGTCACTGGGTGGTCTGTTTGCCAACGACCTGGTTGAATGGGCATCGGTTGCGACCTATCAGGCTGCGTCTGGCGGCGGTGCGCGTCACATGCGCGAACTGCTGACCCAAATGGGCATGCTGCACAACTCAGTGGCTCACGAGCTGCAGAACCCGGCATCCGCTATTCTGGACATCGAACGTAAAGTTACCGAACTGACTCGCAGCGGCACTTTGCCAACTGATAATTTCGGCGTGCCTTTGGCCGGTGGTCTGATCCCATGGATCGACAAGCAACTCGACAATGGCCAGTCCAAAGAAGAGTGGAAAGGCCAGGCTGAGACCAACAAAATTCTCCGCACATCCAGTGTGATCCCGGTTGATGGCCTGTGCGTGCGCATCGGCGCGCTGCGTTGCCATAGCCAGGCGTTCACTCTGAAACTGAAAAAAGACGTGTCTATCCCAGAAATCGAACAGATGCTGGCAACGCACAACGACTGGGTTCGCGTTATCCCGAATGACCGCGAACTGTCTATGCGTGAACTGACTCCAGCAGCCGTAACCGGCACGCTGAACACGCCGGTGGGTCGTCTGCGTAAGTTGAATATGGGCCCGGAGTATCTGTCTGCCTTTACCGTAGGTGACCAGCTGCTGTGGGGCGCCGCAGAACCTCTGCGCCGCATGTTGCGCATTCTGCTCTAATTCTGCCTTTGCAGTACCTCTGAGGGATACCGTTTGGTATCCCTTTTTTATTGCCTTTTAGCTGCTGGTCTGGCTGTTTTTTAATCATTTCACAGTGTCATATCTTTACGAAAAATTTCTTTTAATTCAGACCTTGCTCATGGAAAGCTTTAGCTATGCTTAGTACATGCAGATTAAGAATTTGAGTATGGCATTTGTCTGTTTATTTGATTTTTGTGAATTCAGACGAATATTGTTGGCTGACTCTGCGCATAGTTAGGAGACGGGTATTCTTCACGGGTTAAATCTGGCAAATGGGCCATTTTCAGGATGAAATTGCGACGCTAAAGGAAAAAATGCTCGGGCCGACACAATGATGTTTATTGGAGTTTGTTGATTAATTGCTCACAGGATGAAACACCATGCCAGTACTTCCCGATCAGCACGTTATTAACCAAATTTTTTCCGGTCGCTATGCGGATCCCTTTTCGCTGTTGGGGATGCATGAAGTTACCGCAGGATTGGAGGTGCGTGCTCTTTTACCGGACGCTGACCAGGTTTGGGTTATCGATACCCAAAAACAGAGTCGGGTTGCCGAGTTACGACGTTATGACGATCGCGGCTTTTTTGTCGGCCTGATGCCGCGCCGCAAGAAAGCCTTCCGCTACCAGCTTGAGGTTCGCTGGGGCGATGATGTTTACATTATTGATGATGCCTATCGTTTTGGCACGCTGCTGCAAGACATGGATATCTGGCTGCTGGCGGAGGGCACGCACATGCGCCCTTACGAGAAGCTAGGCGCGCACCCAATGACGCTAGACGGAGTGGAAGGGGTAAGTTTTGCCGTCTGGGCCCCCAATGCGACGCGTGTTTCTGTCGTCGGTGAATTCAACTTCTGGGATGGTCGCCGCCATCCTATGCGCCTGCGCCGTGAAAACGGCATCTGGGAACTGTTTATCCCGGCCGCGCATGAAGGGCAGCTTTACAAGTTTGAAATCATCGACTGTTACGGCCACATGAGCCTGCGCGCTGACCCTTATGCGTTTGAGGCACAGATGCGCCCGGAAACGGCCTCGCTGATACGCAAGATCCCAGAAGTCGTCGAGTTTTCTCCACAGCGTAAAAAAGCCAACGGTTTTGATCAGCCTGTCTCTGTGTATGAAGTGCACCTGGGTTCCTGGCGTCGTCATGCCGACAATAATTATTGGCTGAGCTATGGCGAGTTGGCCGAGCAGCTGGTGCAGTATGTTAAATGGATGGGCTTTACGCACATCGAATTGATGCCGATTAATGAGCATCCGTTTGACGGCAGCTGGGGCTATCAGCCGCTTGGCATGTACGCGCCAACACGACGCTATGGCTCTCCGAGCGAATTTAAAGCCTTTGTCGATGCCGCACACGCGGCCGGACTTAACGTGATCCTCGACTGGGTACCGGGCCACTTCCCAAGTGATGCCTACGGGTTGGCTAAATTTGACGGCACCGCGCTGTACGAATACGCCGATCCGCGTGAGGGCTATCATCAGGACTGGAACACGCTTATCTACAACTATGGCCGCCATGAAGTGCGTAACTATTTGGCGGGTAATGGTTTTTACTGGATTGAGCGCTACGGCATTGACGGACTGCGGGTCGACGCGGTGGCGTCAATGATTTACCGCGATTACAGCCGCAAAGCTGGAGAGTGGATCCCCAATCACTATGGCGGCCGCGAAAATCTCGAGGCAATTTCCTTCCTGCGCTACACCAATCAGACTATTGGGCGCGAGCTGGGCGGTGCCGTCACTCTGGCCGAAGAGTCGACGGATTATCCCGGCGTAACCATGCCACCAGACGCCAACGGTCTGGGCTTCCACTACAAGTGGAATATGGGCTGGATGAACGACACTCTGCGCTATATGCAACTTGATCCTGTTCACCGCAAATATCACCATAATCTCCTCACGTTTGGCGTACTTTATGCCTATAGCGAGAACTTTATGCTACCGCTTTCTCATGACGAAGTGGTGCACGGCAAAGGCTCGCTGATCGACAAAATGCCCGGCGATGCCTGGCAGAAATTTGCCAACCTGCGTGCCTATTACGGCTTTATGTGGGCGCATCCGGGCAAAAAATTACTGTTTATGGGCTGCGAGTTTGCGCAGGGCCGTGAATGGGATTTCAATCACAGCCTTGACTGGCACCTGCTTGATGATCCGAATGGCTGGCACGCAGGCGTCCAGCATCTGGTGCGCGACTTAAATCATACTTACCGCGAGCAGTCGGCGTTGTACGAGCTGGATTTCAACCCGCGCGGTTTCGAGTGGCTGGTGGTCGACGATCATGAAAACTCGATATTTGCCTTTGCCCGCCGCGACGATCAAGGTAATGAGATCATTGCGATCAGCAACTTCACGCCGGTTCCGCGCTATCACTATCGCATTGGTGTGGGGCGTCCGGG
>CAWUIY010000059.1:0-19103 GCA_963922555.1 uncultured Serratia sp. | reverse complement strand
GGGATGTGACCGAAGCTCAAATCCGTGAATTCAACCCGAACGGCATCATCCTGTCTGGCGGCCCGGAAAGCACCACCGAACAAGGCAGCCCACGCGCTCCGGATTACGTATTCGAAGCTGGCGTACCTGTTCTGGGCGTGTGCTACGGCATGCAGACGATGGCAATGCAGTTGGGTGGCCACGTTGAAGGCTCAACCGAGCGTGAGTTTGGCTATGCACAGGTCGAAGTGCAGACCAACAGCGCATTGGTTCGCGGCATTGAAGACGCTCTGAGCGCCAACAACAAGCCGTTGCTTGATGTGTGGATGAGCCATGGCGATAAAGTCACTGCAATTCCTTCCGACTTTGTTACCGTTGCCAGCACCGATAACTGCCCGTTTGCCATTATGGCCAACGAAGAAAAACGCTTCTACGGCGTGCAGTTCCACCCGGAAGTGACGCACACCCGTCAGGGCCTGCGCATTCTGGAACGCTTCATCATGGATATCTGTGAGTGTGAAGCGCTGTGGACCCCGGCTAAAATCATCGAAGACGCTATCGAACGTCTGAAAGTGCAGATTGGCGACGATCACGTGATCCTCGGCCTGTCCGGTGGTGTTGACTCCTCCGTTACCGCGATGCTGTTGCACCGCGCGATCGGCGATCGTCTGACCTGCGTGTTTGTGGATAACGGCCTGCTGCGTCTGAACGAAGCTGACCAGGTACTGGAAATGTTCGGCGACCGCTTTGGCCTGAACATCATTCACGTTGCCGCTGAAGACCGTTTCCTGTCTGCACTGGCTGGCGAAAATGACCCAGAAGCCAAGCGTAAAATCATTGGCCGCGTGTTTGTAGAAGTCTTCGACGAAGAAGCCTGCAAGCGTGACGAGTTCAAATGGCTGGCACAGGGCACTATCTATCCAGACGTTATCGAATCCGCAGCTTCTGCTACCGGTAAAGCACACGTTATCAAGTCACACCATAACGTTGGCGGACTGCCGAAAGAGATGAAGCTGGGTCTGGTGGAGCCGCTGAAAGAGCTGTTCAAAGACGAAGTTCGCAAGATCGGCCTGGAACTCGGCCTGCCGTACGATATGCTTTACCGTCACCCGTTCCCGGGTCCAGGTTTGGGCGTACGCGTACTGGGCGAAGTGAAGAAAGAGTACTGCGACCTGCTGCGTCGCGCCGATGCTATCTTCATCGAAGAGCTGCATAAAGCTGACCTCTACAACAAAGTCAGCCAGGCGTTCACCGTGTTCCTGCCGGTTCGCTCTGTTGGCGTAATGGGCGATGGCCGTAAATACGATTGGGTTGTTTCACTGCGCGCAGTTGAAACCATCGACTTTATGACCGCGCACTGGGCGCACCTGCCATATGATTTCCTTGGCCGCTGCTCAAACCGCATTATCAACGAAGTCGACGGTATTTCCCGCGTAGTTTACGATATCTCTGGTAAACCACCAGCGACTATCGAGTGGGAGTAAATCCCGCTATTTGTTAATGGTTTAGACCGATAACTAATTAAGAAGCCCCTGGAGAAATCTGGGGGCTTTTTTATTAGATAATCATCTGCAAAAAATCATCTACATTTTTTAATTTCACCGACTCAATGCAGCTTGGGTTTCATCTTTTTAGATGTATCTTCAATCCTTCTTCACCTATGGCGAATTCATCTTTCAGGGTTAATGCGGGGATCTGATAATCACCGCCATTTTGCAGGCGATAGGGGAGAGGTGCGGCGCTAAACAGGGTGTCGAGCCTAGAGCCATATTCCTCACATAGCTGGGCATAACGCGCCTCATCGGTTTTGCCGGTACGGTAAAACACCAGCGGCGGCAAAACGTCAAAACCAGGATAATGCAGCACGCCGTGCTGGATTGGAAAAAGAATGTCGTCGATGGGGCCATTGATGCCCCGCGGGCTATAGTGTGAATCCCAGCCACCGGTGGTGACCACCAGCATCGCGCGTTTTCCTGCCATATTGCCCTCGCCATAGCGATCGCCCCAGTGAGTCTCTGAGTGCTCACCTACGCCGTAGGCAAATCCATAGGCATATACGCGTTCAAACCAACCTTTCATAATTGCTGGCATGGAAAACCACCACAGTGGAAACTGGAAAATCACCGCGTCGGCCTGACGGAGTTTTTCCTGCTCGGCGGCAATATCGATACTCTGAGTACCGCCTTCAAATGCCTGTTTTGAATCCAGCGACGGATTAAACGCTTTATCTCCTTTATAAGCTGTGTTGTCAGCGCCGTCGATTTGCGCTTTCCAGTTCATGGCATAAAGGTCAGAAATCTGCACGGCATGCCCCTGACTTTCGAGTCGTTGGGCGGCAAAATCTTTAAGCGATCCATTCAGCGATAGAGGTTCTGGGTGGGCATATACAATAAGAATATTCATAGCTAACTCTCCATTAGTGATAACGCAGAGTAGGCAAGGCTGAGGTATAGTAGAAATGAATTAATAATATAACAGGTATAGCTGTGGACAATTTTGCCAATATGGATCTCAACCTTTTGTTGACGCTGGACGCGCTGCTAAGTGAGCATAATGTGACTCGGGCAGCGCAGCGGCTCCATCTTTCGCAGCCGTCGGTGAGTGTCCAACTGGCAAAATTACGGGATATTTTTAACGATCCATTATTGCTTCCTGGCCCGCGAGGTATGCTGCCTACGGCACGAGCCGATGAACTTCGTCAGCCTCTGCGCGAGGCGATCGAGCTGCTCAGGGTGGCAGTTTCCCCAGCCACTGCGTTTGATCCGGCTAAAAGTGATAAAACCTGGCGTGTTTCAGCATCAGATTACGGGGAATCGGCGATCCTGTTGCCTGCTCTGCAACGCTTACGAAACGCAGCACCTGCGACCCGATTAGCGATATACGGAACCCAGCCCGCTAAGGTAGGAAAGAAGCTGGAGCAGGGGGAGATCGATCTGTTGTTTCACACCGGAGAGGGTGTTCCAGAAGGCTTGCGCCGCAGAAAGCTGTTCGACGAACAATATTTGCTGGTCTGCCGGGCCGGGCATCCGACTCTGCAACAAAATCCAACCTTGTCCGAATTTAACCAGCTTGAACATGTGATGGTTTCACCCGACGGCGGCGGGTTTTATGGTATCACCGATCAGATGCTGAACGAGCACGGTCTCAAGCGTAAGGTAGTGCTCTCTGTACCACATTTCCTGTTTGTTCTCTCGGCGCTGGCTACCACGGATCTGGTAGCTATGGTGCCTTCACGGTTGATTGGCAATAATCCGTTGTTGCAAAGCTTTGAACCACCGCTGAAGGTGCCCGGTTTTGAGATGGCGATGCTATGGCATGAAAGATCGCACCGCGACTCGGCACATCGGTGGCTGAGAGACTTCTTTGTCTCAGCGCTGTGAAAAACTTCGCTTCAATGTTATTCCTCGGTTTATTAGGATTGCCAACACTATCCTTTGTGTTTTAACGGCTGTGCAGATAAGTTAATTATTAAGCAAATACTCACCCGACAGGTTCTCCTCTTGGTAAAGATGATTCGATACGTTTATGGGGCGGCCTAAAAACATGAGACAAACAATAATGAGTCATGCAAAGACAGTGCAGGTTATTTGTACCATCGTGGTTCGTGCACCCTTTGACGCGGATATTGTTTCTGCCTGGGAAAAGCACGGCAAGGGCGTTGAAATTAAGTGGAATACAACGACGGTGATCATGGATAACATCCGCAGCGGCTTGCGCACTGACGTGGCGATTGTGACGGCTGCCGCAATGGATGAGCTGGTTAAGGCCGGTATTGTCGATGGCAGTACTCGCGTGGAGCTGGTGGAATCGCGTATCGGCCTGGCTGTCAAAGCCGGCGAAACTCACCCGAATATAGCCGATACTGACGCTCTGATGGAGACTCTGCGCAACGCCCGCTCGGTGGCTTACTCCCTCGGCGGTGCCAGCGGGATTTATTTTAAGACGTTGATCGAGAAACTCGGCATCGCAGAAGACGTGAATAGCAGAGCCACGACTATTCCTGAGGGATTCACGGCAGAAAAACTCATTACCGGTGAGGCAAGTCTTGCTGTGCAGCAAATAAGCGAGCTGTTGGTGGTTCCAGGAATTGAAGTGATTGGCACGCTGCCAGAAGCGGTACAAAAGGCGACTGTTTTCTCGGCCGCTGTGTTTAAAGATGCGCAAGACCCTGACCTAGGCAAAGCCTTCATAAAACATCTGCAATCCGCAGAGTCTGCCAGCGCTTATCAGGCTAAAGGGCTTGATCCCAGCTTTTGAAATCAGGGTATTTAACGCAGAGTAAGCATGCTGCTATATCGCCCTGCAAGCCAGAGCTGCAATGTCATATCTCGTTGAATGAGACTACATTTTTAATTGTTTATTTGTTGCGCTGAACTTTGAAGTGAAAGAGATAATATTCTCCACTGGGGCTTTCACCACTGGAGATAATTTCCCACCCGCGATTGAGATAGAAGGCAATGGCGGCTTCATTTTTGGTCAGGCATTTTAATGCGCCTGTCCGGGTAAAGTTTTTCTCAACGATGCCGATGAGATAGCTGCCTACGCCTTGCCCCTGAGCCTCAGGGTCAATAAACAGGTTATGCAGGAAATTTTCATACATTTCTATCGAGGCAAATCCGACTACCTTTTCGTTTTGCTCGGCGACAATGATTTTTTCACCAATCACTGCCCGATCAAAATCTTCAAGCCTCCATTCGCTGCTGTCCAACCAGGTCCAGGCTGCTTTACGAGAGGCAAGATACAGAGTGCGCAAAAAGGGACGATCGGATTCTTGATACGCGCGAACTCTGATAGGCAAAGGCGACTCCTTGAGAATTAAGATCCCGGCGCATCAAGCGCCGGGATTTAACGGCTATTTAAAAATCATATTCTAAAGCTAAGTTGCTTTGCCAGAAGTTTCCAGCTGAATTTGAGGTAGTTTGCACACCGGCATACTCAGTCACGCTCAGGCCCTTCAGCGTACCGTCGAAGCTGTAAGTACCATAAACCAGATATTCGGACTGGTTGGTGCTGCTTGCGCCGCTGCTCGGTGTCAGGTCCATAAAGGTGTAGCGCGCGCCGACAGAAATATTCGAGGTTGCGGCCCAGTCAACTTCAGTCCCGTAAGCATTGCCGCTGCCCAGATCCTGAGTACTGGTGAAGTAAGGTTGAGCAAAATACGTGCCTGAAGAGACGTTGTGCGAGTATGGCGTGACCAGCGCACCATCACCATAGGCGGTATTATTGGCAGCAATGTGATCCCAACCCAGCGACCAAACTACTGACGGGGTGAAGTTCATCGTAAACTGAGCGCCGTAGGTGGTGCTGTTGACTTCACCCGCTACCGCTTTGCCCGAGCTAAGGCCACGGATCGCCTGGATGCCAATTTTCGGCTGGTATGGATTATCGGTCCACGACAGGAAGCTGTCGCCATAATACATTTTGGTATAGTTGTTGTAGTCTTCATACCACAGCTGGCCGGTCAGCTTTTTATTATCAAAATTGACTGCACGACCGCCGCCAATGGCCCACATGCCATTAGTTTGCATGCCTTCGTTGGTGCCGTCGTCATTGGTATATTCGGTGTCTCTGTGGAAACCTTGGTCGCCCCAGGATTTGTAGCGGGTGACTTTGGTGGCGTGCAGGAAGTTGTCGGCGTCACCGTAATTGGCGTCAACAGCCCGGTAGAGCATGGGGGTAATACGCCAGTCGTAATCACCGAGGAACGGGAGATTCAGGCGTTGATCACCGGCAGTAATGCTGAAGTCTTTATAGTGGTATTTGATGTAGGCTTCGCCAAAGCCAGTCTCATTTGGACCAAGTTCGGCAACCAGGTGATCTTGATTGTGGTCGATGCCACGCTGCAAGATACCGCCGACGGCAAAGCTAAAGCCATAATATTCGGCGCTGGTATATTTGAGAGTGCCGCCATAGCTAAAGGTATCCTGGCTGTAACCTTTTTCGAAATAGGCGTTGTTGGTTGAGTAATCAAGCGCACGCAGGCTGCCGTGAATTGTTCCGCAAGTAAACATTTGCGTCAGTGAGTCGGCAACACCGGCGCTACAATCAGATGTTGCAGCCATGGCGTGCCCCATAAACATTGCTTGTGTCACCAACAGAGCGCCCAGCTTCAATGCGAAGCTAAATTTTTGTTGTTTCATTAATTTTTCCTGTCAAAAGTTATTTCATTTGCGGGCTACAAAAGCGGCCGATTTATTATATTTTTCCAAAAAGTACGCAAACGGTTGCCAGCTCAGTGAGCAAAGGGCGGGGGCATAATAGTTATTTTTAACCTGTGGTCAATAAGAACGGAACGTTATCATTTTCGACCGGACACATATTTGCTGAAATAACGTACTTATTGCTGATGACATGCCGTGATATTTACGTGGCTGTCATCCAGGTATTAATAAATAAAATCCCGACGCACTAATCGCCGGGATTTTATTACGCGTTAGAAATCGTATTCCAGGCTGATACGGTTTTGCCAGAAATTACCTGCCGAGTTCGAGGTGGTTTGAACACCAGCGAAATCGGTCACGCTCAGGCCTTTCAGCGTGCCGTCGAAGCTGTAAGTGCCATAAATCAGATATTCCGACTGGTTAGTGCTACTCGCGCCTGAACTTGGTGTCAGGTCCATAAAGGTATAACGGGTACCCACTGAGATATTGGAGGTTGCCGTCCAGTTCAGGTCAGTACCGTAAGCATTGCCGCTACCCAGATCCTGTGTACTGGTGAAGAATGGCTGTGCGAAATACGGGCCTGATGAGGCGTCGTGCGCATATGGCGTAACCAGCGCACCATCGCCGTAAGCAGTATTATTGGCAGCGATGTGATCCCAGTTCAGGGACCAGCGCAGTGAAGGGGTAAAGTTCATGGCAAACTGCGCGCCATAGGTGGTGCTGTTAACTTCGCCTGCTACCGCATTACCCGAGCTGAGACCGCGAATGACCTGCAGGCCAATCTTCGGCTGATACGGCGTGTCGGTCCACGACAGGAAGCTGTCGCTGTAGAACAGCTTGGTATAGTTGTTGTAGTCTTCATACCACAGCTGGCCGGTCAGCTTCTTGTTATCGAAATTAACTGCACGACCACCGCCGATGGCCCACATGCCATTGGTTTTCATGCCTTCGTTCGTGCCATCGGCATTGGTATAGGCAGTGTCTCTGTGGAAACCTTGATCGCCCCAGTTTTTAAAACGCGTAACCTTGGTCGCATGCAGGAAGTTGTCGGCATCGCCGTAGTTTGCATCAACGGCACGGTAGAGCATAGGGGTAATACGCCAGTCGTAATCGCCAAGGAACGGAATACTCAGGCGCTGGTCACCGGCAGTAATGCTGAAATCTTTATAATGATATTTGATGTAGGCTTCACCGATGCCGGTTTCGTTTGGACCTAGCTCGGAGACCAGATGATCTTGATTATGATCGATACCGCGCTGCAAAATGCCGCCAAGACCAAAGCTAAAGCCATAATACTCGGCAGTCGTATACTTGAGCGTGCCACCGTAGCTAAACGTATCCTGACTATAACCTTTTGAGAAATAAGCATTATGCGTAGAGTATTGCATCGCTCTCAGGCTGCCGTGAACCGAGCCGCAAGTAAACATCTGCGTCAGTGAATCAGCAACACCGGCGCTGCAGTCAGACGTCGCCGCTGTATCCGCCATCGCGTGACCCATGAATAGTGCCTGTGAAACCAATAGCGCGCCCAGCTTCAATGAGAAGCTTAATTTTTGTTGTTTCATTAATTTCATCCTGTAAAAGTTTTATCATTTGCGGGCTGCAGAAGCGGCCTATTTGTTTGTATTTCTCAAATTTGACGCAAACGGTTGCCGCCTCACTAAGTGAATGGCGGGGGCATCATAATTATTTATATCGTTCAGTCAACAAGAGTGGATCACTATCAATTTCAAGCTGGTCACGTATTTCCCAGCCGCCAAGCTTGCCGGGATTAAGTAACCCATTAGGATCAAGAGCCTTTTTGACGGAGACGACCTCCGGACGGACGGTTCCCTGCTTTCCTTCTTCAATTTTAAAAACGTGCGGATTGTTTATTTTTACCTCATTGTCACGAAATATCTGCATTATTTCGTTCAATCTTTCATCGCTGGAATAACGTACTAATTGCAAACCGCTGGCGGTTATATTTCCATCGTTATCGCGCAGAAATTCAATATGGGAAATAACCTCGTCGCCGAAATATTCCGCCATGTTAATAATTTGTTGGCGATAATTAGAATAATCAAACGCCGTTTGTAAATAGGTTAAAGTACTGTCGATTTTTAGCGCATGCAGCGTGGTGTGATTCCAGCAATATTCCATTAAAGAGGCATTGGCCTCACGCGCATCTTCTGCCGTTTGACGTATCGCCGTCTTGCCGTTAAAGGAAGCTAATATCCCCTCACTCAACCCTTCACTTTCCTGTGCCACCACGCTGATAACGGCATGCTGGCTGGACTGATAATTGCCGTTGATGTGGCTAAAATAATGAGGGATTGGAGCGGCGAATAGCGCTAGCTGGCGTTTCACCAGACCCGGCGAACGGGCGAGCGCGTTGGCATAATCTAACGCGTCGGTAAACTCATCAAATACGTCCAGTCGTTCAATCCAGCGGTGAGTCGGTGCCAGCGCCAGTTCAACCTCCAGCACAATGCCGTTGCTGCCGTAAGCATGGTGCAGCAGCAAGGCCTGCGGAGCGGGCACCGTTAACACACGCGGTTCGGCTTCCATCGTCATCACTTTAATCGCCAACACATTGCCTGGCGCACCTAGCGGGCCATAATTGATCGAGCCGATGCCGCCAAAGCCGCCGCCATAAAGGCCGCCAAGGCTGGCAAGACGATAGGTCGACGGCATGCAGCGCAGCTCCCATCCTGCCGGTCTGGTCTGCGCTTCAATCTCTGCCAGACGGATACCTGCCTGAGCGCGAACGACGCCGTCGCCCAAGGCACAGATCTGGTTAAACCCAGTCATATCCACCAGAATTCCGCCCTGCAGCGGCACCAGCTGGCCATAGTTGCCGGTCGCGCCACCGCGCAAGATCAGCGGCAATTGATGTTCTACGCAGGCCGCAACCAGCTGGCGTAGCTGGTCTTCGTTTTTCGGCTTCACTACCGCGTCGGCCTGCTTGTCTTCCAGCTGGCGTTTTAATACCGGGCTGAACCAGTGAAAATCCCGCGACAGGCGTTTTACCTTGGCGGGCTGTAAAGTCCACTCCAGATCCGGCAGCGCCTGCTGTATCAGGGTGAGTGCGTGTTGACGTTGTTCACTTTCCATTGCTTTCCTGCCTGAGACTATTATCGAAAAAATGATCTGCGCGGTCGATTAATGCGACTGCACGACCTCGCTTTCATGCCAGGCGCTTAGCGCACGGCGCGATATCCATGACATCACCCCAAACAGTGCGATACCGGTCAGTGAAATCAGCAGCAGCGCCGCGAACATCAGTGGGATATCCAGCTGATAACCGGCCTGCAAGATTTGATAGGCCAGCCCGGTGTTATTACCGCCAGTCCCGGCCACAAACTCCGCGACTACCGCGCCAATCAAGGACAGGCCGCTGGAGATGCGCAGTGCGCCAAAGAAATAGGGCAGGGCAGAAGGAATGCGCAGGCGGATCAGGATTTGCAGGCGGCTGGCATGGCTAAGCTGGAAATAGCTCAACAGGCCCGGTGAGACGCTGCGCAGGCCCTGAGTGGTGTTGGAAATAATTGGGAAAACGGCCATCAGAGTCGAGCACACCACCAGCGACAGAGTGGTATCTTTGACCCAAATAATGATCAGCGGCGCAATCGCCACAATCGGCGTGACCTGTAAAAACACGATATACGGAAACAGCGCGGTTTCTACAAAACGGTTCTGCACCAGCACAAAAGCTACCAGCGAACCGATCACAATCGACAGTAAAAATGAGATCAGGGTAATTTTCAGGGTGTAGAGCAAAGACATCAGCAGTGAGCCGAGATTAGCCCACAGGCTTTGCAACATCACCACGGGAGAAGGCACCAGAAATTGCGGGATCTTGAAATAGCTAACCCAGCCCTGCCACAGCAAGACCAGCGCGATCGCGACCAGCGTTGGATAAAGAATTTTGCGAAATTTCGGGCTGCTCATCAGCGGCGAAGAGATTTTATCTTTCATGCATTTACTCCATACCCGATTGGCTGGCTTGCAGCAGGCTATCCTGCAACTGTTTGGCGTAGCGTGCAAAAGTCGGACTGACGCGGAAATCCTCATCGCGTGGGAAAGGTTCGTTGATGGCAATGTCTTCCACCACGCGCCCAGGCCGTGCGGCCATCATGATGACCCGCTGCGAGAGAAATACCGCTTCATGAATAGAATGGGTTACAAACACCACTGTAAGACCCTGTTCGCGCCACAATCGCAGCAGGTCGCTGTCGAGTTTATTGCGCGTGATTTCATCCAGCGCGCCAAATGGCTCATCCATGAGCAGCAATTTCGGACGGGTCACCAGGCCGCGAGCGATGGATACGCGCATCTGCATGCCGCCTGAAAGCTCGCGTGGCAGCACTTTGGCGAATTTGCCGAGACCGACCAGTTCCAGCGCTTCACTCACGCGAGTGTTGGCCTCGGCGCGCGGCACTCCGGCCAGATCCAGCGGCAGGCGAACGTTGTTTTGCACGTTGCTCCACGGCATTAGCGTGGCTTCCTGAAACACAAAGGACAGCGGGATTTGCGCCTTTTCTCGACTGTCGCGCCGCCACAGCATCAGCTTGCCGTCGCTAGGCTCGACCAGACCGGCGACCATTTTCAGCAGCGTACTTTTGCCACAGCCCGACGGCCCCAGCAGAGTCACAAACTCCCCCTGCTTAATCGTCAGATTGACCGGCAACAGCGCGCGAGTGCCATTGCTGTAGATTTTCTCCGCCGATAGCACCTCAATCGCCGGTGTCGTGTCGACTGGCGCGGGGCTTTCTTCGCCAATCACGGTGAATTTGGGGGCAGTGTTCATGGCATGACCTTCGCGTCTTTAATCAAATCCACGGTATAAGTCTGATCAAACGGCACTTTGTTGGCATCAATCAGCTTGTTCTTCACCAGCATGTCCCAGGTTTCTTTCAGGCGCGGAACGGTAATAATGCCAATTCCCATGGTTTGCGCATCGCCGCCGGTCACCAGCTGATATTTCTTCATCTGGGCGATCCCAAAGGCAATCTGCTCAGGCGTCATACGTGGATTATCTTTGCGGATCAATTCGTTGCCTGCTGTCGGATCTTGCAGGTAAGTTTTCCAGCCTTGCATAGATGCCTTGATAAAGGCGGCCAACGCAGCCGGGCGTTTTTTAACGGTATCGGCCATACAAATAATCGAGTTGCCGTATGGCGGGTAACCCCAGTCGCTCAACGGGTAGACGTAAAACGGTTTGCCGCCTTTCTCCACCGAAAACGGCTCAGAAGTCACATAACCCTGCTGCACCAGATTGTTGTCAGCCAGGAACGGCTGCACGCTAAAGGTGTATGGGCGGATCTTGGTATTGCCATACCCAAGCGTGCTCTTGGCCCACGGCCAGAAAGAGGTATAGGCTTCGGTCGCCAGCAGGAAGGTTTTATCTTTTAGTTCTTCAGGCTTGTTCACTTTATCGTGGCTGATGAACACGGTTGGCGAATGCTGAAACACTGTGGCGACTGTCATGGCATGCACGCCAGACTGCCAGGTTTCCAGCGCCTGTCCGTTATCCCCAATCGTGCAATCTGCCTGGCCTGCGGCCAGCAACTGCATTACGTTCACCTGCGGGCCACCCATTTTTATGGTGACATCCAGCCCGGCCTGCTTATAAAGCCCCTTGGCCTGTGCTTCATAAAAGCCGCCGTGCTCTGCCTGCGCATACCAGTTGGTCAACAGGGTGAATTTCTCTTCTGCCTGAGTCGCGGCAGACATGCCAATCAGCATTAGTGCCAGGGCGGTATAGGTTGGTGTACGCAATGTTTTCATCACGGGAATTCCTTTATTCAGAGGCCGAAGAAGAAGGAGTAAACGTTGATTGCACAAAACCGTTCCAGTGGTGTTTGCCCCACGTCGGTTCGCTGCGAACCCGCCATTCCATGTGATGGATTTCGGTGATCGCCTGCGCCCAGCTTGCTGCGAGAGAGTCCAGAATAGCGTGGCCCTGTTCAGCGGTAGCCTGGGTCGGGTCACCGATGACGCCGCTAGGCCCAAAATCGTAGGAGGCCCAGGCCGCGGCAGGGCGACCGCTCGATAGCGTCGGGCAGGGGAATTCAGGTGGATAATTAGCGACAGCGTGTTCCATCTTCACGCACTCAGGCGCCAGCGCCAGCATGACCGCCGTTTCGCTGTGACCGGCATGCATCGCCATTTTTTGCTCCTGTGCCGAAAGAAACTGATTCTCGACATTCGGCACGCGAAATACGTCGTGGGGGATCATGATCATGTCGCCGTGGCGCAGGCGCATCTCACGGGACGCCATCTGCAACACCTGCGGTTGGCCACCGTGACCGTTAATCATCAATAACTTGCGGAAACCGGCGCGATACAAAGACTCGGCGATTTCCAGAATGGTTTGCAACAGTGTGTCGCCGGTCAGGGTCAGGGTGCCGGGAAAATTCAGATGCTCGTCGGACTTGCCGTAGGTGACAGGCGGCACGGCATAGGCCGGGATCTCCTTGGGTAGGCGTGCGAGTGCATGCCCGGCAACGCCTGACGAAATCACGCTATCTA
The DNA here is from genome assembly GCA_963922555.1 of uncultured Serratia sp. Lineage (GTDB taxonomy): Bacteria > Pseudomonadota > Gammaproteobacteria > Enterobacterales > Enterobacteriaceae > Rouxiella. The sequence goes on along the minus strand of CAWUIY010000059.1, from coordinate 6,447 downwards.
CCGAGCAAGGCAGATGCGGGCCATGTTGTTCAATGGCGCCAGTCGGCAACACGATAACGGTGTTGGCCTTGTCTGGCAGGGCAGCAATCGCGGGCCAGCTTAGAAAAGGCAGGAAGCGCGCAGCAGGGATATAACCGTTAATCATGTTGTGCCTCGTCGTTAACTAGGATTTACCGGGATTGCGGGAGCCATGCGGTGGCTTCGACTTCAATCAACACCTCGGCGCTGGGCAGCATTTCGCTGACCTGCACCACGGTAGAAACCGGAGGTTGTCCGGGATAAAACATCTTTCGCACTCGGCTGTAATAGGGAAAATGGTCGAGATTGCGGAAATACTGCACCAGCTTAAAAACGTCGCTCATCTGCCCACCGGCCTCTTCGATGGTGTGGCGGATGCTTTCCAGCACGTACCAGCTCTGGGCCAATATTGGCCCCTGCTTGGCGTCGGTAGAGAATTCACCGGTTTCTCCGAGCAGCTGGCGTGCTTCAGCGGGAATATCCTGAAAGCCGCGCACGATAGTCGCGGTTTGCGGATTCACCGGGATGATGCCCGAAAGAAAAATGTAATCACCTGCGCGACGCCAGGCGGCGTATTTGGCGAGCGGTTTGCCCGCACCGGCTTCAAGACTCATGATTCAACTCCTGCTTCCACGTTCGTTGATGGGTCAGTCTGCCGCGGTTGATCACCACGCGGGCAGCGCTGTTAAGGGGCCAGGTAACGCTATCGCTACCGGGAAAAACGACCAGACTGGCTGGACGACCTTCTGCCAGCGGCGACCCGCTCTGGGCCTCGCCGGTGAGGGCAGAAAGATTGCAAATCAGCTGTGAATGGCGGTCGAATACGTGGTCGAGCTGGGCGGTAAACAGCATGCAGGCCAGCGTGTCCAGCGGGTCGTAGCTGCCTGCCGGGCAAAAGGCGTCTTGCACGTTGTCGCAGCCAATAATCACGGGGATGCCGGCGGACTGGGCTTCTTTAATCAGCGTGATCCCACGCTGGCGCGGCGTGCGGCCGACCACGGCATCCTGTAATAGCAGGTTGGTCATCGGCAGGGAAATTAGGGTGACGCGATGCTTTGCCAATTCTGACAGCACCGCTTTCGCCTGCTGCTCGCTGCCCGAGGCCAGCGCGCAGCCGTGGCTACAGCAGATATGGCCGGAGAAATCGTGCTGGCGAAGAAAGTCGGCCAGCCACGCCAGCCCGTGAGCGACTGGCGATAACTCTTCATCAATATGCAAATCGAGATCCAACCGCCAGCGTTCAGCGCTGTTTAGCAGGTGGCTCATTGCGAGCGGATCCCAGTTTGATGAGTGAATAAACCCGCCGAGCAGGCTACCTTCACCGCTTTGCGCTACGGCCTGCGCAATAGCATTCGCCGTATCTGCATCGGCAAACAGGCCTAGTGGTGCCAGAGCAACGCGTTCCAGCGTGATGCCGGGTCGTTGCAGATTATCCATTTCCCACCAGGCGGCAGGAGGCGTGGCGGTGAACCAGTCGATGTGCGTGCGCAAATGGGTGACGCCGTGTGCCGCCGCCCATGCCAGACCACGGCTGGCGCGTTGGTGGATGTCCTCTGCGGTCCAATATTGGCGGTCCTGATGCAGGGCATCAATAGCGGCCAATAAACCCGGTGCGGCAGGGCGGCTGCGTGTCAGAGTGAAGGTTTTATCGAGATGTGCATGGGGTTCGATTAGCGCGGGCAGAGCCAGTGCGCCCTGTAAATCCCATAACCCGTGGTTTGACTGCGCGCATGGCTGCAATGAGGCAATTTGGCCATGATCGAAAAACAGGTCAGCCGCCAACGGTTTACCGGCCTGCTCGGGCCAGTCTGCTGGCAGCGCCCAGCGAGGTAGCCGCACATTGTGCACTCCGCGCAAAGATGTGAAGGCATCGGGGATAGCTAAATAAGGCATGGTCATCACAGGTCAAGCACCAGCAGCGGACTTTTGGCACGCGAGCAGCAGACGGTAATTTGCGTATTTTCGTCGCGCTCCTCTTCTGTCAGCACGCAGTCGCGGTGATCGGGAATACCCTCAAGGACGTCGGTAATACACGAGCCGCAAATACCTTGTTCACACGACAGCATAATATCCGCCCCGGCACTTAATAATACTTCGGCAATGGTTTGATCAGGTCCGACTAAAAAACGTTGGCCGCTGGAATTCAGCTGAATATAAAAAGATGTCTTGTCCTGCCGATTATTTAACTGTGCATTGGTAAAACGCTCGAAAGATAATTGTTCAGGCTGCCAGTGATTCTGCTGCATGATGTCTTGCAGTCGCTGAATAAACCCGTCTGGACCACAGGCGACCACGGCGGTATCAGGGTGCGGATTGCGTAAACAGCCTGGCGTTCTGCGGCGTAGGGAATCGTTTGCGTCGCTGTAATGCAGGAACACATTATTGGCCAGTTTTGGTGCAGCGCAACGGGAAATAAAAGCGGTTTGCTGTTCGCGGGAAACGTAATAATGCAATTCAAAATCAATGTCTTGATTAGATAGCTCTTCAGCCATGGCCAGCAATGGAGTAATGCCAATTCCACCGGCGAACAGCAAATAATTTTTGGCTGATGGTAACGGGAAATGATTGCGCGGCGAGGAGATCATCAAACGGTCGCCCTGTTTTAGCTTTTGATGAATATAATGCGATCCGCCGGTAGATAATGAAGCCCGTTTTACACAGACTTCATAATATTCCCCATTACTCTTTTGGCTGCATAAAGAATACTGTCTTGCGCCAGCCTCAGGAATAAAAATATCGATATGTGCGCCTGCGGAGTAAGCCGGTAAATTGCCACCTTGTTCGGCGACAAGCTGTAATGAAATATTTCCCGAGCCATTATTACTCAGCCTGTTAACAATGACCGGAATCAATTCTAAATCTTTCATTATCTTTACCGTGTTAGCCGTCAGTGGGCAGAATAATTCTGCGTAAAGTCGCAGAGATTAATTTTTGGCCGTTGAAACGATTGTTCCCGCCGTTCGAAAACTACGTTATTGTGATAAAACCGTTGCGTCCAGCGCTTTGATTCGCACATCCCGTTGCATAAAAGAGAGCACCTTAAATATGTTCGCATTCTCACGGTTTCTGCTGTATTTCACCGAAGTGGCACGTCAGGGGTCATTTCGCAAAGCTTCCGAAACGCTGCACGTCGCGGCTTCTTCAATCGATCGCCAAATACTGCGCGTCGAGAAAGAGCTGGCTATGCCACTGTTTGAGCGGCATCCCACCGGATTAAAGCTCACCGCCGCCGGAGAGTTGCTGCTGCACGCGGCCAACAACTGGAAAAAGGACTTTTCGCGGGTGTGTGAGCAGCTCGACGATCTGCGTGGATTACGGCGCGGCCACGTGCGTATTGCCACCATCGACGCGATAAACCGGCACTTTTTTTCGTCGATGCTGAAAAAAGTGCATCTCGAATACCCTAATATTTCCTTCACTCTGACCACCATGAACAATGTCGATATTCAGCAGGCGCTGATGTCGGGAGACGCCGATTTTGGCATCATGCTGAATCCGCAGACCTCGCGTGAGTTGCAGGTCAGAGCCTTTGCCGAAATCAATCTGGGCATTGTGGTACCCAAAGACCATCCTCTGGCCGCAAGAAGCGGGGTGAGATTTAATCAGTGTCTGGAATATCCGTTTATTATTCCCTCCGCACCGCTGATGCTTTCCGAACCGGTCGAGGCGCTGGTGAATATCAATGGCGGTATGGTTAACGAGGTCGCAGTTTCCAATAATATTCATATGATTAGATCGCTGATTAAAGAGCAGATTGGTATCGGCATTCTCTGTTGGCTGGATATCATGGATGAAGTGATCAGTGGAGAATTAGCCTTTATTCCGCTTACCGATCCTCAACTTAAGACCTTTACGCTGTCGCTGTGCGTTGCCCCGGCGCGGCAGCTTTCCCTGGCTGCGTCGATGATGCTTAAACAGCTTGAGATGCTGTTCAGTCAGATCCAGACCCAGGGGTTAAACTCTGCTTCGATTGCACCATAACTGCGCATCACGCCCTGCTTTGAATCAAAGGTTGCAGAGTGCTGGAGGGCTAATTAACCGATCATTCACCTACAAAGCGCATGGATAGGGCTTTGCGCAAGTTGGCATCGTTTTTGTATAACTCAGAGTGAGTAGAAGCGGTCAGTGCAGAACATGGCATGGGACATTGCTCAGCAACCATTTCGCAATTCAAACTTTGCGCCGAATGGGAGGCTGAGCCGCGTTTGCTTACCCTCTCTTCGGCTTTGATGAGGAGAGGAGCAATGAAATTGAGTTTCCGGTTTCCCCTGTCGCGGCTTACGTTAAGCGCGCTGTTGCTGGGAAGCATCTCCCTGACCGCTCAGGCAGACGAAAAAATTACCCTGCTAACGTCCTGGTATGCGCAGGCCGAGCAGGGGGGGTATTATCAGGCTTTGGCCACCGGGATCTACAAGCGTTATGGGCTGGATGTCACTATTCAGTCCGGCGGTCCGCAGATCAATGGCATGCAGCTGTTGCTGGCAAAACGGGCCGATGTGATCATCGGTTATGATCTGCAACTGCTGGATGCGGTGCAGCGCGGCTTTCCGGCTAAAGCCATTGCCGCCCCGTTCCAGTACGATCCGCAGGGGCTGTTAACCCATGCTTCTGTCACCTCGCTGGCTGGTCTGCAAGGCAAGACCATTTTGGTATCCAGCTCCGGGCAGTCCACCTGGTGGCCGTGGCTAAAAGAGCAATACCACCTCAATGATTCACAGGCCCGTCCTTACACCTTCAATATTCAGCCATTTGTCGCCGACGATAATGTCGCGCAGCAGGCCTATGTCAGTTCCGAGGTTTTTCAGGCGCAAAAAGCCGGAGTCAAATCCAACTTCTTCCTGTTTTCCGAGCACGGCTATCCACCTTATGGTGGCATCCTGATCACCCGTGACGATCTGATTGCCAGCCGTAAAGACGCGATGGCGAAATTTGTTCAGGCTTCAATGGAGGGCTGGGTGAGCTATCTGAAAAACCCTGCTCCTGGCAACGCACTGATTAAAAAGGATAATCCTAAGATGGGGGATGATCTGCTGGCCTGGGCCGTGTCGCAGATTAAGCAGCACCACCTGATCGACGGCGGTGATGCGGCAACGCTGGGCTGGGGCACGATGACCGATGCACGTTGGCAGAAAACCCGCGACTTTATGGTTAACGCCAAATTGCTCAAACCGGAAACTGACTGGAAGCAGGCTTATACCACTGAAATCGTTAAAAACCTGCACGTTGAACCTTAAGGGGGCCGCCTATGTCACTGCTGATTAAAAACGCCCATGCGATCCTCACCGGGTTAAAAGGTGAGGAAGCGCGGCATTCGGGACCAGATATTCGCGTTCGGGATGGCGTGATTGAGGCTATTGGCCACCTGACTCCGCTGGCCGATGAACGGCTGATCGACGCCCGCGATTGCGTGGTTTATCCAGCCTGGGTCAATACTCATCATCATCTGTTTCAATCGCTGCTCAAAGGCGAACCGCAAGGGCTAAACCAGAGTTTGACCGCCTGGCTCAGCGCCACGCCGTACCGTTTTCGCGCGGCGTTTGACGAGCAAACTTTCCGTCTGGCGGTGCGTATCGGGCTGACAGAACTGCTGCGATCCGGCTGCGCTACCGTGGCCGATCACAACTATCTCTATTGGCCCGATATGCCTTTCGATACCTCAGAGATTATTTTTGACGAAGGGCAGGCATTGGGGATGCGCATTGTGCTGTGTCGCGGCGGGGCGACACAGGCCCGGGCAATTGAACAGGATTTACCGTTGGCGCTGCGACCTGAAAGTTTTGAACATTATATGACGGATATCGAGCGTCTGGTGGGACGCTATCACGACGCCCAGCCAGCCTCACTGCGGCGGGTCGTGATGGCTCCCACCACGTTGTTACACTCCGCGCCGCCGTCACAGCTTCGGGAAATGGCGGCACTGGCAAGGCGTCTTGGCATTCGTTTGCACAGCCATCTGTCTGAAACGGTTGACTATCTCGACGCGGCAAGAGCCAAGTTTGGCACCACGCCGGTGCAGTTTTGCGCCGAGCACGATTGGCTGGGCAGTGATGTGTGGTTTGCGCATCTGGTGAAGCTGTTGCCGGAGGAGATCACCCTGTTAGGAAAAACCGGCACCGGTATCGCGCATTGCCCGCAAAGCAACGGTCGCTTAGGCAGCGGCATTGCCGATCTGCTGGCGCTGGAAAATGCCGGCGTGCCGGTTTCGCTTGGCGTCGATGGCGCGGCTTCAAACGAGGCGGCGGATATGCAAAGCGAGGCTCATGCAGCCTGGCTGTTGCAGCGAGCGCGTAAAGGGATGCAGGCGCAACCGCGCTATGCGGGCGGAACTTTTGAAGGCGGCGGCGATGCGGCGAGTATTGAAGATGTGGTGCGCTGGGGCAGCGCGGGCGGGGCACAAATCCTCGGGCTGCCGCGCAGCGGCACGATTAA
>CAWUIY010000058.1:0-19372 GCA_963922555.1 uncultured Serratia sp. | reverse complement strand
CTTGGTCGGTGAAAAACCGAGAGAAACCTTTGCAAGCCTTACACGCGACACTTGCCAATAGCATTCAAGAAAAGACAAAAAATCAGATGATTTCTTTCCTTGCCGCTAGAATTGAGGTCTTGGGTGATATACTTTATGACTATATTAAACCAAAGCAAGCGCAGATGAATTACAATGCTCAACCTTGATCTTCTCTTGAAATCAGTACCTCCAATGCCCGCGATCGCTGGTAGCTGGGTGTCTGTCTACCTTGAACCAATGCTGGGCTCAGGCGAGAAGCTTACAATTATTGTGGCATCCGTAACCACAACTGGCGAGGTTTTGGTAAAACCGGCTATAAGGAAAGAAGTCATAGAGGCCATGTATGGGTTTAGATCACCAGCATTTACGAAAATGGTCAATCTCATATCAAAAAGCCTAAAAGAACACCTTGAGAGAGGTAATGATTTTAAAGAATGGGTTCCGCCAATCACGGGAGTGACTGTCAGTTCTCCTAGAGAGGCAGCATCACGAAATGCAACCGGGATTTTACGACAGGCAGTTTCGCTTTCATCCAGTCTCTCTTCTCTTCTTGAAGATGAAGACCATTTAGCTAAAGCAAAAACTAAATCTCCAAGAGAGAAGGATCGTTGGGCATCTCAGTTAATTGATGCTGTTGTACGAGAAGACTCTTATCGTGAGGTTTTATTTAACAGGCAATTCAGTTTCTCCGATGGTCATCGGCCAGCCAAAATTTTTTACCTTAGTGATTATGCAGCTATAAACACTGGGAAGCTTGTACCATCAAACCTAACAGAGTTAGTAAAAGATGGTAAAGCAAAAATTTCAGATTTATCAATGATTAAAAAACAAAATCATTTATTTGGTAGAAGCTCGCATGAGTTGATTTTATTTAGACCTACTGATGATGATCCTGCTTATTCTGATAAAAACATTGAATCTATAAAAAGCGCATTCTTGGCTCTCCAGGATTTGGCTCATACATATGATGTAGGAATAACACCTGTTCACTCAATTGAGCAAGCAGCAAAAATAATATTAAAAACTGCTGCTTAATACTTTACTTCTGATAATCAAAAAATAAGAGCCAAAAAACCGGCTCTTATTTACCCTCTAAAAGCCCTGATCAAGTCACTCATTATTTATATTCAGCATTAGCTATTGATTAAATATTTAATAAGAATAAATTATAAATTAATAAGCCTTATCCGTAAACTCAGTGAACCTGTAGTATGTCTAAAGATATCCCTGAGCATCGCTAATAGTCATCATGTTGGAATTCAGCACGTAGGCTTGTATCTGTTTTCCTTCAGTGTACGGTGACCTCTTTTGTTAACCGCTCTGTCACTCTCAACTTTTCGTATATATAAGCAAAAGTACGTAGGTTCGGTCGGTTCAGTCGGCTCACGAACTTAACCAACTGATATTTAATATTATGTATCGTCTTTTTGAACCGACTTACAGGTCGGTTCATCACTATGTTAAGTCGGTTCAATCCACCAGCCAGGAAAGGGATTTTTAAACAAGGTCGGTTCAAGCGGGTTAAAGTCGGTTCAGGGTCGGTTCAAAATTAGATAATAAACACATACAAATCATACAATTAAAAAATTGAACCGACTGAACCGACTGAACCGACCTACTTTTTCTCACATGAGAAATTAATTCTCACCATCTTCGGGTAACATCAATACCACAAAGCGCGGCTGCTTCCCGTCTATGCGCAATGTTTTCCGTGTCACACCTTTGGCCGGCTTATCTAGCATCCCGGCATCAGCCAACACTTGCGCGAAAGCTGTCGCATTGGCCCCCGTGGCAATTTCATCGTTAAAGACTGCAGGAAAGGTGTGGAAGACCAACGTTTCACCGTCAGGTTTTTTTACCCGGTATCCGGCCAGGTCTTTTATGGGTAGATCACGCGGGTCGGCATTAGGGTGTGGCAAATAGCGGCTATACCCAAAACGCTGCAGAAAGGATTCTGTCTGCTCTACCCACGCTTTAGACTCCCTGTTCCCCATGCCAAACTCATTTACCCAGGCGTTGAAACTATGCTGGAGCGCGTCACGGCATTCCTGAGCATCCCAACCGGTAAGTTGCAGGGAAAGTATTAACGCTCCTTCCAGCACGGCAAACCTCGAGGCGACACGGCGCACTTGTTCGCTGGCTTCCTCGGGCAGCAGTCCCAACCAGCGCCGTTCGGCAACCCGTACCGCTTCGGCTGAGGCCTCTTTCTGGCTGGCGAGCTGTTTAATCCATTCACGCCCAACGGCACCATAGTTCGATTTACTGGATTCCCGCATCGCATCGGCGTGAGATTTGCCGTCTGGCAATCCATGGAACACCGTCGCTTTGCTGATCGGGACATTCAACAATCGCACCAGTTGACCGGCATTAACCTTGCCCCCATCTGCACGGATATAGCTTTCCATATCAATTTCACCGGTGCTGAATGCCATCGCCCGCCAGCGCTTCACATCGCGGTTGCCGCCTTCTTTGGCTCCCTGGATTTTACCCACGCCATTGAACAGGGCATAGGCAGCATCTGCGACCGCGCGGCGATTGCTTCCCTGCCCTATTTCATCCAGAGGCATATAACCATCATTGTGCGCCGCTGCCTCGTTCACCAACCCTAGCGCGGTTGAGTACCAGGTAAGTTTCAGTGCGTCAGGCTCACCGTAAACTGAACTGGCGGCATTACCGGTCGTGGTTTTACCCGCGGATGAGCCACCAAACAGATGAACGCCGAAACCATCAGCACCTGCAATACCGATCAACGGGGCGGCAAGCGCACAGGCAATGCCCAGCATCATTGAGGGGTTGCCCTGCGCCAGTCTCGCAACGCTCTCACGCCAGCTATCAGCGGTTCCCTTCAAGGTGTACCCTTTCGCCGCAGCGGAACGCCCATTGAAAAGGACGGGCGTCAGCGGCTCTCCTATAACCTCACCGTCAGGCATGATATAAGCGCCACACTGCCAGCCAGTTGCGCCAGCAATAGCCCACATCTCACGATTACCAGTACGTTGCAGGTGATCGGCCAGAATCGCCCTTAGGCTGCTTTTTGCCGTGATAGTCAGGCCACCGGCACGAAGTTTTGCCCAGCCTTCACGCTCGCCTATATCGCGCATGGGTAACGCCTCAACACGGTTACGCTGATTGCCTTCCGGTTTCCAGCTCAGGACCAAATAACGCTCGCTGTCGTCTTCACCAATACCGACCACCGCCAGCGGAGAACTGAGCCAGCTTTCGTTATTGATTAGCTCGCCACTTTCTTTATCAACCTTAGGTGAAATCCAAAACACGCCGTCCTTACGGCTTTCCACTCGGGGCTTGAGGAGTTCATCTTTTTGCCCGGGCTTTTGACCGCCGTCGGTGGCCTGTAGCTGTGGTTTCACGTTTGTACCCTGTGGTTGATATATCGAATCATGGAATGCCCGTGCTGCGGCTTGTACGCCGTTGTGCTGCCGGTAATCGTCCCAATCGGCTTTGTGCGCTGTCGGTGGCAGCGATACCCCACCAGCCACAGATAAAGCCGCTTTCTCAGCCTGAATGCGGCCGGTGTTAACTTTTGGCTTCCCGCGCTCGTCCAACTCTCCTGGATAATGCCAATCGTTATCTGCCGCGATTATGATCCGCACATCTGGATGCCGGCGACGCATCAGCTCAGCCACGGGTAACTGATTACCGGCATCAATGGCGGCGACGGTCAGCGCCTCCGGACGCATCAGGCTCAGCGTGAGGGCCGTTGCCAGCCCTTCGGTGATGATGATGTCCTGCGGGTACTCAGGCGCATTCACGGCGTGGTATGCCCCGTGTTTTGCTGAACCGAATACCAGCTTTTTCACGCCATTGGCGGTGATGGTCTGCGCGGCGGCAATGGCGCCGGACTCATTGACCAACGTCAGCAGCAGAGCACCGTCAGCCATAATGGGGAACGGGAAGCCCGTCAGCCCCTTGGCAGTAAGGTACCCGCTTTCGCCAGGCTGAGCCTGCGCGGCCAATGCTTGATACTTTTGCTGAAAGGTTTCCCTGCGGCGTGCTTCATCAGCTACGGATTGCTGGTGGCGCTCCTGCTCCCGCTGCTGGCGTTCAGTCACCAATTGCTCTCGCCGTTCGCTGGCTGCTTCGGGATTAATTTCGACTGACCGGTAATCAATACCCATCACGCCTGCCAGTATCTGCGCCGCCTCAGTGGTATCGCAGTGATTCACCTTTTTCACCAGGTCAAGGCCGTCACCTGCACCGCATTGGTTGCAGAAGTGGCTACCGCGTCCGTTGTCGTCGAAGCGAAAGCGATCTTCACCGCCGCACGCCGGGCATGCCGCGTGCTGTCGTGCAGATTTGGGCACGGTAATGCCCGCCAGTGACAGCACGTCAGGCCAGCGCCCGGCGGCGGCAACGGTAACTTCGCGGATGAGGTCAATATTTCGCATTTTTCTTACCCTCTTGCTTCGCCTGGATGAGTGCCTTTAATTTCTTCACTTTTTCCAATGGATTATTTGCCTGACACCAGGCCGTCATAGCGCCCTGTTTAACTGGAGAATAGGCACGATAGAAATTCTCCACCGGCGAAATGCAGGGATGTTCATAACCCTCACGGGTATAAGTCACCCGCCCGGGTGTCACACTGGAAATAATGATTTTCACGCCTGCGCTGGTTTGCCAAATATCGCCGGGACGGATCTCAGGTCGAACAGATCCCCCAGATGTCAGTCTGGTATTTAATGGCTTCATTATTTTTATTCCTCGCAGTTGGCTTCTAGACGGTATCCGGCACGCTGGAGGAACTGCGTGAAAAGCTCGACGGAACCCACCATTTCATCTTCAAGCACAGGCTTGTTTGCCACCACGTGGCCACGTTCTACGTAAAGCAAAATCCGTCCAGAGAAATCTGGTGAAACGGGTAAATCAACGTTTAGCATCGGGATCGAGTTAAGCACGGCTAGTCCTTCTGACTGGCAGACGAACCGCCAAAGATAAGATGAAATGAACGCAAAGGTTTTGGCGCGCTTCCTGCTCGCTATTGGCCTCAACGGTCAGACGAAAGGGCACGGCTTTGGTGTTGGCGCGATCTAACGCCAAAAAGCGATACTGAAATTTGGGGCGAGTTTGGGTATGCTGTGAATCAGCCATAATCGTTACCTCATATAACGGTTTGGTAAGGGGCCCGGTTAGTGTTGACGCACTGCCGGGCTTCGCTATTTTGTGGATTACCTGTTCTTTACTTGTGGACAAGGTGAACACCACCAATGTATAACATGGTGAACACCACCTCAAGGCTTTTACGAATAATTTTCCTGTGTATACTGAACACCACCTAAAGATAGGAGCATCAGTAATGGCAACAGGTAGGAAAAATAATCGTTCACTACAAGTTTCAGTCAGACTTCCTTTGACTGACTTAGAAGAGATCGAAAAATTAAAAGACGAAGGCGAAAGCACGGCAGGTTTTTTGATAGCGGCAGCTAAAAGTGAAATCAAGCGCCGCCAGCGGCGTACAGCCAAAATAGAAGTAAATACAGACTGACTTGTATCTTCATTTCTAGTTGGAGCCGTGCAAGATATACGGCCCTGTTTTATGACTTGGAAAAACACACCGCCTCCCGCTGTAATGTCAGAAAAACCTTCAAGTCCTTGCGCCCAGACACCAAAATTAAATTCCATGTCAGATTTTGACCGGTTCTGAATGTTAAGTATTGTTAAGTTTTCAGCTAGCTTAAAGGCTGCTTTCTGGGAGGCATTCATTAGTAAACCTCCGGCAAGCAAAGCTGGTATTTGCGCCACAGCTCGGCCACTTCTGCAGCCAGACGGGCTTTTCCGGTCTTACATGATTGAAGGGCAGAACCGCGCTTACTGGCCTTTTGGATATAAGCTGCTTTGCGTTTACTGTGGTCATTCAGGAAGGAGAACGGCACGCCGTATGAGCCAGTTTTCCGAATGGATGGCTTCACATCTAGGAATACCCAGTTAGTAAACCGGTGAGCAGATGTTCCGGGCGTGGAGGCTTTGCGGCTGCGGGCAATCAGTTTATAAAAATCTGATTCAGATAACGTGCGCATAACCTGATTGCCGCCAAGAGTAGGTATTGCACACTCCCCCTTTTCATAATCATCCAGGCGGCGCAATACGACTAAGTGATCTGCTATTTCCAAAGCCTTACAAACATTTTTAGCAACGAACGACGGTTCGCCATGAATATTCACAATGCGAACGGAATAGCCCTCAAATTTAATTACCGAAATATCACCCTCATCAGCGTTGAAAATACTGTTCGGACTGGTGGATGGTTGAGGGGTGGCCTCAGAAGTTAATCTGCTTTTTTCGATTTTCATTTGTTAGGCTCCTTTAGGCAGCGGTAAAGGCGTCTGGATAGAGTGAAAGGATGTCGCGGATTTCAGCCTGTGACAGCCCACGATAGCCACCATTAGCGGCGTTGCGGCTGACCAATTGGATTACTAGCATCACGTCAGCAAGGCAGGAGAAGCGATAGCGAAGGTGTGAGCCGATGCCGTCCGGGTTCTTCTCGTCGATACGTTCAAGCTGAATATCAAGGCGACGTTCCAGCTCGGTAGCATAGTTGCGGCCAGATGATAAACGGCAATATCGGAGGATGTCGTTCTCAGTCCAGCCCTCAACACCGGTACGCATCATGTAGCAGCGTGCGCGGTGCTTCTTTGGTGCTGGTTTGATAGTGTGAATGGCGGTACTATCGCTGGCGCTAACCTGTTCGATAATGCCCGCCTCGCTGCGGGTATTTTTTTGCATTATACAACCTCCCCACGAGAATCAGCGATTCGCTGGTTAATCCATTCATCAATTTCACTCTCGATAAATGCTACGGCACGAGAGCCAATTTTAATTGATGCAGGGAAGCGCTCTTCTTTGAGAAGGCGGTAAATCCAGGCCTTACTGTAGCCTGTTCGGCGCTGAACTTCAGAAAGTCTAATTAATGAATGCGACATATTTACCTCGTAACGTCTATTGGGGTTTACGAGATATATTTCAGCAAAACTTCGAGGTCATTTGTGGAAGTTGTTTTTAAATAGATAGAAGTCTCAGTAACCCTAATCTAGAAGCCATTTTTATTTATATTAGGCCTTTAAGGCAGAGTTGGAAGTCTTGCACCAAAGGCCATTCTTTTTTTGGAAGTCGATTAACATTCAAGTCTGGTGAGATTTTGTTCAATGGCTGATTTTAAGAGATCAGTTAGAGCTTTAGAGGTAATTTCCGTCCCCCGCCCATAATCATTGATAGCCTTCCTTGCTGCTTCAACTACAGCTGTTTTGTTGATTTTACCTCCTCTAACATATTTTCCACCAGATTGCTCAAGGGCAACTGCCATGCCAGAAATAAGCATTAGGGCTGTGTTTTTTCCAGCAAACTCACTCCACTGTGGAGAAACTGCAGAATAACTATCCTCGTACTTGCGCTCACTTTCCGCCCCATACCAGCAATCGGGTTCAGAAAGCTCTTTTAAGGCCCATGGCCAAATGTCTTTCGAAGAAAATTCTACCCCTGTGATATTTTGACCTATATCTTGCCACAGAGATTCGAAAACTAAATTTCCAGATCTAACTTCATGAATAATTACTTTTAGGTAAGCATGAGCAACATTATAGTCATCAGAGATTTTATTCAATTCATTGATTTTATTGTAATTATAAATCCCCGTCATTGCTAATGCCACTTGCTCGGCTGTCACAATACGTTGCCGGCGCAAATGGATTGGAAGTTTTAGTATATTTTCTCTCATAAAAGGTTCTCTACTGGTCTACTGAAGTCTACATATGTAGACCAACACTGTTCATGTATCCAGTCAAGCACTCTTACTAAATTTCCCATGGACAACATTCTCACCGCGTTCGAGGTTATCCATATAGTCGGCATACCATTGAAGCATTTCACGGCGGCTATCCAGATACTGGGCATGGTTGTAGGTACCGCGGATTGAGTTTTTATCAACGTGCGCCAGCTGCGTTTCAATCCAGGCAGTGTTATAGCCCTGCTCGTGCAAAATGGTACTCATGGTGTGACGAAAACCGTGGCCCGTTGCTCGACCGCCATAGCCTATACGCCTGATAAGCACATTCATGGTCATTTCACTGATCGGCTTGGTGTGCTGAATCCGTCCAGGGAATACAAATTGATATCGGCCGGTGATTGGCTGTATCTGCCTGAGAATCTCAACGGCCTGAATCGACAGAGGCACTATATGCGGGCGGCGCATCTTCATGCGTTCTGCAGGGATCTCCCACTTAGCATTATCTAAATCGAATTCTGACCATACAGCCTGGCGTAGTTCACCCGGGCGAGTGCCAGTTAAAATTAACAGCCTCATTGCCAGCTTAACTAACATGCTGCCGCTGTAACTGGCCAGCACATTTAGAAACTCAGGTATCTCGGTTACTGCAAGGTGTGGATAGTGCTCTCTCTTGTGAGGCTTCATTGCGCTAGCGAGATCTGGCGCTGGATTATATTCAGCCCTACCGGTGACAATCGCATATTTCCAAACCTCACCACACCGCTGGCGAACCTTACGCATTTTCTCTGTTGCGCCGCGCTGCTCTAGCTTAGATAGCACCGCCATCAGCTCAAGAGGCTTTATCTCAGCAATGGGCCGGTGGCCAATGAAGGGGAAAACGTCACTCTCAAAGGTGCTCATCATTTCGATACGATAGGATTCTGACCAGCGGTCATAACGGCGTTCATACCATTCACGCGCAATACCTTCAAAAGTGTTACTTGCTCCCCCCTGGCGGGCGAGCTTTTCCTGTTGCTTATTTAAAGTAGGATCACCACCAGCAGCAATAACCTTTTTAGCTTCTTCTCTTTTTAACCGCGCATCAGCAAGGGATACATCCGGATAAACGCCGATCGCTAACAGTTTCTCTTTACCCGCAATGCGGTACTTCATGCGCCAGTAGCGTGAACCATTAGGGTTTATCAAAAGGAACAGGCCACCGCCATCAGACAGCTTATAAGGTTTCTCTTTTGGCTTAGAAGTGGCTATCTGTCTGGCGTTCAGCTTCATCTGGGGGTATCTCTTAGCTTTGGCACCGCTGGTAAGGGGGTACTTTTTGGGGGTGTGGAGTTTGATACCCCCATATATACCCCCAAATACAAGTAGATTTCAATAGACATAAGTAGACGCAGGGAGATTAGGATTAGGCTTGAATGCTTGATTTTACTGGGTTGGGTAGACTTTAGAGGACTTAGGGAGACTTGAGTTTGGAGCGGGTGAAGGGAATCGAACCCTCGTATGCAGCTTGGGAAGCTACCGTTCTACCATTGAACTACACCCGCTTCGGTGTGTGTCTCGCATTATAACGGGTTACGCTGTGGTAGCAAGGAATGCCTCCTGATAAATGTCAGATTTTTAAGCATTTAGCTCAAAAACATAAAAGGGGTTGCCTGTATTAAAGGCAACCCCTTTGGTTGTATCTATGGCACCCGCCTAACCTGCTAGCGCCATATCACATCAATAACCCACCAGATTATTTAATCGGCAGCAGCATCTCGATGTTTTGACTGCCCAGCTGTTTGGGATCGGTGATGATATTTTTATCTTCACGAATCTTTTTAACGTCGTCGGCGGTGACTTTTTCCTCAGCGGTGTTGCCCCAGCTGGTACGGATAAAGTTAACCACATCAGCAACCTGCTGATTGTTCAAACGCCAGCCGAATGCAGGCATGGTGATATTTGACGGTGCGCCAATCACGCCCGGCAGAGTGTTACCCGTCAACACGATGTGGATAAGCGAAGCAGGATCTTTCGCCAACACCACCGGATTGCCCTTCAGCTCTGGGAAGAAGCGTTTATAGCCAGTACCGTCAGTTTTATGACACGCAGCGCAGCTGTCTACGTAAACAGAAGCACCGGTTTTGCTGTCATCACCTTGCCATAGCGCTTTGGCTACTGTGTCATCCGGGGTGAAAGCTGGCGTGTTTTTGTCTTTAATATCCAGTGACTTAAGATATTTAGCAATTGCCGTCGCATCTTCCACGGTCAGATATTGCAGGCTGTGCTTCACAACATCGGTCATGCCACCAAATACGGCGGTGTGATCGTTGCGGCCAGTGCGCAAGAACTGCACCAGGTCATCTTCACTCCAGCGCCCTAATCCGTCACGGTTATCGCCACGCAGATTGCTCGCCGTATAGCCGTCAATCGGAGCGGCACTGCCAGACAGGAACGCATTGCCATCGTCATTGTTCATGGCTTTTTCCTGCATGGTGATGCTGCGAGGCGTATGGCATGCGCCGCAGTGTCCCAGACCTTCAACCAGATATTGTCCGCGCGCAATTTGCGGATCTTCGTTCATTTTACCAGCAAATGGCTGCACTTTTGGCGCAAAAGCTGTGCGCCAGATTGCCAGCGGCCATCTCATTGACAGCGGCCATGGAATATCGCTATCGCGATTTGGCTGTGCCACCGGCTCCACGCCGTGCATGAAGTAGGCATAAAGCGCCTTCATATCTTCATCACTCACCACGGAGTAAGACGGGAATGGCATCGCCGGATAAAGCGTCTGGCCATTTTTCGCCACACCTTTACGCACGGCGTTTTCAAAGTCTTCGAGCGTATAGTCACCGATACCGTTAGCTTTATCCGGCGTGATGTTTGTCGAATAGATAGCACCGATCGGCGTCACCATTTTCAGACCACCGGCGAACGGCTTGCCGCCTTCGGTGGTATGACAGGCCACGCAGTCACCGGCTTTCGCCAGATATTCACCGCGTTTGATCAGATCTGGGCCGGTGTTGTCATCGGCCAGCGCAGCAAAAGCTATCGAGCCAAGGAACAAGGCAGAAATTAATTTTTTCATCGCGATTTCCTTATGCCTGAACCAGGGGGCCTGGGTTTTTCAGATAGGTCTCGCGAATTGCTTTTGCAGACCAATACGTTAGCGCGGCAACCATGCCGGTTGGGTTATAGCCCAGACCTTGTGGGAATGCTGATGCGCCAGGCACAAAGACGTTATGCACGTCCCAGCTTTGCAGATAGCGGTTGATGGCACTGGTTTTAGGATCTTCACCCATGATGGCACCGCCATTCATGTGCGTAGTCTGGTAAACCGTGCTGTCAAAGTGTGTATCGGCAGTTTTAGGGGAGCCGGAAATCAGTTTTGGGTTCATCGCAACGGCAATTTTGTGCATTTTGTCGTGCATAAACTGCGACATTTTGATGTCGTTTGGCTGCCAGTCAAAGGTCATACGCAGCAATGGCTGGCCGTAGATATCTTTGTAGTTTGGATCTAGATCCAAATAGTTGGTGCGATAAGACTGATGCGCACCGTGGGCATCCATCGACACGTTATGGGTATAGGAATCCGCAACCGCCGCTTTCCACTTGCTGCCCCAGTTCGGGGTACCCGGAGGTGTTGCCACACCTGAAATCGGTTTTGAACCCGCCTGGTTAACCCAGAACGGTGAGCCACCAACGAAACCGTATTTGGCATGGTCAAAGTTATCGGCGTTAAAGTCGTCGACCGCGACACCGTTACCACCAGCACCGATAAAGGTGTTGGTGAACTTGTCAGTCTCGAAGAACGCTTTGATAGTCGTCAGGTTCTGGTAAGCAAAGTTACGACCAACAACGCCTTCGTTGGTTACCGGATCGTACGGCTTGCCGATACCAGACAGTAGCATCAGGTGAACGTTGTGGAACTGGAATGCGGAGAGGATCACCAGATCAGCTGGCTGCTCAACCTGCTGACCAAGCGCATCCACATAAGTCACACCGGTCGCACGCTTCTTGTCATCGGTCAGGTTTACGCGCAGTACGTAAGAGTTGTTACGCAGTTCAAACTGAGACTCCTGGCGCAGTGCTGGCAGAATATTGACGTTAGGTGACGCCTTGGAATACATGTAACACGCATATCCGCTGCAATAGCCGCAGAAGTTGCACGGCCCCATCTGTGCACCGTAAGTGTTGGTGTACGGGCCAGAAGTGTTGGCAGATGGCAGGTCATAAGGGTGATACCCTACGGCTTCTGCCGCCTGAGCAAACAGCTGAGCAGAATAGGTACGCTTTTGTGCCGGCAGCGGGAATTTATCGGAGCGATCTGGCGCAAACGGGTTGCCCTTGCCTTGTGCTCCAGGCTGCTGCTGGCCTTTGATGGTCCACGGTGAACCCGAGGTCCCAAACACTTTCTCGGCTTTATCGAAGAACGGCTCTAACTCGTTATAGTTAACGCCGAAATCCTGAATGGTCATGCCTTCCGGTATAAATTTCTTACCATATCGTTCTTCATAATGACTGCGCATATTCAGTTCGATCGGATCAACACGGAAATGCACCCCAGACCAGTGCAAGCCTGCGCCACCGGTACCGGTCCCAGGCAGGAACGCATTTAGCTGGCGGTAAGGCATGGCAGTCTGCCCCGCATTATGACGAATGGTCACAGTGCTTTTAGACAAGTCCTGGAACAGCTTTTTACGGATGTTATAAGTCAGCTCATCGACAACCTGCGGATAGGCACCGTCAGGATAGGTGTCACGACTCGGGCCACGTTCGAGCGCAACTACGCTCAGTCCGGCTTCTGTCAGTTCTTTGGCCATGATCGAACCTGCCCAACCGAAACCGACGATCACGGCATCCACTTTTTTCATTGTTTTAGACATAGTTACGCTCTTTCACCACTGATAGACACCGGCGGGAACGGATAACGTTCGCCGCGTTCAACCCAGTCCATAAAGTCAGCACGGGCACCGGGGAATCCGATTAGCTTCCAGCCGACCATTTGGTTGTTGCCACCATGGATCGGATCACAGAAGAAGCCTTCTCGGGTGTTTTGCAGCAGGAAGGAGAAGAATGTCTTACTCGGAACCTGTTTGAATTCGGCTTTACCGCTCTCAAACTCGCCCAACAACTGTTCTTGCTGGTCTGATGTCAGGTCCTTGAATACCTTGCCGAACTTGCTGGTTGCATAGTCATTGGCATCAGCGATACCTAGCTGATAAATCGCGAAAGGGCCTAATGGCAGCTGATAGCCAAAATCGTGCTCGGCTTCAGGGTGGAAAGGACCCTGCATATACCAGTTCGCGCCGGTCGCGTAAGGCGTATCCATTTGACGATCGATATACTCGGGCACACCGGCTTCCAATGCGCCAGGGCCGCGATCGTCAGCGGGGATCAAACGCGCAACGGCAGCCTGCAAAAATGCATACTCTTCGGCGGTAAATTTAGTTGGATGATAATCAGGAGCCGTAACGGGCGCTGATGGGTCAGACGGTTTCACATCGCTGGCCTGTGCAGGCGCGGACATTGCCATGAAACCGGTTCCATTTAAAGCCACAGCAGGTGCAATTGCGATGGTTTTGAGAAGGAAGTCTCTGCGGGAATTTCCAATGTTTTTTGACGACATAGCAGGTGTTGTTATAACCAGAATGTTGGGGAATTTGTTATACGCCTATTACAGGCGCTATAAGTTGTTAATTTCTTCCTTCACAAAAGGAAGATATGTAAAAATTTTACCACAATGTTAATGAGTGTAATTGGCGATTGATGCCAATAAATGTTTCTTGTTGTAAAAATATGATTAGATAATGCAAAGAAAATGACAATAAATGCAGGTTTTGTTTAAACAAGATTTGACGATGTTATGGCAAGGCGAGGCGTTATAAACGAAAAGATGAAGATTTCAGAGGGATACTGTAAGCAGGTCAACATAATACCCTCCCTCCTTTGCAGAAGAGAGGGTTGCACAATTATTTCTGTGGGCGCATTGCCGGGAACAGAATAACGTCACGAATGGTGTGGCTGTTGGTGAACAGCATGACCATACGGTCGATACCAATGCCGAGGCCGGCGGTTGGTGGCATACCGTGTTCCAAAGCGGTCACGTAGTCTTCGTCATAGAACATCGCTTCATCGTCGCCTGCATCTTTCGCGGTAACCTGATCGGCAAAGCGCTGCGCCTGATCTTCTGCATCGTTCAGCTCGGAGAAGCCATTACCGATTTCACGTCCACCGATGAAGAATTCGAAGCGATCGGTCACTTCTGGATTCTCGTCGTTGCGGCGTGCCAGTGGAGAAACTTCTGCCGGGTATTCGGTGATGAAAGTCGGCTGAATCAGCTGGCTTTCCGCCGTTTCTTCGAAGATTTCACAAACAATACGGCCCAGACCCCAGCTCTTCTCGATTTTAATACCCAGAGATTCAGCAATAGCGGTCGCTTTAGCCAAATCGGCCAAATCTTCTACCTTGGTCTCAGGACGGTATTTCAGAATCGCTTCTGTCATGGTCAGCTTGGTGAACGGCTTGCCGAAGTCGAAGGTCTGGTCGCCATACTGCACAACGCTGCTGCCCAGAACGGTCTCGGTCAGCGTGCGGAACAGGGATTCTGTCAGCACGATCAGATCACGATAGTCCGCGTACGCCATGTAGAGTTCCATCATGGTGAACTCTGGGTTGTGACGCGGAGAAACGCCTTCGTTACGGAAGTTACGGTTGATCTCGAATACGCGATCAAAACCACCCACTACCAGACGCTTGAGGTACAGCTCTGGTGCAATACGCAGGTACATGTCGATGTCCAGCGCATTATGGTGAGTGATAAACGGACGAGCAGAAGCGCCGCCAGGGATAACTTGCATCATTGGCGTTTCTACTTCCATAAAGTCCTGATCAACCATGAACTTGCGGATGCCAGCCATGATTTGTGAACGGATTTTGAAAGTATTGCGCGATTCGTCGTTAGCGATCAGATCAAGATAACGCTGACGGTAGCGGGTTTCCTGGTCGGCAAGGCCGTGGAACTTGTCTGGCAACGGACGCAGTGCTTTGGTCAGCAGGCGCAGTTCGGTAACGTGGATAGACAGTTCGCCGGTCTTGGTTTTGAACAGCTTACCGCGAGCGCCGAGGATATCTCCCAGGTCCCACTTCTTGAACTCTTCGTTGTACTGACCTTCTGACAGATCGTCACGCGCAACGTACAGCTGAATGCGGCCGCCAACGTCTTGCAGAGTGACGAATGACGCCTTACCCATGATACGGCGGGTCATCATGCGGCCACCCACGGTAACCTCGATGTTCAGCGCTTCCAGCTCTTCGTTTTCTTTGTCGCCGTACGCGGCGTGCAGTGCATCAGAAATGCTATCACGACGGAAATCGTTCGGGAAAGCGATGCCTTTATCACGCAAAAGGGCCAGCTTCTCACGACGCGCTTTCAGCTCGTTGTTAAGTTCCTGCGCGTTCTCTGCGCCCTGTGGCTGCTGCCCAGATGGTTGTTGCTCAGACATTTCGGTTCCTTATAACCCGGCTTTCAAACTTGCTTCGATGAATTTATCCAGGTCGCCATCTAATACGGCCTGTGTATTGCGTGTTTCAACACCCGTGCGCAGGTCTTTGATACGCGAGTCATCCAGAACGTATGAACGGATCTGGCTGCCCCAACCGATATCAGACTTGTTGTCTTCGGCCTGTTGTTTATCAGCATTTTTCTTTTGCATCTCAAACTCATAAAGCTTCGCCTTAAGCTGCTTCATGGCCTGCTCCTTGTTCTTATGCTGTGAACGGTCGTTCTGACACTGCACCACAATGTTGGTTGGCATGTGGGTAATACGTACCGCAGATTCGGTTTTGTTTACGTGCTGACCACCGGCACCAGAGGCGCGGTATACGTCGATACGCAAATCGGCCGGGTTGATTTCGATGTCGATATCGTCGTCAACTTCCGGATAAACGAATACGGAACTAAAAGAGGTATGGCGACGACCACCTGAGTCAAACGGGCTTTTACGCACCAGGCGGTGTACGCCGGTTTCAGTTCGCAGCCAGCCAAAAGCGTAGTCACCAATGATTTTGACGGTGGCAGACTTAGTGCCAGCAACGTCGCCATCAGACTCTTCAATAATTTCTGTTTTGAAGCCGCGGGAATCGGCCCAGCGCAGGAACATACGCAGCAACATACTGGCCCAGTCCTGAGCTTCGGTGCCGCCGGAACCTGCCTGGATATCCAGATAGCAGTCGGCGCTGTCGTATTCGCCGGAGAACATACGACGGAACTCAAGCTGTTCCAGCTTGGTCATCAGCACGTCGAGTTCAGCTACGGCTTCGTTGAAGGTTTCTTCATCTTCGGCTTCAACGGCCAGCTCCAGAAGCCCATTGACGTCTTCACGCCCCTGAGTCAGCTCGTCGATAGTCCCGACGATGGCTTCCAGCGCCGAGCGCTCTTTGCCCAGCGCCTGCGCGCGTTCAGGTTCGTTCCATACGTCCGGCTGTTCCAGCTCGGCGTTTACTTCTTCGAGGCGTTCTTTCTTGGCATCATAGTCAAAGATACCCCCTAATAACCGCGGCTCTTTCGGCCAAGTCCTGAATGCGGTTTTTTACCGGATTAATTTCAAACATGATTTTTTTCGCGTCTTACGTTAAGTCGTATATGGCACAGCGCCATTCGAACCGCGTATTCTAAAGGAATATGCGGCTGTTTTATACCCTTGATCCTGCAAAATACGGGGCAGTTCCCGGCTATGGGAGCTTGTTACTCAGCGCGGCCACAAATGTTGAATCATCAATTGAACGCTGCGATTACCGCGATATTCATTAATGTCGAGTTTGTAGGCCAGTTGAACTTCGCGCACACTGCTGTCTGGCCACAGTGTCGGGTCGATATTGAAAGCGATGCCGTCAAGCAACGGACCACCGCCCAGCGGCTCGATCATGACCTTAAGATGACGCTCTTTTAACAGTTTTTGCTGCAAGATGCGGAAGGTGCCATCAAATACCGGCTCCGGGAAAGCCTGCCCCCAGGGGCCGCCGTCGCGCAGCATTTCTGCGGTTTCGATCGACATTTGCTGAGCCGTCAATTCGCCGTCTGACCAGACCACGCCCTCAAGATGCGAAGGGTCGAGCCATTCACCCACCAGTTCGGCGAAACAATCGCGGAACTGCTCAAATTTACTTTCTTCCAGCGAAAGTCCGGCGGCCATCGCGTGACCTCCAAACTTCATCATCAGTCCCGGATTCAGCGTATCAATTCGCTCAAGCGCATCACGCATGTGCAGGCCATTGATAGAACGTCCCGAGCCTTTAAGCACGCCTTCTCCCGCAGGGGCAAAAGCAATCACCGGACGATTAAAACGCTCTTTCAATCGCGAAGCCAGAATGCCGACCACTCCCTGATGCCATTCGGGATGGTACATCGCCAGCCCCAAAGGCAGGTCTTCCGCTTTGGTTTCAAGCTTTTCACACAGCGCCAGCGCTTCGACCTGCATGCCCTGCTCAATTTCACGGCGAGTCAGGTTCAGCGCGTCTAAATCACTCGCGAGCGCCCTGGCCTGCGCCATGTCTTCACTGAGCAGCAAGGCTACGCCTATCGACATATCGTCGAGACGCCCGGCCGCGTTGAGGCGAGGCCCGAGCGCAAAACCCAGATCGCTGGCGGTCAGTTGGCGGGCATCGCGCCCCGCAACTTCAAGCAATGCGCGAACGCCCGGACGGCATTTTCCTGCGCGGATTCGATTAAGCCCCTGATAAACAAGGATACGGTTATTAGTATCTAAAGGTACTACGTCGGCCACGGTGCCCAACGCGACCAGATCAAGCCATTCAGCCAGATTCGGCATTGGCAGGCCGCGCTGTTCAAACCAGCCGCTTTCGCGCAGTTTGCTACGCAAGGCCAGCATCAGATAAAAGGCGACGCCAACACCGGCCAGTGACTTGGAAGGAAATTCACAACCGTGCAAATTAGGGTTAATAATCGCTTCGGCGGCGGGCAGCGTATCACCGGGCAAATGGTGATCGGTGATTAGCACCTGAATGCCCTTCTCGTGAGCCAGCTCTACGCCCGCGTGGGATGAAATTCCATTATCGACAGTCAGAATCAGCTGCGCACCGCGAGCAGCGGCCTGCTCAACCACTTCAGGACTTAGCCCATAGCCGTCTTCAAAGCGATTCGGCACCAGAAACTTCACTGTGTCACAGCCCATGCTACGCAGCGACAACACGGTAAGTGCCGTGCTTGTTGCACCATCGGCATCAAAATCGCCAACAATCATGATTTGCAGCCGTTCGGCCAACGCAGCTTGCAACAGATTAACGGCAGCATCGATACCATCGAGCTGTTTGTAATCGAGCAAACCACGCACGCCGCGCTCGAGTTCCTGGCTTTCTTTCACGCCACGCATGGCGTACAAACGACGCAGCAAAGGCGCCAGGTCGGCAGGTAAATCTGCGCCATCGTCTACTTCACGGCGTCTGAGCTGAATCTTCACTGTCACTAAATCAACCTTCCAAATAGTTACTGGGACGCGCGGTTTTCAAACCCCACGCCCCTCAATGTCTTAAGCTTTTATGCCGAGTATTGATGCCATCGCTGCTGGCGGTTGATAGCCTGGAAGCACGGTTCCATCTTCCAGCACGACCGCCGGTGTGCCTGTAACGCCCAACTGCTGGCCCAATTCAAAATGCTTCGAGATATCGACCTTGCTGTCAGACGTTTTGGCGATCGGCGAAACGTCTTCACCGCGCATTGCATCATCCAACGCTTTATTACGATTGGCGGTATTCCATATCGACTGCATATGTTTTTCAGTCGGCGAACCCAGACCAGCACGCGGGAATGCCAGATAGCGCACGGTTATGCCAAGATCGTTGTAGCCTTTCATCTGCTGATGCAGGCGGTGGCAATAACCGCAGGTAATATCGGTGAATACCGTGATGACGCGCTGTTCTTTGGCTGCCTTGTAAACGATCATCTCATTTTGCAAGGCGTTGAGTTTAGTGATCAATGCCTGATTGCTGAGATTTACTGGACGCTCGCCGCTGACGTCATACAGCGGGCCTTGCAGCACATATTTACCGTCTTCACTGACATAAATCACCCCCTGGGGCGTGGTTACCGCCTTCAGGCCTTTCACCGGCGAGGCGCTCACCTCTGGGTTTTCCAGGCCAATCTTGCTAAAGGTGGCCTTTAACGCAGCCTCATCGGCGTGGGCCAGATTGCTCAGTCCAGAGGCTAACAGGGCTATCATCATGATATTCTTATTCATCGTTACGTCCTGTGTTTCCCTCAGATCAGGCGCGAGGGTGATGTTGTTGATGCAGCTTCTTCAAACGCTCCGTGGCTACATGGGTATAAATTTGGGTGGTTGATAGATCACTGTGCCCCAAAAGCATTTGAACGACACGCAGGTCAGCCCCGTGGTTCAGCAAATGGGTAGCGAAAGCGTGACGCAGAACATGCGGCGACAGTTTTTCCGCATCGATTCCGGCCAGCACAGCATAATGCTTAATCCGGTGCCAGAATGTCTGACGAGTCATTTTTTGACTGCGATTGCTCGGAAAAACAATGTCCAGTGACTGCCCGTTGAGCAACCACGGCCTGCCGTGCTCGAAATAGTTTTCCAGCCAATACACCGCCTCTTCTCCCAGCGG